>NZ_LKEK01000035.1:0-153819 GCF_001466905.1 Pseudomonas sp. ICMP 3272
CGCGTCCTCTTGACGACGCAGAGCGTCGAGAACTGCATTTCCACGCGGGAGCGTGCGGAACGATCATCGCAACTATCGTGCGGCGCTCTGCGTCGCATGCCTTTCTGGACGCTCCGCGTCCTCTTGACGACGCAGAGCGTCGAGAACTGCATTCCCACGCTGGAGCGTGCGGAACGATAATCTCAACGATCGTGCGACGCTCCGAGTCTCGCTCCCTACACCTTCTTGTACAGCTGGCTGCCTTCCTGCTTGAAGCGCTCGGCCTGCTCGGCCAGGCCTTTGGCGACGTCGACATCCACCGCCTCGATCCGCTGGTTGGCGGCGTACTCGCGTACTTCCTGGGTGATTTTCATCGAGCAGAATTTCGGCCCGCACATGGAACAGAAATGCGCGACCTTGGCCGAGTCCTTGGGCAGGGTTTCGTCGTGGTACGAGCGTGCGGTGTCCGGGTCCAGGCCGAGGTTGAACTGGTCTTCCCAGCGGAACTCGAAACGCGCCTTGCTCAAGGCGTTGTCACGGATCTGCGCGCCAGGATGACCTTTGGCAAGGTCCGCTGCGTGAGCAGCAATCTTGTAGGTGATGATCCCGGTCTTCACGTCATCCTTGTTCGGCAGCCCCAGGTGCTCTTTGGGCGTGACGTAGCACAGCATGGCGCAACCGAACCAGCCAATCATCGCGGCACCGATGCCCGACGTGATGTGGTCATACCCCGGCGCAATATCGGTGGTCAGCGGGCCGAGGGTGTAAAACGGCGCTTCGTCGCAGCATTCCAGCTGCTTGTCCATGTTTTCCTTGATCAACTGCATCGGCACATGACCGGGGCCTTCAATCATGGTCTGCACGTCGTGCTTCCAGGCGATCTTGGTCAGTTCACCCAAGGTTTCCAGCTCACCGAACTGCGCTGCATCGTTGGCGTCGGCAATCGAGCCCGGACGCAAGCCATCGCCCAGCGAGAAGCTGACGTCATAAGCCTTCATGATTTCGCATATGTCTTCGAAATGGGTGTACAGGAAGTTTTCCTGGTGATGCGCCAGGCACCACTTGGCCATGATCGAGCCTCCACGGCTGACAATCCCGGTCACACGTTTGGCGGTCAGCGGCACATAACGCAGCAACACACCGGCGTGGATGGTGAAGTAATCAACGCCCTGCTCGGCCTGCTCGATCAGCGTGTCGCGGAACAGCTCCCAGGTCAGGTCCTCGGCCGCACCGCCGACTTTCTCCAGAGCCTGATAGATCGGCACTGTACCAATCGGCACCGGCGAGTTGCGGATGATCCATTCGCGGGTTTCATGAATATGCTTGCCGGTGGACAGGTCCATGACCGTGTCCGACCCCCAGCGAATGCCCCAGGTCAGCTTGGCAACTTCTTCTTCGATGGAAGAACCCAGCGCGCTATTGCCGATGTTGCCGTTGATCTTCACCAGGAAGTTGCGGCCGATGATCATCGGTTCCAGTTCGACGTGGTTGATGTTGGCCGGGATGATCGCGCGACCACGGGCGATCTCTTCGCGCACGAACTCGGCAGTAATTTCCTTCGGAATGCTCGCGCCGAAGCTGTGCCCGGCATGTTGCTGGGTCAGCAGGCCAGCGGCACGGGCTTCCTGAAGCTTCATGTTTTCGCGGATGGCGACGTATTCCATCTCGGCGGTAATGATGCCCTGACGCGCATAGTGCATCTGGCTGACGTTGGCACCCGCCTTGGCGCGGCGCGGGTTGCGCACATGCGCAAAGCGCAGCGCAGTCAGTTCGGCGTCGCTCAGGCGTTGCTGGCCGAAGTTGGAACTCAAGCCCGCCAGGCGCTCGGTGTCGTTGCGCGAGTCGATCCACGGCGAGCGAACATCCGCCAGGCCTTTGCGCACATCGATGATCACATTGGGGTCGGTGTACGGGCCGGAGGTGTCATAGACCGTGACCGGCGCGTTGATCTCGCCGCCGAAGTCAGTCGGTGTGACGTCCAGGGTAATTTCGCGCATCGGCACGCGGATGTCCGGGCGCGAGCCCTGAACGTAGATTTTCTGCGAACGGGTAAACGGCTGTACCGATCCGGAATCGACTTGTGCCGACTCGCTCAAATGGGCTGCATTTTTTAGTGTTGTACTCATCACGGCTCTCCAGACATCCGGTTGCGGATTTATTGTCGGAGTGACCTGACGTGACGGACGGGTGCACCAGTGCTGGTGCTGAGTATCGAAAGGAAGTGTACGCTGTTCATTTTTTGAACAGTCGACCCCGGACGATACTCAAGAGGACTCGCCGGGAGACGAGAAATCTTGTTCCCTACGCAGGCGCTAACCTGATCAGGTTCAACGGGATCCGGTTTAACCGATCTCAGCCTCACAGCAAGGCACCCCGACAAGAACGCGATCAGTCTATGCCGGGGCGCGGTTGCAATGCCAGCCTATTTGCACAGGGCTCGATAAATGGCGCAAATCGCCGATTGTTGCTAAAAGAGTCTGGCTCTACACTCGCTAACCCGGTTTCTCTTGAACCGTGATTACTTTCTTCATGAACAGGGAATGCCTCATGCTGCGCAAACTTTCGTTGGTTGTGGCCGTTTCGTTTGCGTCCAGCGGCCTGACGTGGGCAGCCGATATGCCACTGCCGACCCAGACAGGTCTGCTGAATGTCTATCAGCAGGCGGTGGACAACAATGCCGACCTTGCGGCATCCCGCGCCGATTACGATGCCCGCAAGGAAGCCGTACCGCAGGCCCGCGCAGGTTTGCTGCCGAACATTTCCGGCAGCGCGCAAAGCAACAATACCCGCACCAGCATCGACCAGCCCAGAGCCGTTGCCACCCGCAGCGGTAACGTCTATCAAGCCACCCTGAGCCAGCCGATCTTCCGTGCCGACCGCTGGTTCCAGTTGCAGGCCGCCGAGGCGAGCAACGAGCAGGCGGCACTCGAGCTGTCGGCTACCGAGCAGAACCTGATCCTGCAAGCGGCACAAAGCTATTTCAGCGTGCTGCGCGCCCAGGACAATCTGGCCTCGACCAAGGCCGAGGAGGCAGCGTTCAAACGCCAGCTCGATCAGGCCAACGAGCGTTTCGATGTCGGCCTGTCGGACAAGACCGACGTGTTGCAGGCGCAGGCCAGCTATGACACCTCGCGCGCCAGCCGGATTCTCGCCAAGCGCCAGGTGGACGATGCGTTCCAAGCCCTGGTGACGCTGACCAATCGTGAATACAACTCCATCGAAGGCATCGTGCATACCTTGCCGGTGCTGGCGCCAACGCCAAACGATGCCAAGGCCTGGGTCGATACCGCAGCACAACAGAACCTCAACCTGCTGGCCAGTAACTACGCGGTCAGTGCTGCCGAGGAAACCCTGCGTCAGCGCAAGGCCGGGCATGCCCCGACACTCGATGCCGTGGCGACTTATCAGCGTGGCGACAACGACGCACTGGGTTTCAGCAACCCTAACTACACCGGGCGCAATTATGGCGGCGACGTCGAGCAGCGCAGTATTGGTGTGCAGTTGAATATCCCGATCTACAGCGGTGGCCTGACCAGTTCACAGGTACGCGAAGCCTATGCGCGCCTGAGCCAGAGCGAGCAACGCCGTGAAAGCCTGCGTCGTCAGGTGGTGGAAAATACGCGCAACCTGCACCGTGCGGTGAATACCGATGTCGAGCAGGTGCAGGCCCGCAAACAGTCGATCATCTCTAACCAGAGCGCACTGGAAGCCACTGAAATCGGTTATCAGGTGGGCACCCGCAACATTGTCGATGTGCTGGATGCGCAGCGCCAGTTGTATGCTTCTGTGCGTGACTACAACAACACACGCTATGACTACATCCTCGACAACCTGCGCCTCAAGCAGGCAGCAGGCACCCTGAACCCGGGCGACCTGCAGGATCTTTCACGCTACCTGAAGGCTGATTACAACCCGGACAAGGACTTCCTTCCGCCCGACCTGGCAACTGCCGCACAGAAGAACTTCGAGCGACCTGCAAAGCGCTGACAGGTGACGCAGAGCGTCACGAAATGCATTACCACGCTGGAGCGTGAGGAACGAGAATCTCGACTATCGTGCCCATGCTCCGCGTGGGCATGCCGTTCCGGACGCTCTGCGTCCTCCCCGACTCAGCGTTTGCCCATCAACCGCCCGATCCCGTCGAGCAGGCGTTGCAGCGCGCCCTGATTGGCCTTCATCACAGCCAGCCCTGCATCGGCCATGCTGCGAGCCTGCTGTGGCTGGTCGAAAAGCCCCTGCACGGCGGTCGCCAGCGTGGTCGCATCGCTGATTTCCTGCAACGCACCGGCAGTGCGCAGCATGGTGGCAATCTCGAGGAAGTTGAACAGGTGCGGGCCGCTGAGCACCGGTTTGGCCAGCGCAGCAGGCTCCAGCAGGTTGTGGCCGCCGTTAGGCACCAGGCTGCCGCCCACAAAAGCGATATCCGCCAGCGCATAGAGAAACAGCAATTCGCCCATGGTATCGCCCATCAGCACCGAGACGTCCGGCGTGACAGCCTGCGCGGATGAGCGCCGAACCGTCGCAAAACCCTGCTGCTGACACAGCGCATGCACGCTGTCGAAACGCTCGGGATGACGCGGCACCAGGATCAGCAGCGCATCAGGATGGCTCGTCAATAACGTGCGATGAGCTGAAAGAACGCTTTCATCCTCGCCTGCATGGGTGCTGGCGGCGATCCATACCGGACGTTGCGTCGCCTGCCATTGCTCACGCAAGTGCGCGGCACGTTCCAGCAATTGCGGGTCAATACTCAGGTCGAACTTGATCGAACCGGTCACTGCAACGCACTCGGGACGCGCGCCCAGATCACGAAAGCGCTGCGCCTCGACTTCTGTCTGCACCGCGAACCAAGCCATTTGCGCCAGCATCGGCCGGGCAAGCTTGGCAAAACGTGCATAGCCCCTCGCCGAGCGCTCCGAAAGCCGCGCATTGGCGAGCACCACGGGGATCCCGCGCAGGGCGCATTGGTGGATGTGGTTGGGCCACAGCTCGGTTTCCATGATGATGCCCAGCCGGGGCTGCACATGATCGAGAAAACGCCCTGCCGCCCAAGGCAAGTCATACGGCAGGTAGCAATGCTGAATGCGCGGTTCGCTGGCGAACAGCGCCTTGATTCGTTCCGAACCTGTGGGCGTCATGCAAGTCACAGTGATCGGCAGTTGAGGGTATTGCAGCAGCAGCGCGCGAATCATCGGCGCGGCCGCGATGCTTTCGCCCACTGACACCGCATGCACCCAGATACCCCCGCGCTGCATGGCAGGCAGACCGCTGGCGAACCGCTCGCCGATGCGTTGGCGATACGCCGGAGCCTTGCGCGCACGTAACCACAGGCGCAGGGCAACCAGTGGCAGGCCGAGATGAAACAGTAGGGTATAAAGGGTTCTATTCATGGGCGCGGAGTTTATCAGCCCGCCATCACAAGTCGCTAGAATGCGCAGCCTGACGAAAAGGAATGCACCATGAACGCTTATTACCTGCTGGCTATCGCCGTTTGCGCGGAAGTCATCGCCACCACCTCCATGAAAGCCGTGAAAGGGCTCAGCACTCCCCTGCCGCTGTTGCTGCTGATCACCGGCTATGCGATTGCATTCTGGATGCTGATTCTGGTGATGCGCACGATCCCGGTCGGCATCACCTACGCCATCTGGTCGGGCATGGGCATTGTCATGGTGAGCATTGCGGCGTTCTTCATCTACGGCCAGAAACTCGACCTGCCCGCGTTGTTGGGCATGGGCATGATTGTGGCTGGCGTAGCGGTCATCCAGCTGTTCTCGAAAACCGCCGGGCATTGAAAAGCCGATCCTTTATAATGCTCGTACTTTTTGCTCACTGAGGTGCTCATGCCATCGGTTATTTCCACTGACGTGCTGATTGTCGGGGCTGGCGTAGCCGGTCTATGGCTCAACGCCCGGTTGCGTCGTCAAGGGTTCTCGACAGTGCTGGTAGAAAGCGCCAGCCTGGGTGGCGGGCAAAGCCTCAAGTCTCAGGGGATCATCCACGGCGGTGCCAAGTACGCGCTGCACGGCGCGCTTTCCGGTGCCTCCGAGGCCATCGCCGATATGCCGCGCCGCTGGCGTGAAGCTCTCGATGGCAAAGGCGAGCTGGACCTGTCCGGTGTACGCCTGCTATCCGAGGCCCACTACTTGTGGTCGCCAGGCACCATCGCCGGCAATCTCACCAGCTTCTTCGCCAGCAAGGCGGTGCGCGGCCGTGTGGATCAGGTCAAGGGCGAGCAATTACCGCCCGCACTGCAAAACCCCAAATTCAAGGGCAAGGTCTATCGTCTCGCGGAACTGGTGGTCGATGTGCCGAGCCTGATCGAGCGACTCGCCGAGCTGGCCGGTGACAGCCTGCTGGCCGGTCAGAATGTTGAGCCGCTGTACGAGGGCGATGAGCTGATCGGGCTGCGCGTCGATGGGCGCGATATTCATGCCCAGCGCATCGTACTCAGTGCTGGCGGCGGCAATGCCGACCTGCTGAACGCGCTTGGCGTGTCGCAACCGCAGATGCAGCGCCGCCCCTTGCACATGGTGCTGGTCAAGGGCCCGACCCTGAAACCGCTGTTCGCCCACTGCCTGGGTGGCGGTCCCAAGCCACGCATCACCGTGACCACCCACCCTGCGGCTGACGGCCAGTGTGTGTGGTATCTGGGCGGCGATCTGGCTGAGGCCGAGGGAGTGGCACGCGAGCCGGACGCGCAGATCGCCGTCGCCCGCAAGGAGCTTGAAGCCCTGCTGCCGTGGGTCGACCTGAGTCAGGCGCAATGGGCGACCCTGCGCGTGGACCGTGCCGAGCCTGCCCAGTCGGGGCTGGTGCGGCCAGACAACGCCTTTCTCGACAGCCAGCGTCGCCTGATGGTTGGCTGGCCGACCAAACTGGCACTGGCTCCGGACTTCGCTGACCGGGTTCTGTCGCAGCTTTCGAGAGATGGCATTCACCCAACACCGCAGTCACCGCTGGTTGATGTGCCACGGCCGCCGATGGCCATACCTGTCTGGGATGAGCTGCTGCCATGAGCCTGAAAACCCTGCACGACCTGCATCGCCCGCTCGGCAATAGCGGCCTGAGCGTATCGCCCCTTGGCCTGGGCACCGTCAAACTGGGCCGCGACCAGGGCGTCAAATACCCCAGCGGCTTCAAGATTCCCGATGACCAGCAGGCGCAGATGCTGCTGCGCATGGCCCGCGACATGGGCATCAACCTGATCGACACTGCCCCCGCCTATGGCACCAGCGAAGAACGGCTCGGGCCGTTGCTGCGCGGTCAGCGCCAGGACTGGGTGATTGTCAGCAAGGTCGGCGAAGAATTCGATAACGGCCAGTCGAGCCATGACTTCAGCGCTGAACACACCCGCAAATCGGTCGAGCGCAGCCTGAAACGTCTTGAAACCGATTTTCTCGATCTGGTGCTGGTGCATTCGGACGGCAATGATCTGGCGATTCTTAACGAGGCCGAGGTGTATCAGACGCTCGCCGACCTCAAGCGCGAAGGCAAGATTCGCGGCTTCGGCTTTTCCGGCAAGACAGTCGAAGGCGGTTTGCTGGCATTGCGCGAAGGTGATTGTGCGATGGTCACCTACAACCTCAACGAGCAAGGCGAGAAACCGGTGCTGGATTACGCTGCCGCCCATGGCAAAGGCATCCTGGTGAAGAAAGCACTGGCCAGTGGTCATGTCTGTCTGACGCCGGGCATGGACCCGGTGCAGGCCAGTTTCCAGCTACTGTTTGAACATCCGGCGGTTGCCAGTGCTATTGTCGGCACCATCAATCCGTTGCACCTGGCGCACAACGTTGCAACTGCCGCTGCCGTGATTTGCCGTCAAGCCTGATTGAGGCGGCCGACCCCAACGCAAGAAGGAGCCGTTATGCCGCGAACACTGATCCGCAAGAACCCCAGCAACTTCAAGACCCTGCCGCTGTTTGTCGAGGCCACGCCGGAAGGCCTGAGCTACCAGAGCATCGGCATGCCGATGAACTTCGCGCAAACCTTGCAGCGGCGGCGCAAGATCGACGTGCCGGACACCGAACGTTTCTCCACCGAGCTTGCCAATCTGGGGGTGTCCGTTCGCCTGACCGTGAGCTGGCAGAATCGCGATTACTGGGTGCTGGTTCGCCAGCGTCGCCAGGACCGTGGCGACGTCGTACTCAAGCTGATCTCGGGTTATGTGCCGGCCCACGAACTGACCCTGCCACTGCATACCGCCATTCAGGAAGTGGCCGAAGAGTGCATGATCGAAACGCCTCAGGGCTGGCTGAGTGGACTGTTCAAAGAGACCTGGCTGCCTGCGCCATATGCCGCTGCACTGCATTATCGCGAGGCCATGCCCTTTCGTCTGAGCCCGCTCTCCGGCGCAGCGCGGCCGGTGCGAAGCGGCAGCCTGACACTGCTGGAGCGCCCACGGGCTTATGTGCATTTACCCACCGCGTCCTTGCAGCTGATTTACGACATGCGTCTGGAAATCCCCAAGGAAGCGCGCCCGGTCAGCCTTTTCCATGTCGATGAAGTGTTGGAAAACGATCAACTGGTCGCCCGCCTTAACCGCAGCAAACCCGACCTGTACCTGATGCCGCTGGAAAATGGAGTGCCGCTGCCCGAGCTGTACACGCTCAAGCGCGACAAACTGATCCCGGCTGGCACCCGAGGGCTGTACCTGGCCGAAAGTTTTGCCGCGCAGGATGGCTGGATCGTGCGTGAGGAACGAATTCGCTGGAAGGACTGGCTACGCCAGCAGGGCATGGCCCCACCGGCGAAGAAGTCAGGACTGAAACGCCTGACCGGAAAAGCTCGGGAGCTGCTGCACGCCATGAGCGGCAAGCTGTGAGCCTCAAGCCTTTTGATTTGCCTTGGCTTGTAGCCTGCGGCTGAAAACTACGCCTGCCCGCGAATCTTCTCGACAATTGCCGTAGTCGAGCTGTTTTCCACCAGCCCCAACACACGCACATCGCCACCGTACGCCTGGACGATATCGGCACCGACCACCTGATCGACGCCGTAATCACCGCCTTTGACCAGCACGTCCGGCTTGACGTGACTCAGCAGATTTTCAGGAGTGCCTTCGGGGAAGCTGATCACCCAGTCCACTGCACCCAAGCCTGCCAGCACGGCCATACGCCGGTCAACGCTGTTGATCGGACGGCCCGGCCCTTTCAGGCGGCTGACAGACGCGTCATCGTTGACGGCCACGATCAGACGATCACCCAGCGCCCGCGCCTGCTCCAGGTAGGTCACATGACCGGCGTGAAGAATGTCGAAGCAGCCATTGGTGAAGACGATTTTTTCCTTGTGCGCGCGCGCATCATCGACCGCCAGCAACAGTTGCTCCAGCCCCAGCACGCCGCGTTCGGAACCTTCTTCGCGCTGAATGGCGCGGCGCAGTTCCGGGGCGCTGATGGCTGCAGTACCCAGCTTGCCGACCACAATGCCTGCTGCCAGATTAGCCAGCGCCACCGCATGCGGCAGTTCCTCGCCCGCAGCAATCGCTGCCGCGAGAGTGGAAATTACCGTGTCACCGGCGCCGGTCACATCGAACACTTCGCGAGCACGGGCCGGCAGGTGCAGCGCCTGCTGATCAGGACGCAGCAGGGTCATGCCGTGCTCACCGCGGGTCACCAGCAGAGCGCCCAGGTCAAGCTCCTGCATCAACTGCGCACCTTTGGTGACCAGCTGTGCCTCGTCTTCACAATGCCCGACGATGGCTTCGAATTCACTGAGGTTCGGCGTAATCAGGCTGGCACCGCGATAGATCGTGAAATCCTTGCCCTTGGGATCAGCCAACACCGCTATACCGCGCTTGCGGGCGGCCTGAATCAGCGCCTGATGGTTTTTCAGCGCACCCTTGCCGTAATCGGACAGGACCAGCACCTTGATGCCATCCAGCAGGCTGTAGACCTCTGCACTCAGTGCCAGCGGGTCAGTGTTGAACGGTTCTTCGAAGTCGATACGCAGTAACTGCTGATGGCGACTCATGACGCGCAACTTGACGATGGTCGGCTGATCGGCAATGCGCTGAAAACGCGCCAGCACACCCGCTGCTTTCAGGCTGTTGGTCAGACTTTCTGCGGCCTCGTCGTCACCCGTCACACCGACCAGCGAAGCCGGTGCACCCAGCGCAGCGATGTTCAAGGCCACGTTGGCAGCGCCGCCCGGACGGTCTTCGATCTGATCGACCTTGACCACAGGCACCGGCGCCTCAGGGGAAATACGCGAGGTACCACCATGCCAGTATCTGTCGAGCATGACATCGCCAACCACCAGGACAGGGGCCTGATCAAAGCGCGGCATGTATAGCTTCATGGAACAACCCGTACTTGAAAAATGGACAGGGGCGGAATCTTAGCACAGGGGTTTATAACCGACAGGCTGTTGAATCACACCGCCCGAAGGCAGGCAGGCCACAGGGGCCCGCCCGGTGAGAGCGAAATCAGACTGCGCCGACAGGTGACGGCTCGTCCAGTCCCATGGCATGCAGACGGGCGTAATAGCCGTTCTGTGCCAACAACTCGGTATGCGTACCGCGCTCGACGATCTGCCCGGCGTCCATGACCAGAATCATGTCAGCCTTTTCGATGGTCGAAAGGCGGTGAGCGATAACCAGCGTGGTACGGCCCTTCATGACGTGATCCAGCGCCGCCTGGATGTGGCGTTCGGACTCGGTGTCCAGCGCCGACGTGGCTTCGTCGAGGATCAGCAGCGGTGCGTTTTTAAGCAGTGCGCGAGCAATGGCCAGACGCTGCCGCTGACCACCGGACAGCAGCACGCCGTTTTCGCCCACCTGAGTATCGAACCCCTGCGGCAACTGGTCGATGAACTCTTTGGCGTAGGCGTCGGCGGCGGCCGCTTCGATGTCGGCACGCGGCGCACCTGCCAGATCGCCATAGGCAATGTTGTTGGCGATCGTGTCGTTGAACAGCGTGACGTTCTGGTTGACCTGGGCGATGTGCTTGCGCAGGTTGCGCAAACGGTAGTCGTTGATTTCGACGCCATCGAGCAGGATGTTGCCCATCTCGTGCCCGTAAAAACGCGGTATCAGGTTGGCCAGGGTCGATTTACCGCTGCCGGACCGGCCTACCAGCGCGATCATCTGCCCAGGCGCTGCGGAGAAACTGATGTCGTTCAACACCTGACGCTCGGTCTGCGGGTAGAAGAAGCTGAGGTTCTTCACCTCAAGATGGCCAGTCACGCGATCACGCTCGATGGTGCCGGTATCGACTTCTTCTTCCACGTCCAGTTGTTCGAAGATGCTCTCGGCACCGGCGACGCCTTTCTGGATCGTCGAACTGACTTCCGACAACTGGCGAATCGGCTTGGGCAGCAGACCGGCCGCAGTGATGTAGGCAACCAGATCGCCCGCGGTGGCATCGCCTCGCAGGAACAGCACCAGAAACATCAACACCGCCATGGCGCTGTAGATCACCAATTGCAGCATCGGCGTGTAGATGGCACCGGTTTTGGTCATGCGCAGTTGTTTGCGTGTATTGCTGTCACTGGCCTGAGCGAAGCGGTTCTGTTCGTAGGACTCGCCACCGAAGCTGCGTACCACGCGATAGCCCTGAATGGTTTCCGAGGCAACGTGCGTAACATCGCCCATCGCTACCTGAATCTTCTTGCTCTGCTTGCGGAATTTCTTGCTCGCACTGCCGACCATGACAGCAATCAGCGGCAGGATGGCGAGCATGACCAGGGTCAGCTTCCAGTTCATCATCAACAGATAGATGAACAGGAAAACCACGGTCAGACCTTCACGAATCACCACTTTGATGGCATCGGTGGCGGCACCGGTGACCATCGTGACGTTGAACGTGATACGCGAAATCAAGTGGCCGGAGTTGGTCGTATCGAAGTAACGATTGGGCAGTACCAGCAGCTTGTTGAACAGCTCCACCCGCAGGTCATGGACCAGGCCGAGAGACACCTTGGCTAGGAAGTAGTTACCCAGGAAAGAGCCAAGCCCCTGCCATGCGGCGATCAGAACGATCAGCAACGGCACTGCCTGCAACAGTTGCAGCTCACGCAGATAAGGCACATTGGGGAACAGCACGGCTTCAGGGTTGGTCAGGCCATCGACGAAGTATTTGAGGATGCCGGCAAGCATCGGCTGGGTCGAGGCGAAGATCACGAAACCAATGATGCTGAGCAGGAAGATGCCCACATACGGACGCACATAAGACAACAGACGGAAATAGATTTTCACGCTGGAAGTCGAGGACGATTCGGAGGTTGTCATGAGAATCCGTCGTATTAAAAAGAGGCCGAATTGTATCACAGCGGTTTTCGAGGCTGCCTGCTGCGGTAACATAGGCGGCTCGTCCATTCCCTGAGGTTTCTGATTGCTGCTTGAAACCGGCAAAGCAGGCTTCTGTATGACGACCAGTAGCCCTTGGGGCGTAAAAACCGGAGTATCGATGCAAGCGCTTGACCACGCCCATTACCTTGATCTGGTTCAAGGTGCCGAAGTGCTTGAAGCCGATGGCACGGGCGACAAAGTACTACGTCTGCGTGACGGCTCCATGTTGAAATTGTTTCGACGCAAACGCCTTGTCAGCTCGGCAGCCTGGTATCCCTATGCCCAACGCTTCGCAGACAACTGTGAAACGCTGGTCAAACGCGGCATTCCCTGCCCGCGCATACGCTCGGTAAGCCGCATCGCCGAAATCGAGCGCGATGCAGTGCATTATGATCCGCTGGCAGGCTTCACCCTGCGCCAGCTATTGGGCAGTGCGGTGGCCGACGACAAGCTGCGCAGGCAACTGGGAAGCTTCATCGCCCACCTGCATGAAAAGGGCATCTACTTTCGCTCGGCCCATCTGGGCAACGTTATCCTCACACCGGAAGGCACCCTCGGCCTGATCGATATTGCCGACATGAAAACCTACCGCCGCGCATTGCGTAAAAGCCTGCGTCTGCGCAACTTCAAGCACATGTTGCGCTATCAGGAAGATCGCCAATGGCTGCTGGACAACGGCAACCCGGCCTTCCTCGATGGCTACATGAGCGCTCAGAGCCTGTGCGACACCAGCGAACTGGTTCAGGCTATTCAGTAACGCTTTCACAAAAAATGGCCGCTTTCGAAGCGGCCATTTTTTATCTTACTGCAGCTGCCGGAGCCGATGCGCCTGCACAATACGGCCCAGCACCATCGTTGCCGGTAACAACACCAGCACCCAGAGCTCATCCGGGTTACCGACCAACTGGCCGCCGTCGAAGTTAAGCATGACCAGCGCGCACACCAGGTAGAGACCCCAGGCATCGCCGTTGCGCAAGGCGTTCCACAGCGTCATCGCCATAACAACCAGAAACATCACCAGCGAAGCGGCGCCGGTGTACAGGCCCAGCGACACGAAAATATTGTGCGGGTGCTGGATCGGTATGCCGCCCGTCAGGGTCTGGGTCGTGTAGAAATCGACACCACAGCCGAGCACCCAGCCGCAGCGACGCCATTCACCGGTCATGATTTCAAACAGCTCGATGCGGTAGGAATCCCCTCTGACCATCAGCAGGGCGACCCACTGTTCATCCTTGACGAACCAGAAGGCTGCCGCCGCAACGACGCCCAGCGCCAACAAGGCGACTATCGTGCGCAATGGAAAACGGTACAGCGCATAGGCGCTGCAGACGGCGAACAGAACCGCGCAACCCACCAGCGCGGTGCGGGTCTGGACGACAAAGGCCGTTAACACCAGAGTAACAAGAACAGCACACACCGCTTCAATCCAGCGCCGTTCTCTGGCCCATAGCGGCAGTGCCAGGGCGAGGCTGCAAACCAGCCAGGCGCTGGTGTAGATCACATTCTCCATACGTGCCGGAAGAATGGCCACACGCTGACCGAACTCGAATTTTCCGGTCACCCAGCTATAAATGCTGCCGAGCAGGATGTACAGGCAGATGGCCCAGAACATGCCTCGCACGAACAAACCGCGCCGGAAGAAACCGTTTTCCGTAATCCCGGCCACGACAAAGACAAACAGGCTGACGTAGACAATGTGCTTGTAATACTGGAACTCCTGCGCTTGCAGCGCCGGCACCAGAAAGCACGCCATGAATACAGCCCAGGCTATGCCCAGCGGTTCTGCAAACACCCTGGCGCCACGGTACTTGATCAAGAAGAACAAGCCCGGCAAGGCGGTGAATGCGTAAAACAGATTGTTGGTGATCTTGGCTGACGGGTTAAGAATAAAACTCAGCAGAAAGACAACAATCGCTACGGTGAAATACGTCTGTACTTTGCTACTGGGGATTTTGATTCGGTCAACTGACATTATTGAGCAACCAACCTGTTACCAGACCAGCGAGCACAGCGATGATCAGCTTGACGCGATCACGACGCTTGCGACGCTGTTTGTCGAGCCGCTCCTGCGGCACCACCACATGCTCACCGAACCCGGTGTGCAATACGGCATCATTTTCCAGGATCAGAGCGTAACGGTTTTGCGCGGCAAATAATTGTGAAAGTTTCTTCTCGCCACCATGCCCGGCATACGGCGCATGCTGCTGGTAATCAGCCAGACGGCGCAGCCCGGGATTGAAGGAAAACCCTTGCCACTCCGGCTTGTGCGAACCCAGTTTGTAAAACGGGATACCTTCGACCACTTCACGCTCGTTCAAATAGACATAGGGGCTGTGAATACGCAGATCATGATTGTAGCTGCGCAACCAGACTTGCAATGCCTGAGGATCGTGCTTGAGCAGCGTCATTGATTCTTCAATGAAGTGCGGGCGGTAGAAATCCCAGTCATCCTCGCAATGGAAAACCCAGGATGTCTCGACCAACGAATAGGCCGCATCGACAGAGCGCATCTGCCCCAGCTTGGGGTTGTTGATAATGAAACGTGTATGCGGGCGCCAGTGTTCGGGAATGCAGGCCTGAACCTGAGCATCACCCGAATCTTCGGTAATCAGCACATGGCGTATGGGCGCGGTATTGAAACGGTCGAACGTTTCCAGGGTGCTCTTCAACAAGTCGAATCGACCACAACTGGTGACGACCAGCGTAATGTCGCTGTTTTCGCTGAATACCATCATTCGTTCCCAATCATTGAATATTCATAATTCCTTACCATCCCAAGCGTGACCGCAGGCGATCGAGCCAGCTCATCGCCGGCATGCTGCGCAACGGCGAATGCATTGCGTCCACGATGGCTTTTCCAAGGGCATGGAATGTAAAGCGTTCTTCGACCAAAGTCTGCCCATTACAGGATATTTCGCTGGCCAGAGCGGTGTTTTCGCGCAACTTCGCCAGCTTTTCACGAAGCTGGGGAATGTCGCGATAGAGCACGATGTTGTGCATGTCGACAAAGCCCAGCGCGCGGTTTTCTTCAGCGCCCTGGTCGAAGGCCAGCAGCACGCAACCGCAGGCCATGGCCTCGAAATTCTTGATCATGTACTCGCCCATGCCGACATCGGCACTGACGAAAAAGCGGATACGGTTAAGGGTGTCGCAATACTCTTCCCCGGACTTGGTACGCGTGACGAGCAGATTCTCGACCTGCCCCAACTCATCCAGCAGCGCCTTGCGGCCGCTGTAGGCCACACTGTTGGTACTGCCAACGAAGGCCAGTTCGATGTCACGTTCACGCGCCTGCAATTGCAACAGGCTCTGGTCATAGCCCTTGGGCACGAACACCGCGTCGAAGCCTTCCTGGCGCAGACGCTCGCTGACCATGAACCCCGAGCAGATCACCCGCGCCCAAGGCAGCTTGCGATAGTGCGCACTGAACTTGCCGGTGTATTTGCAAGGAATGTAGTTCTGGTAGGCATCGTGTTCGAGGATGACCAGATTGGGGATCGTGCGGATGAACCCTACCTGACGCACTTCCTGCTTGAAGCGCAGGAAAAACACGATCCGGTCATAACGGCTGACGTCCACCTCGCGGCGGAAATAGCCACGCAGGTTGCGCTGCTCCCCGGAACTCAGCCAGCGCACGTCGCATTCGCAGTGTGCCGCGATGCCGTCATAGAGACGGTCCAGAATCGCACGCTGCTCTTTCTGGACCAGAAGTAGAACTTTCATGGTTTTCCTTGCAGTACTGCGCCTGCTGAATCAGATGTCACGGCTGCGCCAGAACAACTCGTGTCGTCGCACAGCTTTGCGGAAGAATTCGTTTTCGCCTTCGGCCGGCCAGTGGCGACCGGCCAGAACGCGTTGCAGCGCACGGCGCACACGGCGTTTGAACGGCATCGGTGGCAACAGGTCATGCATCATACCCAGCGCCATCGCCTTGTCGCGTTGGGCCGCAACCGATAAGTGCAGGCTGTACGGCACCAGCGGCAGACTGGCATCGAATACCGGCGGCAGGCTGATGCCACTGTAGGCATCGCCCATTGGCCAGCGGTCGTTGTCGTGCAAGTGGTTGGCGTAACCGAGCACCACGTCTGGCTGCCATTCAAGACCGGCCAGCGCTTCACGCACGGCTGCCTGGGCACAGACATGGTCAGGATGCGGATCGATGGCCGGGTGCGGCATGACAATAACCTGCGGCCTGGCCTTGAGGAGCAGTGCGCGCAGGTCGGCGAGCAGATTATTCCAGGTCGGCTGGCCGTCATCGCCGGGCAATGGCAGCGTATTGAACTGGCGAAACAACCGCGTATCGGTCAGGTCCGCCTCACGCGAGGCGACCGGCGTATCCGGCGCGGCCTGCATGGCGGGTAACTGCAGGCAGAAATAACCCAACTGCACACAGTGCGACTCAGGCACACCACCCCAACGGGCGACGGCGATGCTGTCCCAGGCGCGCAAGCGGCCTTTCATGCGCGCAGCTTCGGCGCGCTGCATGCCCATCTGGCGATAATGTTCGGCCTCGATCTCGCCAGCAGTCAGCGTCACAATCCAGGCTTCCTCGGCCTGGCTGTAAAGCCCGAACGCGGCGAGTTCGGCATCGTCGGCATGCGGTGCGATAACCATGACACGCTGCTTTCGCGCATCCGGCTGACGAAACAGCCAGAGGCGCGGTGTACGGGCAAGACGACAGAAACGACCGCGCAGTTGCAGGGCACCCGCGGCCAGCGGCTCGCCAAGCCCGGTCAGGTTCAGATAACGCACGCCGCAGACGCCACGCTCGAAGGCCTGCCGGTCACTCAAGGCTTGCCCCTGCAGTTCCACGACCGGGTCGAGAAAACGTCCCAGCCAGGTGCTTTTTACGGTCAGTGCCAGTATCAATGTTTCGTCGCCGGTCAGTTGCACGGCGGGGTCGATCAACAACGTGCCGCCGTCCAGGCGGACGCCTGGTACTTCGCTGTCGGCCGGAAAACTGTACTGATAGTCGTCGGTGGGTGAATAAAACAGATGATCGGCAAACCAGGCTTCATGGGCGACCCATGCGCAAACAGCCACGAGCGGCACCAGCCACCAGACCGTCAACACGCCGATGGCAATCAACAGCAGCAGGCCACCCAGTAACGCCAGCCGCTTGTTACGGCGATGGCGCTTGAGCAACTGTTGCTTGCGACTCAAATCTGGAACACCGGAACGGGGTTGCACCATCGGTCCTTGTACTCGCGGTCGGCACGACCAAAGGAAAAACGCAGTGATTTGCCCAAGGCGCGGGCGTTCTCCCAGGCGGACTGGGTATTGACGAAACTCAGCACGCTGCCTGGGCTGAAGTCCCGGGTTTCGGGATCGACACCGCCGTTGACGTACTCGATGCTGACCCACTGCGGCGCTTCGACGCGATACACCAGTTGAATGGCAATCGGCGCATCGTTGAGAAACACCACCGAACCGATCAGCAGTTCACGCAACAGCTCGATGACGTCGGCCTTGTGCCGGGCACCGGTGGCCTCAAAGCCCCAGCGACGCTGAAACAGATCGCAATACATACTCGCCAGCTCGGCGCTGCTGAACTCGCTGACAGGTCTTACCGTGCCGCCAGCCTCCTCCAGCAAGCGAAGTTCACGACGCTGGTTGTAACGAAATTTCTTGGACAGTTCTTCGGGCGTACGCGCCATCGCCAGCGATTCGGTCTGCGGCCTGAAGGTGCTGATGCGGCCCTCGTTGAGCGCAGACACATAGCGGGCACGATGGCGGACCGGGACCTGAATATCGTCGGCCACCGGCAAAATCAGTTCGGCGTTGCCCAGATCGAACAGGCCTTTCTTGCCGTGACGCTTGAGTTCGTCCTTGGACAGCGCCAGCGAACGCCCCCAGGTGGCAATCGCTGCCTTTACTTCGCCGCCCTGCTCCCAGGCCAGATAACGCACAGCAATACCGGAAAACGCCGACAGGCGCGCAACGACCAGCGGATGAGTGGCTACGCTGCCACCCAACCGTTGCCATGCCTGCTCGTAAGCAGCCGCGTCGATCTGCACCCAGCCACGCTCGCGCCAGCCTTTGAATCGATTGAGCATCAGGCCCCCGCCGTCAGGCTGGAGACTTGCGGCAGCCGCCAGAAGACATCGCGCACAGCATGATCGGAAAAGCGTTCGCGCAAACGCAGCAACATGCGCTCGGCGCAGTCCTGACGCTGCTCGGCGTCAAGACCGGCCATGTGTACCAGGCCGTGCGCCAGGCTGTGAACATCACCCAGCGGGAACAGCAGACCCACGTCTTCGACCACTTCCTTCGCGCCGCCGCAGGACGTTGCAACCAGTGGCACACCGGCCACCATCGCCTCCAGAAGGACCATGCCGAACGGCTCGTGGTCAGAGCTCAGGGCGAATACATCGAACGCCTTGAAGTAGCGGCGGGCGTCAGGCACCTGCCCAAGAAACAGCACCTGCGGACCAATGCCCAGCTCCAGCGCAAGCGCCTTGAGGTTTTCTTCCAGGCGGCCCTTGCCGAGAATCACCAGCTGGCTGTTCTCGGGAAGATTGGGCAGAGCCTCGGCAAAACCGCGCAACAGCGTGGCCTGATCCTTGTCGGGATGCAGGCGACCGACGTTGGCGACAATCCAGGCCGATGCCGACAGACCCAGCTCTGCGCGGGCATCTTCAGCGGAAAACTGACTGCCCTGCAGTTGCTCGACGTCGATCCGGTTGTACAACGTCTGAATGCGCTCGGCCGGCCACTTGGGCAGGCTGCTGCGCATGTCGTCGCGGACCGCATCGGAAACACCGAGTAGGCTCAGGCGCTTGCGAAACAGGTTGGCGAACAGCTTGCGACTGCGCCGGTGGTAATCGCCGAACGCATGATGCACACCGATCACCGGCAACTTCGTCGCCAACAGGGCGATGTACACCGGCTTGAAGCGGTGCGCGATGCAAAAGCTGAACGAGCGCGTTGCGGCAATTTTGCGCAGGTCACGGATGGCATCCAGCTTCAGGCCACGAATGGCGCTGGAGCTGTATTCCATGAACAGCACTTCGTCCGAACCGCAGTCAGCGACGACATCTGGATCGGCGGCGCCGGTCAGAAACACCGTCGTCACCCGATAGCCCTTGCCGGCGAACAGGCTGGCGTATTGCCGTGCGCAGTCCAGAAACGGCCCATCATAGCCGTGACAGAACTGCAGTACGTGACGTTCAACCGAGCGTGTCATAAGCCTCGACGCCCTCTTTTACCACCAGGATGTCTTCCATGATCAGGTACTCGAGGTCCGAGCCGAAGAACATGTTCAGCGCATCGGTCGGCGAACAGATCATCGGTTCGCCACGGCGGTTGAGCGAGGTGTTCAGGGAAACGCCATTGCCGGTCAGTTCTTCCAGCGCCTTCATCATGTCGTAGTAGCGCGGGTTGTATTCGCGCTTGAGCACCTGGGCACGGGAAGTGCCGTCTTCATGGACGACTTCCGGAACACGGGTTTTCCACTCTTCCGCCACTTCGAAAGTGAAGGTCATGAACGGTGCCGGGTGATCGATCTTGATCATCTGCGGGGCGACGGTGTCGAGCATCGACGGGCAGAAAGGCCTCCAGCGCTCACGGAACTTGATCTGATGGTTGATGCGGTCGGCCACGCCGGTGACGCTCGGGCAACCGATGATGGAACGACCGCCTAGTGCGCGCGGACCGAACTCCATGCGTCCCTGGAACCAGGCAACCGGGTTGCCCTTGACCATGATTTCGGCAATCCGCTGTGGCGTATTGTCGATCTGACGCCAGACCGGCTTGCTCGGGTGACGGGCACAGGCCGCGATCACGTCTTCGTTGCTGTACGCCGGGCCGAGGTAGACGTGTTCCATCTTCTCGACCGGTACACCGCGAGCGTGGGACACATAAGCCGCAGCACCGACCGCCGTACCTGCATCGCCGGACGCAGGCTGCACGAACAGCTCCTTGACTTCAGGACGGGCGATGATGCGCTGGTTGAGTTTGACGTTCAGCGCACAGCCACCGGCGAAAGCGATCTTGCCGGTTTCCTTGAGGATGTCACCCAGGTAGTGGTCCATCATCTGCAACGCGAGCTTTTCGAACAGCGCCTGCATGCTCGCGGCATAGTGAATGTAGGGCTCGTCGGCTACGTCGCCAACGCGTTTCGGGCCGAGCCACTCGATCAGCTTCGGCGAGAAGTAAAAGCCCTTGCCGTTCTCTTTATAGCGACGCAGGCCAATGACGTTGGCCAGCTCGGTATTGATGATCAGCTCGCCGTTCTCGAACGTGGCCAGACGCGAAAAATCATACTTGCTGGCATCACCGTACGGTGCCATGCCCATAACCTTGAATTCGCCGTCGAGCATCTCGAAACCGAGGAATTCGGTGATAGCGCCATACAGGCCGCCCAGCGAGTCAGGATCGAAGAATTCCTTGATCTTGTGGATCTTGCCGTTTTCGCCGTAGCCGAAGAAGGTCGTGGCGTACTCGCCCTTGCCGTCGATGCCCATGATCGCGGTTTTCTCGGTGAAACCGGAACAGTGGTAGGCGCTGGAGGCGTGAGCCAGATGGTGCTCGACCGGCTCGATCTTGATCTTTTTCGGATCGAAGCCCAGTTGCTCGAGGCACCAGACAATCTTGTTGCGGTAGCGCTTGTAACGGCGGTTGCCCATCAGCAGCGCGTCGAGGGCGCGATCAGGGGCGTACCAGTAGCGCTTGGCGTAATGCCAGCGCGCCTTGCCGAACAGGCTGATGGGGGCGAACGGAATCGCAACCACGTCGACGTCCGAAGGCTTGATGCCTGCCTGTTCCAGACAGAACTTCGCCGACTCGTAGGGCATGCGGTTCTTCGCGTGTTTGTCACGAACGAAGCGCTCTTCTTCGGCCGCTGCTATCAGCTTGCCGTCGATATAAAGCGCTGCGGAAGGATCATGGCTAAGGGCGCCGGACAGGCCAAGGATCGTCAATGCCACTAGGGTCTAGCCTCTTTAGTCTGCATGCAGGCGCATCGCGCCCGAGAAAAGGTGTGCCCCCGCACAGCGGGCTGAGGGCAGCTAAAGGGCGGGATTATAACGTAATGACCAAGGATTGGCTCGACGCGCTGAAATGTCATCGGGGATGCCCGCCAGACGGCGTAGGAAACATCTATTTCTCAGCATCAATAACTATCTACGACTTGACGCCTGTTGCTTCTGATTAATTGAGGCCCATCGTCGCCGGCCCGAAGGCCGTCGCTCAAACCTCAGCGCCTGAAGTGCGCAATGGAACGCCTGTCATGACACAAACACTGCCCCCTTTGGCTATAACGCCTACACCACTGACACCTGTCGATACCTGGCCTGCCGCCTCCGCCGCACTGAAAAGGCTCGATGAACTGCGCACCCTTCTGGCCATCGAGCTTAAGGCCCAGCCTGGCCCGGGCGAAGCGCTGTTGACTGCGCTTGGCGGTTCCGACGAGTCTGAACGGGAGCTGGAAATATTCAGCCTGCTGCAACAGACCGATGACTACTGGACAGACCCTGGGAAAAACGCTGAAAGCCGCCGCGACCGGCTTGTACCTGCCTTGCAGCGAGCCTTGCGTTATGAAGCCAGCGTCAGGATTCACGAGCGTGACCTGGAAAGTGGCTACCTGGCCTGCCTGCCGGACTCGCCCGATCAGCCGCAAAGCCCGGCGCTCACTTACGCCTCGCTGCATGTGCAATTGCACGATGACGAACACGTCGAAATGGCCGGCGTGCTGGCGATATCCCAGGAACAGGGACGCACGCTGCTGATGTTGCCCGGGCTGGGCATCATGGGCTTTGCCACGCAGGCGCTGATGCTCGCAACCCTGGCGCGCTGGCTCAATACAGCGACATTGCAGGATGCTCTCCTGAACACGATGGAAAAGCGTCATCAAGACCTGCTCTTCAAGATCAGCCAGGACGCCGACCTGTACCTTGAGCCGTTCACGGCTGAAGACCTGCAATTACAGCCGGTCACCACCGCCCCCTTCGGGCATGCCCTGGATCGTCTGCTGAACAAGCAGCGCAATGACATTCGCCATGCGTGCGAACGACCTGACAGTGAAGACAGGGCAACACGTCAGGCGCAGATTCAGGCGGCCATCGACATGCGCGGTCTGCTCGGCCCCGCCTGCATGCTCGAACTGCGCGAACTGACCAACAGGCAACGTCAGTATCATCGAAACCTGCCGGACTGGATGAAGATTGCCAGCGAGGCCGACCTGCAGACCTACGCCAGGCATCTGCAACACTACGATGAGGCACATGCCGCGATGCTCAGCGTACTGGGCAGCGCGGCCTCTCCAGAGCATTTTGCCGAAGCCCGTTTGCGCATCCGGCTGGCCGATGACCTGGGCCATGATCTGGACCCGCGCGCATTGACCATCGACACGCGTCGCACGCTGCCATCCACGAGCGAGACCTACCGCGTGACATGCTCACTGGTCGAGCTGGCACTCTATGGCCTGCACCCGGACGACGAGAGTGCAGGCTCGGACTTTCTCGATCACACCTTTATCACTCTTGATGGCAAACCGCTTGATGCAGCCTGCTCGGCATTGAATCCGGCTTACCTTGCCGGAGTGATCGATGAGCTCGATCTGCGCGCGGAGTTTGGCGAGTTTCAACGCAAGGCTTACCAGCAAGAACACAACCGGCAAATGCTCTGCGCACTGGCACGAACCCGACTGACCGCGCAGGGTTGGGCGGCGAAGATGCAGGGGCATATCCAGCCCGGGGATTTCGCCATGGTCGCGGCACTGACCGGCCCGGCAGCGCGCGCATCCGATCCAGCATTGCGTGTACAACAGATCAAACTCAACGACCGCTACGTGATGGCCAGATTGCTGGTGTTTCGCAAGCAGGATGCCGAGGGGCGGACGCAGCGACTGATCATGGTTGCAACCGATGCACCCGGGCAGCAGCACTTCAAAGCCTTCGACACTGAAACCCAACTGCAGCACGAAGTGGTCGGCTGGGCGGCTTCGCCGTCAATGGTCAACTATCTGCTCGATCAGGTGGAAGTGGATGCCCGTGCGGCACTGGCAGAGCAACTGACGGCTCTGGCACTCAAACCCCAGCCTTCGAAAAACTTCATTCAATTTATTGATCATGCGGACTGCGAGTCTGCCTTGCGCCACTTTACCGACGAACAGACCGGCGTGTTGCTTTCCGAACAGGCCAGGCATACGCCGGACTGGTACCTGCGCGCCAGCCGCGCCCAGCGCCGGGAACTGCTGGCCCTTGAACAGGCCATTGGCGGAGCACTCGACAACTATCAGGCGCAGCCACACACCGGGGTTCAGCCATTCAAGGCTTACGTACACCAACGTGCCAGCCAGCAAATCGGCAAGCTGCTGAACGTACCAGCCGGCACGGCAGACCCCGACCTGATCGTGATCACCACCGAGCGCGAAACACTGACCTACACCGACATGCTGCTCAATGGCTATGACGACAGCATTGACCCCTTGCGTGCTTCCGCAGCAACCAACGCGACGTTCAGCGGCCCGGAAGGCATCGACGTGAGCGCGCTGTCAGCTGCTGCCGTTGCAGGTTCGGTGCGCGGCCAGTGGCTGGCGGACGAGTACATTGCCTTGATCAGAAACACCCTGCTGAACAGCGAAAGCGAAGGCTATGCCTATCGTCGCCAGTTCAGCGTGATGATCACTCAACTGCAGATGCAGGCAGCGGCATTGCGCAGCGTGCTGAAAGGTCATATCGAAGCAGCGCACTATGCGTGGTTGAAACAATCTCTGGATAACGCCCACCTTGACGACACCGCCTCCCGCGAGCGATATCCCCTCTACCCGCTGCAAGTGCATGTGGACAAACCGTTTATTGCCTCAGGGCTGACCGGCGTAGATCAACTGGTCATTCCCAGCACGCTGCTCACCCACGTCGAAACCGTGCAGGGCTGCCGGGTGATCCTGCCGACACAGACTCGCCATGCTGCGCTGCTCTACACGCCGCAGGCGCCTGACGGTATCGAGTTTCGTCTGTTCAGCGACTTTGTGCGTTCGCTCGCCAGCGACGGCATGATCGACTACTACAAGGATCGCTGCCGGATCAAGGCGCGCCGAACCTTGTCGTTCTTGCTCCGAGACATGCAGCAGGGCAAGGCCAACAAACCTCCGGTCATTCCCAAGGCATTCATTGCAGACTTCGCCGACACCTGTTTCAACAGGCCGCTGGAGCGCAGGTTGCGTGATGTGGAAGAGACCACCACCGGCCGTAACGACATGCTGGCGAGGCTGATCCAGGTCAGCGTCGAGATAATTGCTACCGCCTTGACCCTGCCGTTCCCACCGGCAAGCTTTGCGGTTGGCAGCCTGCTTTCATTGCATGACAGCGGGCAGGCAGTTGCCGCCTTGACTGAAGGCGACCAGCAACGCGCTGCAACATACATGCTCTCGGCACTATTCAACGGCATCGGCGCAGGCAGCGACTTGTTGGTTGGCATTAAAGGCTTCGGCGGCGTATTGCATCAGCTTGAGCATGGTCATCAATCACCACCGGTCCTCCGCTCGTTCCAGCGCCAGTCCTCGCTGCCGCGTTACGAGGACCTGTACCCGGTTGAACTGCAGGAGCAGGTTTTTCTGATCGGCAAGCCCAACGCCCATGGTCACGCCGCAGTTTTCCATGCACCCCACGTCGCCTCGGCGCCCCCGATGGCAACCGGTCAGTTCGCCCTGAGAGAAGCCGCTGGTGCCTGGCAGCCGCTCCTGCCACCGCCCAACGCCGTGGCGCGCGTGCCTTCAGGGTTGCGCACCGAACTGGCAGTCGACGTTTCGCTGGATAACGTGCCACGTATCACCGACGGCCACGCGAAAGGCGTGTACGCACTCAACGGAAAAAATTACATCAGGTTGTCAGATCACACCTTTCAGGTTCAATACGATGCGCATCTGCGCTGCTGGCAGATCATCGATCCGGCCAATCCATTCGCATTCTTCGGCAAACAGCCGGTTCGCCTGAATGAACAGGGCCAGTGGCTGGTCGTCGACCGGCGCTTGCGCGGCGGCGGGCTGGACGGTCCGGGGAGCTATAGGCCACTGCCTGAAGATGCCGCCGCAGGCTCGCTCAACACGTTGATCGACTATGAGATGCCAAGCACCATGAGAGCGCATCTGGACATCGTTATCCGCAAGGAAGTCTTCGACCCGACCGGCGCAGGTCTGGAAGCCTACTTCGAGACCTATTTCACGGAAGTACGTCAGACCTTTACAGCGTTTCGGGAAAAGCTCTACCAGGACGCTCAGGCATTTTTTGCCCGATTCTCTGCGCCGCCCAGGCCAGCACTTCCCGCTTATGGCCTGCCCGGCAAGGTCGAGACACTCATCGAGCACATCTTCACGCACAGCAACGGGCTGGTTTTCAGCGAGGCCCCCAGGTCGGTAGCCAGCAAGCGTCTGCTCCTGCTCAACATGCCATTGCTGGCAGAGCAGCGTGTCGAGGTCCTGTACATCGAACACCTGCTGACCGACAAACACCTGCGCAAACTGGCCAGGTATCGCCAGTTGGGCAAAAAGAGTCGCTCTGGCTCTCATGAGCTCAAGTACTACCTGCACGACGTCAATCGCGGCGCCTTGAACAACTCGAGCAGCGAATACGACTACTACCACCTGATCAAGGAAGCCCACCGTCACGGCATCGAAGTGCGCCCGTTCAGCTCGTCGATAAGCTACCCGTTTTTCGGCCATTCGGTGCTGGCCGCCGCTGATGATCCGGCAGCGGCCAGCAAAATGAGCAACTTCTTCGGGCACAGGCTCATCAGCCAAGACATCGCACCGGGCTCTTCCAAACGCTGGGTCGCGCTGCTCGACCAGAAACTTGCCACGACGCATGATCAGGTGCCCGGCATTGCCGAGATGCAAGGAGTCGTCAGTGTGCATGTTCAGGACATACCGGCAGGACGCCCGACCCGCATAAGTGAAGGTACCGACGGGTCGCATCAAAACACGCCGACTCGCTGTAACTTCACCATCGCGTTTGCCGACCCTGCGCTGCCGGGCGTTCCGCTGCCCCCCGCCACCCCTGTGGATGACATGCTGATCCGCGAGCTGAGGGGCTCCGTTGCCGAGGGCGAGCATTGGGCGGGCCAGTACGGGTTTGTCCACGGCGAAAACACTACCTGGCTACGCGTACCACCCGAAGAGTGGACTGCCGACAGCCCGATGACAGCGATCCAGCAATCCTTGGCCGACGCGACCTATGAGATGCCGCTTGATACCAGAACGACGCTTCATACATTGGCGAACTTCGAAAGGAAAGGGCTCGACATGGAGTATTTCTTTGAAGACACAAAACTCGACACTGTTCGCAACACGTTCGCCCAGCGCCGCAAAAATCTGCAAAAGGACGCCGCCACGATCAGATCAGCCCAACTGCCACCTCGCCCGACATTGCCAGCCATCGAGCCACAGACGAGCACGGCGGGGCTGCTTGAAACCCTGTACCGTCACACGGAAGGCATCGTTATCGGCGAGTCGCATTTTTCTGTTTCGAGCAAAAAACTGATCATCGACAACCTGCCATTGCTGGCGCGGCAAAACGTCAAGACGTTGTACATGGAGCACCTGCTGACCGACCTGCATCAGGCGGACCTGGATCGTTTCTTCGAAACCGGGCAGATGAGCAAAACGTTGCTGCATGACCTGAAAATCCTGGACCGTGGGCATCACACCGATCCGGACAAGGTCTACAACTTCGAACAACTGATCATCAAGGCGCGGCAGTACGGCCTGGAGGTCCGCGCTATCGACTGCGCAAGCAGCTATCACCTCAAAGGCATCGCCAGGGAAGAGTCCATCACCCGCCAGCAGATGATGAATTACTTTGCGTCGCGCACAATCCGCAGGCATCAGGACGTGATGGGTTCCCACAAATGGATCGCGCTGGTGGGCAACAGCCATTCCAATACCTACCAGGGCGTGGTACCCGGTATTGCAGAACTGCAAGGAGGAATCGGTCTGCGGGTTATTGATGTGGCACCAGGCAAATCGACCGGCGTAGTACCGGATCCGGGAGAGCTTGTTACGGGAGGCATAACCAATGAACAGGTCTACATCAAGGGCGATTACCGAGTGGCCATGGAAGTGTCGCGCCCAGAGTCAGCCAGACTCTTGAGCATTGACCAACGCCTCTTCAAGCCGGGAATGTTTCTGGTGCAACAGGGCGAAGGCGATTTGCAGACCATCGTCCATCGCGCTCGTGACACATGGATTCATCGCACACCGGTGCAGCGCAATGCCGAGGGCAAACTGTATCTGGAGCGTGTGCGTTGGCCGCGTATCCATCTCAAACCCTTCGACGACATGGACGCGCTGGTGACGGCCCTCGAGGCGATGAACCTCACCCGCATTGCCTGAGAGGCCAGGCTCAGTCTGGCGTGATCTTCGGCAGGCGCTGCTCCAGTATCTGGTGCAGCGCACTCTGCACCGGCCAGTTGCGCATAAACCGCGCCCGGTCACGCGCGTAGGCTGCTGCAAAGGACGATTGAGAACTGTGCTGCTGCATGGCATCCAGGTCGATCATCGCCCAGCGATCGGTGTGCCAGAACAGGTTATGCCCCTTGAAATCACCATGACTGATACGCGCCTGGATAAGCTGTGCGAACAGCGTGTCCAGCGCCAGCAGTTCGGCCTCTGGTGCATCACCGGTTGCCACATGGGGAGCGAAGCGCTCGATGATGTCCGGTCCCTCGATAAACTCGGTCACCAGCCAGGCTTTGCTGCGCAAGCCGAGAAAACGCTTTTCCTGAACTGCCAGCGGTTTTGGTGTGGCGATGCCGAGAAACATCAGGCGGTTACCTTCGCGCCATGAATGCCAGGCCCGGCTGGGACGCCAGAAGCGCTTGAGCCAGTGACTGAAATTCTTGATGTTGTAACGCTTGATGACCAGCGTACGACCACTGATTTCGACACGGCCTACACTCGCAGCGCCACCGGTCTTGTACAGATGGCCCTTGTCGAGCAGGGCATCAGCCTGATCAAGTACCGGCAGCATCGCGACCTCCTCCTCGCGACGAACAGCACGGAACACCGAAGCGCTGTCCTCGACGCTGAACAGACTGCAATCGCGCACGGTCTTGCTCATGAAGTCCTTGAGCCGCCAGCTGCGAACCTTGTCGATCTGCTTTTGCAGCGCCTCCATCGGCAAACCATGCTCGGCGTTGCTCAGCAGGTAATGCACCAGCAACTCTTCAGTGAAGGGCTCGAAAGACCTGGGCAACTGGGCAAAGAACACACCGAGGTTTTCCAGCACCTTTTGCCGGGACAACGGTGTGCCGGCCTGCTCGGCGCGAATACCGGCACCATCAATCAAGTACAACTGCCCGTTGTGGCGCAGCAGGTTGTCGAGGTGCAAATCTTCCTGCCACAAGCCTTTGGCGTGTTGCCGGGCGATGGCGCTCAGCGCCTCGCCGAGCACGGCTTGCTGCTCATCCGCCAAGGGTGGCAGGTCCTGGACAGTATTCCAGGCATCGCCCAGGCTTGACGCCTGCTCCAGAAACTCGAACAGCAGCCAGCCACCCTCACCATCCTGCAAACCGTCGGCCAGCAGCAGCGGTGTGGTCAGCCCCTGTTCGGCAAGCAGGCGCACCCCGGCCAGTTCACGCTGAAAGTGTCGGGCCGCCTTGTCGCCCACCAGCAGTTTTGCCAGCACCGTTCGGCCTCGCCAGACACCTGCACCGACGTAGCGCTGCCCCGGCAATACACGCAGCAGGGTCAGCAATTGCAGTTCAGCCGAACCGGCAGCATCGGCCAGCGTCAGGCTCATCGGCAACTCGGGGGTACGTCCAGCGGTCTTGAGTTCAGACAAACGCATCAACGGGTCTCTTTATCATCGCGGTGTTGAAGGTCTCGTTTGTGAGCGCCGCGCTTGCCCAGACGCGCATTCCAGGCGTCGACCAGCAGGCTATTCGGCGTGGCTTGCAGATAAGCCGCCAACAGCTCGCGCCGATCGGCCTCATTCCACATCGGCGCGCGGCGCAGCAGCGGTTCGAGGTCGCGGGCAAGGTCACGCTTGCCGAAGATCACCGGACGGGTTTTCTCCAGGTCGATCAATTGCGCCTGGTAGCCCTTTCCCACCGCCTGCAGAAAAATATGCTTGGGATAAAAGCAGCCATGAACCTGTCCGGCACCGTGCAGCGTGCGCGCCAACTGGCCGCAGGCGTGAAGTACCGCCAGACGCTGGACGCTCTCCATCTGGTTCCACTGCTGCAACAGTTCGTCAAGATCGGTCCAGCCGTCCAGCGCACGCGTCATGAGGATCGCCCGGTATTCCCCGTCGACCTTGCGCTCGCCATAAAACACCGCTTGCAGCGCTGGAATGCCCAGTTTGCGGTAGCGACTGATGTTACGAAACTCACGAGAGAAGGACGGCTCGCCAAACGGATGATGCAACGTGTGGGTCAGGTAATTGCTCTGGCGCTTGAGGTAAAACCCCTGACCTTCCAGGTCGAGACGGAACACACTGCTCCAGCCGCCGCGCCCGGTATTGGGCTCGTCGACCGCATCAAGCCTGATGTTCCAAAGCGATTCAAAATCAGCCAGGTTGTGACGCGCCAGTAACGGCTGGTCAGCACTGGCAATAAAAACGCTCATTCACGGCCCTCGAAAAAGCTGACGATATGTCGAATACGTTTCTTGTCGGAGGCGTTCAACCGCGTTCGCTGACGGTACTGCAGGTAGAAGCGCAGACGCTGGGTAGCTGACAAGTGATACTTGGCGACCTTGTCCAGGCACGCCAGATCCTTGGTGATCCGATAGCGCAGCATGAAGCTCCACCAGAATGCGCCGTTGGGGCAATCGATGAAAAACAGCTTGCCTTCGTCATCGACCAACAGGTTGCGCCATTTCAAATCATTATGTGTGAAATGGTTGTCGTGCATGGTCCGGGTACAGGCAGCCAACTGGCGGCTGACAGCGTCGACCCAGTGGCGGTCGGTCAGTCGCGGATCCTTGCGTTGTGCCAGCGCAGACAAGTCTTCGGTATTGGGCAAGCCGCGAGTGATCAGTGCGCCGCGATCATACGCTGCGCCGTTGCGCTCCAGCCCCCAGGCCACCACCTCTGCCGTGGGAATGCCCCATTTGGCAAAGCGCTTGAGGTTCTGCCACTCGGACTTGACCCTGGGCTTGCCGATGTAACGGCGCAGGCCTTTGCCCGCTCCTACGTAGCGTTTGACGTAGTAGTAAACCCCGGCGCGCTCGACGCGAATGACGTCGGACAGCGGGTCGCGGGTCAACTGCTGGCCCTGCAAGGCAAACACGGCATCCAGACTGCCGAAATCCTGCTGCAGAAAAGCGTACTCGGGCTCAAGCTTCCAGCCCGCCATCAGAGCGCATCCCCGTAGCGCACTTTGCGCTGATACAGCTTGTCGGCCTTCTTCTCCAGCCAGCTCAGCAGCGCTGCTTCCTTGCGCAGTATTTCGCGCAGCGGTTTCTGAAAATAACCCTTGAGGAAACGCAGCTTGTCGCGGCGGGTCAGGCCGATGTCCAGCGCTGAAAAATACAGCGCGGCCAGGTCCTTGTTGCGCCAGCGCGGCGTGATCGCACGGCGGGTCTGAGCACGGTGCAGGTCGATGACCGACAATCTGAAATTGTCAGCGGTGACCGGCGTATCGGTGTGCAGCAGAAAATGACAGATGTAACAGTCGCGATGGTTCACGCCGGCGCGGTGCATCATGCCGACCAAGCGGGCAACTTCGGCGATAAACGCTCTTTTCAGACGAGGCTCGGGCGGCTGGGTGCGCCAGTTGAGGCTTACGTCTTCCAGGCTGGTAGTCGGGGCCAGCTCTTCAGTGACAATAAACGAATGCTGCGCGGCAGGGTTGCTGCCACGTTCACCATAAGCCACAGCCGTCATGGTCGGCACGCCGACTTCATGCAGGCGCTCGATGGCGTCCCATTCCTTGCCCGCGCCCAGCACTGGCAACTTGGCAGTTGCCAGATTCTTGGCGATTTCGCCCCAGCCAATGCCACGGTGGATCTTGACGAAGTAGCCACGCCCGTTGACCTCGGTGCGCAGCGTGCGGCGTCCTTCCAGCTCGCGGTAGACCTCGCCGCTCAGGCCCTCGACCTCGACGAACGCATCGCGTCCGGCCCACAGGCTCTTGAACGGTTCAGCCAGGAACAGCTTCATCAATAGTGCTCCGCCAGAATCACATCCGCAGCGTGTTGCGGCATGCTGTAAAGGTCCGCTGTATCAGCAAAGGCCAGGCCATTGCGCCCCCATGCGCTGCGTGCGCCATCATCCTTAAGCATGTCCGACAGGTAGCGATTGAGTTGCGCCTGATCGAACGGCTCGTCCAGCACCCGCCCGCAGTCAGCTTCGGCTATGTAATGGGCGTAGCCGCAGACCGCGCTGACCAGGACCGGCAAACCGGCAACCAGCGCTTCGAGCAGCACGGTCCCGGTGTTTTCGTTGTAGGCCGGATGAATCAGCAGGTCGGCGCCCAGCAGAAAACGCGGAATATCGCTGCGCCCTTTCATGAAGGTCACCTGCTCGCCCAGGCCGAGCGCCGCGCTCTGCAATTGGAATACTTTGGGGTCGTCCTGACCGATTACAAACAGCCGCGTGCGTTTCTTGAGCTCGGCAGGCAAGGCTGCCAGCGCCTTCAGGCTGCGATCGACGCCCTTTGTCTTGAAACCGGAGCCGATCTGCACCAATAACAGGTCATTGTCGGCAAGCCCGAATTCCTTGCGAAAGCCTGCACGAATCTCAGGTGCGTCCGGCGGTGCGCGGCGATCCTGGGAAATGCCCGGTGGCAGCAAGTGAAAGCGCGACGGCGGGGTGTCGTAATGCTTGATGAACAGCGGCTGCTGCACTTCGGAAATCATCAACACCTGAGTTTTCGAGTCTTTAGCAAACACCGCGCGCTCGTAGTCAGCAAAGTGGCGATAACGGCCCCACTTGCGATACAGCGGGCTGCGCAGATTCTGCGCCTTGTCCTCGAAGCAGCCGTCGGCGGCGTAATACACATCCAGACCGGGCATCTTGTTGAAACCGATCAGGCGGTCCACCGGGCGCCTGGCCAGGTCTGCCTCCATCCACGCAGTAAGCTTTTCGTTGCGTCGATGGTTGAAGAACGCCTTGACCGGCGCTACCAGCACTTCAAAACCGGGCGGCACATCGCCTTCCCAGATCAGGGTGTAGACGCGGATCTGGTGGCCGCGCTGTTGGCACTCCAGCGCAATGCGCATGAAGTCGCGTTGCAGGCCGCCAAACGGAAAGTATTTGTAGAGTACAAAAGCCAGTTGCATCAGCCAGGTTCCTTTGCCAGCAACAGCGCGCCCAATTGGCTCGCTACTCGCTCGGGATTCAAGCGAGTGAAGCACATCGGCCACTCGCGCTTAAGGTCGAACCGGCGCTGATCGTCGGCGGTCGGTTGGTACGTGCATTTCTTTTGCAGGCACGGCGTGCAGCCCGGGTAGTCGCTGGCCAGATGCACCTGCGACTTGCCGTAGGCCCCGGTCAGGCCCGGATTGGTCGGGCCAAACAGGGAAATGGTCGGCACATCCAGTGCAGCGGCCAGGTGGCCGATGCCGGTGTCTACCGCGACGCACGCCTGTGCGCTGGCCAATACCCGCGCTACACCTGCCAGATTCAGCTTGGGCAGCACGTGTGCGCTGTCCAGACCGTCGGCAATGCGCTCGGCGCGTGCCTTTTCTGCCGGGTTGCCCCATGGCAACTGCACCTGCAGGCCACGAGCGGCCATCAGTTCGGCCAGTTGTCGCCAGTACAGCTCGGGCCAGTGCTTGGTGTCCCAGGTCGTGCCATGCAGGAACAGCACGAACGGGGCCTGCAAATTGTCATCCAGAGTCGCCAGGGGCTTGAGACCGTAATCGCCCATGCCGGACGGCTGTGAATAACCCAGTGCCTGAGCGAACAACTGGCGCAACCGTTCGACCGCATGTTGCCCGCGTGCCACTGGAAAAGCGCGATCATAAAAGCGACTGGCGACCGGCTCGCGTGCCGAATCGCGGTCCAGACCGGCCACCGGTGCATCGACATAGCGTGTCAGCCAGGCACTTTTGAACAGGCCCTGCGCATCGATCACCAGATCATAGCGCTGTTCGCGCACCTGCTGTTTGAAGCGCCGCCATTCCCCGGACCTGAAGGTTTGCCAGAGGTGCTTGCGCCAGCGGCGAATCGCCACCGGGATCACCCTGTCGACCGCCGGATGCCAGGCGGGAATCTCCGCGAAGCCCTCCTCGACCACCCAGTCGAAGCGAATGCCGGGCAGCGCACGCGCCGCATCGGTCAGCGCGGGCAAGGCATGAATCACATCACCCAGTGAAGACGTCTTGATCAGCAGTACCCGCAAAATCAGGCAACCTCCACCGGCGTGCTACTCAGGCGGCTCAGCGCCTGAGTCACGGCGTCCGGCTCAAGCAGACGCATGCAGTTGTAATGGCCGAAACGGCAGGTGCGCTCAAAGCACGGGCTGCACTCGATGCCCAGACGCACCACCTCGACTGCGTCGGCCAGCGGCGGCGTGAAGCCCGGCGAGGTCGAACCGTAGACAGCCACCAGCGGACGGTTCAGCGCTGCGGCCACGTGCATCAGGCCGGAATCGTTGGACACCACGGCATCGGCGCACGACAGCAGGTCAATGGCCTCAGCCAGCGAGGTTTCACCACTGAGGTTGACGGACTCCTCGCGCAGGCCGGGAATCAACTCCTGGCGAATACTCTCGCCGACCGGGTGATCCTTTTTCGAACCGAACAGCCAGACCTGCCAGCCTTCACGAATGCTGGCGTCAGCGACTTGTGCGTAATGCTCGGCAGGCCAGCGCTTGGATTCGCCGAACTCGGCACCAGGGCATAGCGCCAGCACCGGACGGTCGAGGGTCAGGCCGAACTTGCTCAACGCCGCATCGCGAGTCGCGGTGTCGATGCGCAGGCTGGGCTTGGGATAAGGACGCGGCAACTCGGTGCTCTTGTCGAATGCCAGGGCCATGAAACGCTCGATCATCAGCGGATAGCGCTGTTTGTCGAGGGTGCGCACGTCATTGAGCAGGCCATAGCGGAATTCACCGCGCCAGCCGGTACGCTTCGGTATACCAGCGAAAAAGGGTACCAAAGCGGATTTCAGCGAATTGGGCAGCAGGATAGCCTGATCGTATTGGCCGGCCAGGGACTTGCCGATCCGGCGACGGGTCGCCAGCTCCAGGGCACCGTGACCCAGCGGAAAACTGAGCGCAGCACGAACCTGCGGCATGCGTTCCAGTATCGGACGGCTCCATTCAGGGGCCAGCACGTCGATTTCGCACTCGGGATGACGCTGTTTCAGACACTGGAACAGCGTTTGTGCCATCACCATGTCACCGACCCAGCTAGGCCCAACGATCAGAATTTTCATGTTCTATCCAGAAACGACCAGAAACGATCAGGGAGGCCGATCAGACTGCGTGACATTCCCACACAACCTGTCGCCTCCCTGTCATAGCTTTATATAGTGTTGCAGCGGAATATGGCGTTGCCGCGCGGCTCAGCTCAACCCCATCTGCGTCCAGATCCGCATCACCTCACGCCGCTGGGCATGAAACTGATCGCCGCTGACCACACCCGCCTGCTTCTGCAAAGCCTGACGGTGCGCAGCCGAGCGATACGCCTTGTAGGCTTCGCGTAACAGGCTGGCGTCCGTGTCAGGCAACAGTCCGGCGTCCTCAAGCCCTTCGAGAATCCGGATGTTGTCGGTGTATTGCAGCAGCGCGGGATGCTCTCTGGACCACGCCAAGGCGGCGTATTGCACCATAAATTCGATATCGACGATACCTCCGGCGTCCTGCTTGAGGTCGAACGGCACCGACGCCTCGAAGGCATTGGCCGCCCTTCCGGCTGCTGTCACGCGGGTGCCGAGGTTGTCACGCATCTTGCCGCGCATCTCGCTGACCTCTGCGCGCAGCTTGCCCAGATCACGCTCGCGCCCCAGCACATCGGCACGGACTTTTTCGAACTGCTCGCCAACATCACGACTGCCGGTCATCACTCGCGCACGTACCAGCGCCTGATGTTCCCAGGTCCAGGCTTCATTGGCCTGATAACGGGCGAAGGCCCCCAGCGAACTGACGAGCAACCCGGACGCACCCGACGGCCGCAGGCGCATGTCGACGTCATACAGCTGACCGGAGTTGGTTTGCGTGGTCAGCAAATGGATGACCCGCTGCCCCAGCCGGGTGAAGAACTGCGCACTGTCGATCGGTTTGGCGCCGTCGGTCTCGGCTTGCAGATCGCCATCATGAATGAACACCAGATCCAGATCGGAGCCGTGGCCCAATTCGATACCGCCAACCTTGCCATAACCGACAATCACGAAACCTGGGGCGCACAACGTGCCGTCCGGGCGCGAGGGCGTGCCGTGGCGAGCCACGCTGTAGCGCCACGCCAGCGCCAGCACCTGGTCCAGAATGGCCTCGGCCAGCCAGGTCAGGTAATCACTGACTTTCATCAATGGCAGACTGCCAGATATCTCGGACGCCGCAACCCGCAGGCTGTGGGCCAGCTTGAAATGCCGCAGGGCTTCCATCTGCTGCTCGAGGTCGTCCTCCGGGATACGAATCAGCCGCTCACGCAGCTCGGCCGCCAGCTCTGGTGCCAACGGCGGATTGAACAGACGACCTTCATTGAGCAGCTCATCGAGCAGCAGCGGGAAGCGTGCGATCTGTTCGGCAATCCATGGGCTGGCAGCGCACAGGGTCAGCAGTTGTCGCAACGCATCAGGGTTTTCGGTCAGCAACACCAGATACGCCGAGCGCCGGGCGACCGCTTCTACCAGCGGAAGAACACGTTCCAGCACCAGGTCGGGCTTCTCATGCTCTACCGCCTGAGCCAGCAATCGAGGGATGAACGCATCCAGCCGCTCACGACTCAGACGCTGCATCGAACGCAGGTTGGGACTGCTGCGCAGGCTGGCCAGATTTTTCAGTGCCTTTTCCGCATCCACGAAACCGGCCTGCAACAGCTGGCGACCTGCGGCTTCTTCGTCTTGGGACTCTTCCCACAGGGGCAGCCACTCGCCACCCACTGCAACCTCACTGTCGTCCTGCTGCTCATCGTCAGGATCAGAATCGGGGTCGGCGATGACCTGACGGAAATGCCAGGACACCCGACTGCGCCAGTACATAAGGCGCTCGTGAAAACTGACCCAGTCGGCAAAGCCCATGATCAGGGCAATGCGTGCCTGATCCTGATCGTTGTCCGGCAACATTTGCGTCTGACGGTCGGCAATCGCCTGAATGGCGTGCTCGGTGTAACGCAAAAATTCGTAACCCTCGCGCAGCTCTTCAGTCACCGCCGAAGGCAGATAACCCTGCCCTTCAAGGGTTTTCAGCACTTTGAACAGCGGGCGCTGTTGCAGGCTCAGGTCGCGGCCACCGTGGATCAGCTGGAACGCCTGGGCGATGAACTCGACTTCGCGAATACCCCCGGCACCGAGCTTGATGTTTTCCGCCATGCCCTTGCGCTTCACTTCCTGCTGAATCAGCTGCTTCATGGTGCGCAGCGCTTCAATGGCCGAGAAGTCCAGGTAACGGCGATACACAAACGGGCGCAACATATCCAGCAGCTCGGCACCTGCGGTCTGATCGCCGCCGACCACTCGCGCCTTGATCATCGCGTAACGTTCCCAGTCCCGGCCCTGATCCTGATAATACTGCTCCAGCGCGTTGAAGCTGAGCACCAGCGCCCCGGAAGAACCGTAGGGCCGCAGGCGCATGTCGACCCGGAACACGAAACCATCGACAGTCACCGGGTCCAGCGCCTTGATCAGCCGTTGCCCCAGGCGAATGAAAAACTCCTGATTGTCCAGCGCACGCTTGGTGCCCTGCGTCTCGCCGCCCTCCGGGTAGGCAAAGATCAGGTCAATGTCCGACGAAAGGTTCAGTTCTACCGCGCCTAGCTTGCCCATGCCCAGAATGACCATGTGCTGCGGCTGCCCCGAGTGACGACCGGTAGGTGTGCCGAACTGCTCGCAGTGCCGTGGATACAGCCATTGGTAGGCAAGGTCGATCGAGGCATCGGCCATTTCCGACAGGTCGCGGCAGGTTTCGATCAAATCTGCCTGGCGGGTCAGATCGCGCCAGATGATTCGCACTTGCTGGCGTGCGCGCTGCCGACGTAGATTACGCCCCAACTCGTCATCACTGGCGGCGCTCGACAGGGCATCGGCAATCTGACCGCGCAATTGGCCAGCAGAGAAGCTACGCTCCAGCTCGCCCGAGTCGGCCAGTTGCAGGAGCATCTGCGGGTCACGGCAAACTTGCTCGGTGACAAAATCACTGGCTGCGCAAACCCGGTCGAACGCCTTGCGGCGCGCCTCGGGCCAGGCCTCGAAAGACGCCAGCGCGTCCTCTGACAAAGCAGTGAGCGCGGCTTGGAACGTCTGGCGGGCACGGGTAATCAATGGCAGCAGAATGGCCGGAAATTCAGCCAGTAAAGGTAGGCTCATGGTCTATCCTTGATCGGCGTGCAAACGCCCGTCTTTCATGACGGCAAGACGCGTCTGCCAGCACCGCTTGTCGAACAAAGGTTATAAATTGCTGGAAAAATCAAATTAGAAGCATAAAAATCCGCTTTTTCCCTGCAAGATATTCAATAGCAATCAACAGTAACGTTTTAAGTTACAAGACAACAGGAGCGATTGAGTCGCTTCTCTGTAGTTTTACTACTGGGTCCGATACTCGGAGGGCTGAAATCGTCGTCGATTTGTAGTAAAACTACACGCCGCCGGATCCCACCCTCCGGTAATCCAAGAATTTATGTCGTCTGCCCACAAGGCCAGTCGCAAACTCAGGCAACCGATTCTGGAAGCCTTTCCGCCCTGGAGCAAGCCATGCAAGACCTCGATCCCGTCGAAACCCAGGAATGGCTGGACGCCCTGGAATCGGTTCTCGACAAAGAAGGCGAAGACCGCGCTCACTACCTGATGACCCGTTTGGGCGAGCTGGCCACCCGTAGTGGTTCGCAGCTGCCGTACGCCATCACTACGCCATACCGCAACACGATTCCTGTCACCCACGAAGCACGCATGCCTGGCGACCTGTTCATGGAACGCCGCATTCGCTCGCTGGTGCGCTGGAACGCATTGGCAATGGTCGTCAAAACCAACCTGAACGACCCGGATCTGGGCGGCCACATCTCCAGCTTCGCCTCCAGCGCAACGCTGTACGACATCGGCTTCAACTACTTCTTCCAGGCCCCGACCGACGAGCACGGCGGCGACCTGATCTACTTCCAGGGTCACGCATCGCCAGGCGTTTATGCCCGTGCGTTCCTCGAAGGCCGCATCACCGAAGACCAGATGAACAACTTCCGTCAGGAAGTCGACGGCAATGGCCTGTCGTCTTACCCACACCCGTGGCTGATGAAGGATTTCTGGCAGTTCCCGACTGTATCGATGGGCCTTGGCCCGATCCAGGCGATCTACCAGGCGCGCTTCATGAAGTACCTGGAGCACCGTGGTTACATCCCGGAAGGCAAGCAGAAAGTCTGGTGCTTCCTGGGTGACGGCGAGACCGACGAGCCGGAATCCCTGGGCGCCATCGCTCTGGCCGGTCGCGAGAAGCTCGACAACCTGATCTTCGTCGTCAACTGCAACCTGCAGCGCCTCGACGGCCCGGTTCGCGGCAACGCCAAGATCATTCAGGAACTGGAAGGCGTGTTCCGTGGTGCTCAGTGGAACGTCACCAAAGTCATCTGGGGCCGTTTCTGGGACCCACTGCTGGCCAAGGACGTCGACGGTATCCTGCAGCGTCGCATGGACGAAGTCATCGACGGCGAATACCAGAACTACAAGGCCAAGGACGGCGCGTTCGTCCGCGAGCACTTCTTCAACTCGCCTGAACTCAAGGCAATGGTTGCCGATCTGTCCGACGACGAGATCTGGAAACTCAACCGTGGCGGCCACGACCCGTACAAGGTTTATGCGGCCTACCACGAAGCCGTCAACCACAAGGGTCAACCGACCGTGGTTCTGGCCAAAACCATCAAAGGTTATGGCACCGGCGCCGGCGAAGCGAAAAACACTGCACACAACACCAAGAAGGTCGATGTCGACAGCCTGCGTCACTTCCGTGACCGTTTCGACATCCCGGTCAAGGACTCCGAACTCGAAGCCCTGCCGTTCTACAAGCCGGAAGAAGGCAGCGCCGAAGCCCGTTACCTGAGCGAGCGTCGTGCTGCGCTGGGTGGCTTCGTACCTCAGCGTCGCGCGCAGAGCTTCAGCCTGCCGACGCCGCCACTCGATACCCTCAAGGCCATCCTTGACGGTTCGGGCGACCGTGAAATCTCCACCACCATGGCTTTCGTGCGCATCCTGGCGCAGCTGGTCAAGGACAAGGAAGTCGGTCAGCGCATCGTGCCGATCATCCCGGACGAAGCGCGTACCTTCGGTATGGAAGGCATGTTCCGCCAGTTGGGCATCTACTCTTCGGTCGGCCAGCTCTACGAGCCAGTCGATAAAGAACAAGTGATGTTCTATCGCGAAGACAAGAAAGGCCAGATTCTCGAGGAAGGCATCAACGAAGCGGGCGCCATGTCCTCCTTCATCGCTGCCGGTACTTCGTATTCCAGCCACAACCAGCCGATGATTCCGTTCTACATCTTCTACTCGATGTTCGGTTTCCAGCGTATCGGCGACCTGGCATGGGCTGCTGGCGACAGCCGCACCCGTGGTTTCCTGATCGGCGGCACCGCCGGCCGTACCACGCTGAACGGCGAAGGCCTGCAGCACGAAGACGGTCACAGCCACATTCTGGCGTCGACCATCCCGAACTGCCGCACCTTCGACCCGACTTACGGTTACGAGCTGGCAGTGATCATCCAGGACGGCATGCGCCGGATGTTCGAAGAGCAGCAGGACGTTTTCTACTACCTGACCGTGATGAACGAGTCCTACGCCCAGCCAGCCATGCCGGCCGGTGCGGAAGAAGGCATCGTCAAGGGTATGTACCTGCTCGAAGAAGACACCCGGGAAGCGGCGCACCACGTCCAGTTGCTGGGCTCGGGCACCATCCTGCGTGAAGTTCGCGAAGCGGCGAAGATTCTCCGTGACGAGTTCAACATCGGCGCTGACGTCTGGAGCGTTACCAGCTTCAACGAACTGCGTCGCGACGGTCTGGCTGTAGAGCGCAACAACCGCCTGCACCCTGGCCAGAAGCCGGAACTGAGCTATGTTGAGCAGTGCCTCAACGGTCGCAAAGGTCCGGTCATTGCATCGACGGATTACATGAAGCTGTTCGCTGACCAGATTCGTCAGTGGGTTCCAACCAAGGAATACAAAGTCCTGGGCACCGACGGTTTCGGCCGTAGCGACAGCCGCAAGAAGCTGCGTCACTTCTTTGAAGTCGATCGTCACTTCGTTGTGCTGGCAGCTCTGGAAGCTTTGGCGGATCGTGGCGATATCGAACCTAAAGTGGTGGCGGAAGCCATCGCCAAGTTCGGCATCGATCCTGAAAAACGCAATCCACTGGACTGCTAAGAGTCTGCTTCAAGAGCGCTGATCAGAGCGTAAACAGCCGAGGATGCGGAATTTACCTACCGTAAATGAGCATCCAACGCTGTTTCGTTGTAACTGAACCAGCGTATTGGTGAGTGAACAGGTTCTCCTAAGGAGAGACATAGTGAGTGAGTTAATTCGCGTACCCGACATCGGCAACGGTGAAGGCGAAGTCATTGAATTGATGGTCAAGGTCGGTGATCGCATCGAAGCCGACCAGAGCATTCTGACGCTGGAATCGGACAAGGCGAGCATGGAAATCCCTGCTCCCAAGGCTGGCGTCATCAAGGCCATGAAGGTCAAGCTGGGCGACCGTCTGAAAGAAGGCGACGAGCTGTTCGAGCTGGAAGTGGAAGGCGAAGCGGCTGCCGCTCCTGCCCCCGCAGCCGAACCTGCCGCGGCCCCTGCTGCTGCCGAAAAACCGGCTGAAGCTGCACCGGCACCTGCCGCTGCTGCGCCTGCTCCGGCAGCCAGCGCCAGCGTTCAGGACATCCACGTGCCGGACATCGGCTCGTCGGGCAAGGCCAAAATCATCGAGCTGATGGTCAAGGTCGGTGACTCCATTCAGGCTGATCAGTCGTTGATCACCCTGGAATCCGACAAGGCCAGCATGGAGATCCCGTCTCCTGCAGCAGGCGTTGTCGAGAGCATCGAAGTCAAGCTGGACCAGGAAGTCGGCACCGGCGACCTGATCCTCAAACTGAAAGTCGAAGGCGCAGCGCCCGCCGCTGCTCCGGCACCTGCTGCCAGCGCACCGGCTGCCGCTCCTGCCAAGGCTGAAGCGGCTGCACCGGCCGCTGCTCCAGCGCCGAAAGCCGAAGCAGCACCTGCTCCGGCTGCACCGGCCAAAGACGGCGCCAAGGTTCACGCAGGCCCGGCTGTTCGTCAGCTGGCACGCGAGTTCGGCGTCGAGCTGAGCGCAGTCAGCGCCACCGGCCCACACGGTCGCGTGTTGAAAGAAGACGTTCAGGTCTACGTCAAGACCATGATGCAGAAGGCCAAGGAAGCTCCAGCTGGCGGCGCAAGCGGCGGCTCGGGCATCCCGCCGATCCCGGAAGTCGATTTCAGCCGTTTCGGCGAGATCGAAGAAGTACCGATGACGCGCCTGATGCAACTTGGCGCTTCGGGTCTGCACCGCAGCTGGCTGAACATTCCGCACGTCACGCAATTCGACCAGGCCGACATTACCGACCTGGAAGCTTTCCGTGTGGCGCAGAAAGGCGCTGCCGAGAAAGCTGGCGTCAAGCTGACCGTTCTGCCACTGCTGCTCAAATCCTGCGCCCACCTGCTCAAGGAGCTGCCGGACTTCAACGCCTCGCTGGCACCAAGCGGCAAGGCGGTGATCCGCAAGAAGTACGTGCACATCGGCTTTGCCGTGGACACCCCGGATGGCCTGCTGGTGCCGGTTATCCGCGACGTCGATCAGAAGAGCCTGTTGCAGCTGGCCGCCGAAGCCGCAGCACTGGCTGAAAAGGCGCGCAACAAAAAGCTGACTGCAAACGACATGCAGGGCGCGTGCTTCACCATCTCCAGCCTCGGCCACATTGGCGGCACCGGCTTCACGCCGATCGTCAACGCGCCGGAAGTGGCTATCCTCGGTGTTTCCAAGGCCACCATTCAGCCAGTCTGGGACGGCAAAGCCTTCCAGCCGAAACTGATGCTGCCGCTGTCGCTGTCCTACGATCACCGCGTGATCAACGGTGCAGCCGCCGCCCGCTTCACCAAGCGCTTGAGCGAATTGCTGGCGGATATCCGCACAATCCTGCTGTAAGCCAGCCAGGCCCGTCACCACGACGGGCCTTGCCGTACACCTTTGCGAGCTGCCACGCTCGAACCTCAACCCCGCCCTCCAGCGGGGATTTTTTTGCCTGGCTATTGCGCCCATGCTCCGCGCTCATTGTTGGATCCTGTGGGAGTGACCGGGGCGGCGATCCGCATTGCTCACGAACCATCTTCTGGTGCTGTACGGGCCCCTTCGCGAGCAAGCTCGCTCCCACAGCCTCTATCGCGGTGTGAGGTCTGGCTGGCGGGTGATACACTACGCGACATTTTTGTTTTGCAGGTCCACCGTCGTGACTAACACCGCTTTCAATTCTCTGCCTCTGTCCGCTGCCATGCTGGCTAACCTGGAGTCGCTTGGTTATGCCGAAATGACACCGATTCAGGCGCAGAGCCTGCCGGTGATCCTCAAGGGCATGGACCTGATCGCGCAAGCCAAGACCGGCAGCGGCAAGACCGCTGCCTTCGGCATCGGCCTGCTCAACCCTATCAACCCGCGTTTCTTCGGTTGCCAAGCATTGGTCATGTGCCCGACCCGCGAACTGGCGGATCAGGTGGCCAAGGAAATCCGCCGTCTGGCGCGTTCCGAGGACAACATCAAGGTCCTGACCCTGTGTGGCGGCGTTTCATTCGGCCCGCAGATCGGCTCGCTGGAGCATGGCGCACACATCATCGTCGGTACTCCGGGTCGCATACAGCAGCACTTGCGCAAGGGCTCGCTGGTGCTGGACGGCCTGAACACGCTGATTCTCGATGAAGCCGACCGCATGCTGGACATGGGTTTCTACGACGCCATCGCCGACATCATCGAGCAGACCCCGCAGCGCCGCCAGACGCTGCTGTTCTCGGCGACCTACCCGGTCGGTATCAAGCAGTTGTCCTCGAAATTCATGCGTGATCCACAGACCGTGAAAGTCGAAGCACTGCACGCCGACAGCCAGATCGAGCAGATTTTCTATGAAATCTCTCCGGAGCAGCGTCTGGAAGCGGTGGTCAAGGTACTCGGTCATTTCCGTCCGGCGTCCTGTGTGGCGTTCTGCTTCACCAAGCAGCAGGTTCAGGAAGTGGTCGACCACCTGACCGCCAAAGGCATGTCTGCCGTCGGTCTGCATGGCGATCTGGAACAGCGTGACCGCGATCAGGTGCTGGCGATGTTCGCCAACCGTAGTACCTCGGTACTGGTCGCCACTGATGTGGCCGCGCGCGGTCTGGACATCGACGCGCTGGACATGGTGATCAACGTCGAGCTGGCGCGTGATTCGGAAATCCACATTCACCGCGTAGGCCGTACCGGTCGCGCAGGCGAAAAAGGCATCGCGGTCAGCCTTGTGGCTCCGTCGGAAAGCCAGCGCGCCCGCGCTATCGAAGAATTGCAGAAAGCCCCGTTGAACTGGCAGCAGTACGATCAGCTAAGTATCAAGGAAGGCGGCAAGCTGCTGCCGACCATGACGACGCTGTGCATCGGTTCGGGTCGCAAGGACAAACTGCGCCCGGGCGACATTCTTGGCGCGCTGACCGGCGAAGCGGGTATTGCGGGCACTCAGGTGGGCAAGATCGCGATCTTCGATTTCCAGGCTTACGTCGCCGTCGAACGCAGCATGGCCAAACAGGCGCTGGAGCGTCTGAACAACGGCAAGATCAAAGGCAAGTCACTGCGCGTGCGAATCCTCTGAAATAGTCGTTAGCTGGGTTATCGTCCCCACGCTCTGCGTGGGGACGCAGTTCTGGACGCTCTGCGTCCGATTTTGAATAGGTGGTGCGGCGCAGGTATGTGACGCAGAGCGTCACGAGAGGCATTCCCACGCGGAGCATGGGAACGATCGTGACCTACAGATCGAGGAAACACGCTGTGCCCGTTACCGACGTTGTAATCATTGGCGCTGGCGCCGCAGGTCTGATGTGTGCGTTCACCGCTGCCGCTCGCGGGCGCAGGGTGATGTTGATCGATCACGCCAACAAACCCGGCAAGAAGATCCTCATGTCCGGTGGCGGGCGCTGCAACTTCACCAACATGTACACCGAGCCGGCCAACTTCCTGTCGCAGAACCCGCACTTCTGCAAATCGGCCCTGGCGCGCTACACCCAGTGGGATTTCATCGCGATGGTCGCCAAACATGGCGTGCCTTATCACGAGAAGAAGCTCGGTCAGCTGTTCTGTGACAACAAGTCCAGCGACATTCTGGAAATGCTTCTGGAGGAATGTCGACAGGCCGGTGTCAGCCTGCACATGGATACCTCCGTGCAGCAGATCGAAAAGACCGAATCTGGCTACAGCCTGCAAACCACGCTGGGCACGTTGAGCTGCAAGGCACTGGTCATCGCCACGGGCGGGCTGTCGATTCCGACGCTGGGCGCAACCGGTTTCGGCTATCAGGTCGGCAAGCAGTTCGGCCACACGCTGCTGCCCACCCGCGCAGGCCTGGTGCCGTTCACCATCACCGATCAGCTCAAGGAGCTGTGCACAGAGCTTTCAGGCACATCGGTGGATTGCCTGGTCAGTTGCAATGACACCAGCTTCCGCGAAAACATCCTGTTCACGCATCGCGGCCTCAGTGGTCCGGCGATCCTGCAGATCTCATCGTTCTGGCAGCCCGGTGACACCGTGGAAATCAACCTGCTGCCCGATCACGATGTGCCCACCTGGCTCAGTCAGCAACAGGCCGAGCGTCCCAACAGTGAGTTGAAAACCCTGCTGGGCGAGATTTTCACCAAGAAGATGGCCAATCTGATCGCCGAACACTGGTTCGTGTCCAAACCCATGAAGCAGTACACCCATGCCGAACTGGCCGACATCGCCGAAAAGCTGGCGAGCTGGCAGGTGGTCCCGGCAGGCACCGAGGGTTATCGCACCGCTGAAGTGACGCTGGGCGGCATCGATACCCGTGAAGTGTCGTCCAAGACCATGGAGTCACTGAAATCCCCCGGCCTCTATTTCGTCGGCGAAGTGCTCGATGTGAGCGGTCATCTGGGCGGCTTCAACTTTCAGTGGGCGTGGGCCTCGGCCTACGCAGCGGCGCAGTACGTGTGACGTAGTGCGCGTGGCGTAACATCACGACACTGCAAACCGGTATAAATTTTGCCAGGCGGATGTACAGCCAGTCATTTGGTCTGTACATATCCTCCTGCAGAATTGATCAATTGCGAACAGGGCCGTCAGCTTACCCATGGCATCGAAATCTCTCCGTCATACATTCCGTCGATTGTGGGCGCTGGATAAATTCAGCTATAGCGTTCGAGTCTTTATCGCACTGACCGGCAGCATGGCGCTGTGCTGGTACCAAAACGAGATGGCCTTGCTGATCCCGCTGTTTCTGGGGATTATTGCCTGCGCACTGGCAGAGACCGACGACAGCTGGCAAGGCCGGCTCAATGCTCTGGCCGTGACGCTGGTGTGCTTCAGTGTTGCCGCACTCGCCGTAGAACTGCTGTTCCCCTACCCCTGGCTGTTTGTCTGCTCACTGGCGCTGGCCAGCTTCTGCCTGACCATGCTCGGCGCGCTGGGCGAACGCTATGGCGCGATTGCCTATGGCACGCTGATTCTCTCGGTCTACACCATGATCGGCGTCGATCAGCGCGGCGGCGAGGTGCTGGACTTCTGGCATGAGCCGATGCTGCTGGTGGCGGGTGCAGCCTGGTACGGCCTGCTGTCGGTGCTGTGGCAGATGCTGTTTTCCAACCAGCCGGTGCAACAGGCGCTGGCCCGACTGTTCCGTGAGCTGGGGCAGTACCTGAAACTCAAGTCGACGCTGTTTGAGCCGATCCGCACGCTCAATGTGGAGGCCCGCCGCCTGGAACTGGCGCAGCAGAACGGCAAAGTGGTCGCCGCACTGAACTCCACCAAGGAAATCATCCTGCACCGTGTCGGCAGCGGCCGCCCCGGTTCGAAAGTCAGCCGCTACCTGAAGCTGTATTTCATCGCCCAGGACATCCACGAGCGCGCCAGCTCGTCGCACTACCCCTACAACTCGCTGGCCGACGCCTTTTTCCACAGCGATGTGCTGTTCCGCTGCCAGCGCCTGCTGCGTCAACAGGGCGTTGCCTGTCAGGCCCTGTCGGAATCCATCCAGTTGCGTCAGCCGTTCGTATACGACCCAAGCTTTGCAGAAGCCATGGAAGACCTGCACGCCTCCCTGGAACACCTGCGCATCCAGAGCAATCCTGCATGGCGCGGCCTGTTACGTTCGCTGCGCGCGCTGGCTGCCAACCTCGGCACGCTGGATCGCCTGATCAGCGACGCCAGCAACCCGGATGCCGTGGCCGATGCCACCGACAGCAGCCTGCTGGACCGCTCACCGCGCAACCTCAAGGATGTCTGGACCCGCCTGCGCCTGCAGATGACCCCGACCTCGCTGCTGTTCCGCCACGCCCTGCGCCTGCCGCTGGCGCTGACCATCGGTTATGCGATGGTGCACCTGATTCACCCGTCACAGGGCTACTGGATCATCCTGACCACGGTATTTGTCTGCCAGCCGAGCTATGGCGCCACCCGGCGTAAACTCGGCCAGCGGATCATTGGCACGGCAATAGGTCTGACGGTCGGCTGGGTACTGTTCGATCTGGTTACCAGTCCGATTCTGCAATCGATGTGCGCGGTGTTGGCCGGTGTGGTGTTCTTCGTCAATCGCACCACGCGCTACACCCTGTCGACCGCCGCCATCACGGTCATGGTGCTGTTCTGTTTCAATCAGGTCGGCGACGGTTACGGGCTGTTCCTGCCCCGGCTGTTCGATACGCTGCTGGGCAGCCTGATCGCCGGGCTCGCGGTGTTCCTGTTCCTGCCGGACTGGCAAGGGCGACGCCTGAACAAGGTGCTGGCCAACACCCTGACCTGCAACAGCATTTACCTGCGCCAGATCATGCAGCAGTACGCCAAGGGCAAGAGTGACGACCTTACCTATCGACTGGCACGGCGCAACGCCCACAATGCCGACGCCGCGCTGTCGACCACACTGGCAAACATGCTTATGGAGCCCGGTCACTTCCGCAAGGAGGCCGATGTCGGCTTCCGCTTTCTGGTGCTGTCACATACGCTGCTGAGCTACCTTTCCGGCCTCGGCGCGCACCGTGATACCCAATTGCCCGGCGATGTCCGCGAACACCTGATCGATAACGTCGGCGCCACGCTGGCCGCCAGCATCGACGAAATCGCCGCAGGGCTGGCCGAGAAGAAACCGGTCGCTGTACAGAGTGACGCAGAGGAAGCACTGGCTGCGCAACTGGAACAGCTGCCGGAAGAGATGGACGAAAGCCAGCGTCTGGTACAGGCACAGCTAGCCTTGATCTGCCGCCAGCTGGCACCGCTGCGCACCCTTGCCGCACACCTGATCAAAGCTCCGGAGGCTGCTGCAGTCCATGCAGTCTGAACAGCTCGTCGTAGGTGCCGTCGGCCTTCATGGCGGCAATTTCACGATCGAAATCGGCGACGATTTTTGCGTGGTGAGGATTTTTCAGGCTGACCAGAATATGCAGACTGTTCTCGCTCAACGAGCCGGGTAGAAACTCGACACGGTCGCGAACCTCGTCGGGCTCCATCGCCAGGTTATAGCGAGCGACGTATTCGTCCTCCAGTGTCAGGTCCACACGTTCGGCAGCCAGCATGCGAACAGCTGTGGAAAAGTTTTGTACAGGGACCTTCTTGAGCAGGCTGTCGCTGTCAAACGCTGGGGAATAGGCATAACCGCGTACAACCGCAATCATGTAATTGTGCAGTTGTTCATGGCTCCGAACCTCGATAGCCGATTCCTTGCGTTTAATGAAGCGCACCCGATTGAGCAGGTATTCGGCTGAAAACTGACCAATTTTTGTGCGATCGTCGCTGAACCATGCGTTGATCAGCACATCGTGCCGCCCCTCACCCAACCCCAGCATTGCCCGCGCCCAAGGCACTTGCTCATACAGGGTGGTGTATCCGGCGCGGCGCAACGCCGTATTGACGATATCGGTCGCAAGTCCGCCGTTGAGCAGCAGCGCATCGGTAAAAGGTGGCCAGGGGTCAGCGACAAGGCGCAGTTTCTCGGCTGCACTGGCGTGCGCCATCAGCAAAAAGACCAGCAACCCAACCGCTCGAAGCCACTGCGACATACTCAGGTTCCTGAAAAGGGCGGCATTCCCGATTTAATCCTATCGGCAGCAAAACCATCACTCATGAGAGTGCCTGCAGCTTTTAATTGAAGACCTCAAGCAGTCAGTAGACAAGCCGGGAGGGGAACATGCTCAGTAAAGCTGCACGCACATCGTTGACAGCGTTTATTGGGAATGTCGGCGGATACGTTTAGACTTCGCTTCTGGTTTCCCTGCGAGTCTGCGACATGTCTATCAAATGGATCTGCAAACATCACACCGAGCTGAGCATCCAGCAGCTGTATGCCGTGCTGCAACTGCGCGCCGAGGTGTTTGTGGTCGAGCAGCAATGCGTGTATCTGGACGTGGACGGGCAGGACCTGACGGGCGATACCTGCCACCTGATGGCCTGGCAGGAAGACAAGCTGGTCGCCTATCTGCGCTTGCTGGACCCTATCCAGCAGGGCGGCGACGTCACTATCGGGCGAGTCGTGACAGCCCCTTCGATTCGCAGCCGGGGCATTGGCCATGAGCTGATGGAGCAGGCCCTGGAAAATGCCGAACGCAAATGGCCTGACCAGCCCATCTATCTGTCGGCACAGGCCCACCTGCAAGGCTACTACAGCCGCTACGGCTTCAACCCGGTGGGCGAGGTCTATCTGGAAGACGACATCCCCCACATCGGCATGCGCCGCGATCTGGACTAAGAGCAGTTGCACGCCTTGAGCTGCAAGCTGCACGTTGAAAGCATTGAAAAGGGATTCGTCGATGGAGGTCAGCAAGACCAAAAGCAGTTTCTATCGCCGCCTGTATGTGGCGTACCTGATTGATTCGAAGCTCGCCAGCAGCGTACCCGAGCTGACAGCCGTGACCGGCATGCCACGTCGCACCGCTCAGGACACCATCAGCGCGCTCTCCGATCTGGACATCGTGTGTGAGTTCGAACAGCAGGAAGGTGCCCGCAATCACGCAGGCAGTTACCGTATTCGTAATTGGGGCGCCATCGACAAAACATGGATCGCCCGCAACCTGAACAGCATCAAGGCCGTGCTCGGGTATCCCTAGCAGCAGTTGCGAGCTTAAAGCTTGCCGTTCGAAGCTTGCAGCTCGTTATAGGTCAGGTAGACGCGCAGGTCGAATTCCAGCTGGTGATACCCGGGCAGCATGTGCTCGCATAACTGGTAGAACGCCTTGTTATGGTCTGACTCGCGAAAATGTGCGAGCTCGTGAACCACGATCATCTTCAGGAATTGAGCAGGGGCTTCCTTGAACAAGGCGGCCACGCGAATCTCATTGCTTGCCTTGAGCTTGCCACCCTGCACTCTGGATATTTTGGTGTGCAACCCAAGCGCGCGATGGGTCAGGTCCAGGCGATTATCGAACAGCACCTTCCTGATGGCCGGCGCATTGCGCAGGTGATCCTGCTTGAGCGCCAGCGCGTAGGCGTAAAGAGCCTTGTCGCTTTGTATCTGATGACGCTCCGGGTAGCGCTGCTCCAGATAGTCCGCCAGACGGTTCTGGGCAATCAACTGATGCACTTGATCCTGCAGGGCTTGCGGATAGGCCTGCAGGTATTTGAGTGGAGCATGGCTGGCGGCAGTCATGGGGCCTTTTGCATGATGACGAAAGACGCCATTCTACAACAATCCACCCGACCTCAAGCCTGCCACCTCAAAGTGCCCTGGAAAGTGCAGCGCGTCTTCGGACACCATCGGATGCGCGATCAGAAAGCCCTGCATGACCTGACAGCCATTGTCCGCCAGCCACTGGTATTGCTCGCAGGTCTCCACCCCTTCGGCAATGACCAGCATATCGAGGTTGCGACTCAGGTCGATGATGCTGCTGGCCATCGCCGCCTCGCGCCTGGACTCGACGATATTGGCGACAAAACGCCTGTCCAGCTTCAAGGTGTCGAGCTGAAGATTGCGCAAGTGCGACAGCGAGCATTCGCCAGTGCCGAAGTCGTCCAGCGCAATACGCACGCCGACGTCATGCAGTGACTTCAGCTGTTTATGGCTATGCGTAAGGTTATGCACCAGAGCGCTTTCAGTGATTTCCACCTCGATCTGTCCTGGCTTGAGCTCGAAGCGATCCATGGCACGCTTCAGCTCCGAAGCCAGGTTGGGCATGCAGAATTGCGTGGGGCTGACACAGACACTCAGCACCACATCGGCAGCAAATACCCGGCTCCACGCCTGACGCTGTTCGGCGCCCTGATCGAAAATCCAGCTGCCGAGCCGGTTGATCAGTCGGGTCTCTTCAAGCAAGGGAATGAACAGCGCAGGAGGTACCTCGCCGACCGCCGGATGCTGCCAGCGCAGCAACGCTTCGAAACCACGCAGGCGACCATCCGCGACATGGATCTGGGGCTGGTACACCACCGAGAAATCCTTGCCGTCGATGGCCGTGCGCACACTTTCCTCAAGCATCAGCCGTGAGCGGGCGCGTCCGTTCATATTCTGGTCGTAGAACCGGTATTGCTGACGCCCTGCACGCTTGGCCTCATACATGGCGATATCTGCCGCACGCAGCAAACCGTCCAGATTCGAGCCGCAGTCCGGAAAGGTCGCGATACCAACACTGGCACCCAGGGTGATTTCGACACCGTCGACCTGGCGCCTTCCCGACACCCGTTCAATGAGTTTTTCAGCGATTTTGGCCGCCTGTTCGGGGTAATCAAGCCCGTCGATCACAACCGTGAATTCGTCGCCGCCAATGCGCGCCAGAACATCATAGGGACGCATGCTGTCCTTGAACTGCTCGGCGACCCAGAGCAATACCTGATCACCGGCGTCATGACCCAGCGCATCATTGATCTGCTTGAAGCCGTCCAGGTCCATGAACAGCACAACCAGGTATTTGTCTGTCTGCTCCTTGCGCAGGAGCATGCCTTCAACGGCCTGATAAAGCCCGCGGCGATTGAGCAGGCCTGTCAACGCGTCGGTAACAGCCTGTTTTTCAAGTTGCTGATAGAGGTCACGGACTACCGACATATCCAGAACCGTCAGCACCATCGCCTTCTGCTCCGCAGGCAGCGCCGCGCAAGACAAGGCAACCGGCAACTGCGTGCCTTGTGCGGTACGCAGAATGGCATCGTGCACCCGGTAGGTGTCGGCCTTGCGATAGTGTTTGTAGAAGCCTGACTCCAGCCAGTCGCCCACTTGCGGTTCGATGATGTAATCCAGCACTTGCGTACCGCGCAGTTGATCGACCGAAGCGTTCAACAACTGGCAGATGGCGGGATGGGCAAAACTGATGGTGCCCGCCTCATCAACGACCAGAATGCCTTCGGCGACGTTGGCCAGCACTGACGCGTTGAACGCACGCGCCGATTCAAGTTCCAGCGAAAGCTGCTGCAGCGCACGACGGTTACGCTGTTGCTCAAGCAGGGTCTGCACCTTGGGCTTGAGAACGTTCGGGTCGAAGGGTTTGAACAGGTAATCCGTCGCGCCGTTTGCATACCCTTTCTGCACGGCATCCTGGGTCTGCTCATTGGCCGTGAGAAAGATAATGGGCGTCAGGCGGGTGCGCTGACTGCCTCGCATCAACCGGGCAACTTCGAAGCCGTCCATGCCCGGCATCTGCACATCCAGCAGAACCAGGTCGACTTCCTGTTCAAGAAGCACCGTCAATGCTTCGATTCCTGAACTCGCAGTCACAATATGCCAATCCGTTCTTTGTAGAACAGCGCACATCGTCACCAGATTTTCCGGATAATCGTCTACAACCAGTAAAACCGAAGAGCCATCATGTGGCTGTGTTGGCACGCGTTCCATGCTGCTTCTCTGTGTGGGCATGACGCCTGAGTTTCAGGACGACCGTCATACTTTGGAATAACTCTAGCCCCGTCTCGCAAAAAGCAGAAGCAAGGCACCCCTTCCCTACCATCAAAGTTCGATCTACCCGACTAACGGTCATTCTCTGCACGCGTTGCAGGCTCTGCCCTGCAGGAAAAGTGACAGCACTTTGACGTCATTGGTTCGACAATTTTTCATTAACAAATCGCCCTACAATCCGTATAAAACGTGATCAAACCCTCTTGCTAGAGGTGCCCCCTTGGTAGAAAAAGACATGCGCGGAAGGATTAAAAATGATCGATCTTGGATCGTACCAACTCAGCATTCCAGTGGACTCACCTCCCAGGACCATTACGACCGCTCAGCTTGTGAAAGGTTATGACGGCAAATACTTCAAATCGAAATCGGACTCCATTGTGTTCTGGTCTCCGGTAACCGGGACCAAAACCGAAAACGCCAAATATTCACGCAGCGAGTTACGGGAAACATGGTCAGATGGATCACTGCACAATTGGGTATATCCCGATGCGGACAACTATCTGAACGCTAAACTGGAAGTCGATCAGGTGCCTTCTTCCGGCAAGATCGTGATCGGCCAGATACATGCCTATGAAAGCACCGAGCCTCTTCTGAAAGTCGAGTATCAATACAAGGAAGACACCAAGAGTGGAGAAATCGTTGCGAAAGTTCGCAATCGTTTCGATGACGACGAAAGCAAGGTCTATAAGATAGTCGACGGTGTGAAGCTCAATCAGACATTCAATTACGTCATTCACCTGAGCAAGGGCGGGAAATTGACTGTCAGTGTCAATGACACCGACTGGAGCAAGCGCATCAGCGAGACCTGGCGCGACAAGCCTTTGTATTTCAAGGCCGGTGTTTATACCCAAGACAATACCGGGTATACCTCCGAAGGTGGCAGGGCCACTTTTTATAATCTCGATATTGATCACAACAAGAGCTGAGCCGCGCGCAGGCCTTGAATCAAGCGCTAAAAAAACGGCCCGCACTTGCAGAAAGTGCGGGCCGCTTTTATTTCATCAGTTCATTAAGCAGCGCTATCAGCGGTTGGCTTTGAACTCCTGCTCAGCCGCCAGGAAACGTGTCTGCATGGACGCCGACGCAGGCTTGCCGATCAGGCTGAATACCACGATGGCGATGCTGGCAAGGATGAAACCCGGGATGATTTCATACAGACCAAGGGTACTGAACTGTTTCCAGAGTACGACAGTCGCCGCACCGACTATTACCCCGGCCAGCGCACCATTGCGTGTCATGCCTTTCCACAGCACAGATATCAGCACCACAGGGCCGAATGCTGCGCCGAACCCTGCCCAGGCATAGCTCACCAGCCCAAGCACGCGGTTCTCGGGGTTGGCGGCCAGCAGAATGGCAATGATCGCGATCAGCAACACCATCGCACGCCCGACCCATACCAACTCAAGCTGCGAAGCGCCCTTGCGCAGGTAAGCCTTGTAGAAGTCTTCGGTCAGCGCGCTGGAGCACACCAGCAACTGACAGCTAAGCGTACTCATCACCGCAGCCAGAATGGCCGACAGCAGCACACCGGCAACCCATGGATTGAACAGCAGCTTGGCCAGCTCGATGAACACCCGCTCGGGGTTCTCGGTCACCGGCCCGGCCACATCCGGGTGCGCGGAGAAGTAAGCGATACCGAAGAAGCCTACCGCCACAGTACCGCCCAGACACAGGATCATCCAGGCCATGGAGATGCGTCGGGCGCTGGCAATCGACTTGACCGAATCAGCCGCCATGAAGCGCGCGAGAATATGCGGTTGGCCGAAATAACCCAGACCCCAGCCAAGCAGGGAAATGATGCCGATGAAAGTCGTGTTCTTGAACATGTCGAAGCTGGTCGGATCTTTCGCTTCAATGGCCAGGAAGGTGGTATCTACCCCGCCTGTCGCCAGCAGGACGATGATCGGCGTCAGGATGAGGGCGAAGATCATCAGCGTGGCTTGTACGGTGTCGGTCCAGCTCACGGCCAGAAAACCACCGACGAAGGTGTAGGCAATGGTCGCCGCAGCGCCAGCCCACAGGGCGGTTTCGTAGGACATGCCGAAGGTGCTTTCAAACAGACGCGCGCCAGCAACGATGCCCGAGGCGCAATAGATGGTGAAGAACACCAGAATCACGATGGCCGAGATGATGCGCAGCAGGCCGCTGTTGTCTTCGAAGCGGCTGCTGAAGTAATCCGGCAGGGTCAGGGCATCACCGTTGTGCTCGGTCTGCACGCGCAGACGACCGGCCACGAACAGCCAGTTCAGGTAGGCACCGATGATCAGACCAATGGCGATCCAGCTTTCCGACAGGCCGGACATATAGATAGCCCCCGGCAACCCCATCAACAGCCAGCCGCTCATGTCCGAGGCTCCTGCTGAAAGCGCTGTTACCACGCTGCCCAGGCTGCGCCCGCCGAGGATGTAATCCGAAAGGTTGTTGGTAGAGCGATAGGCCATCAGGCCGATCAAGACCATTGCCGCTATATAGATCACAAACGTGATCAAGGTAGGGTTGCTGACACTCATGAGTTCTGCCTTGGCATTGTTTTTATGTTGGCACCCGGTGCCAAAGGGAATAGCGACCGATATTCGGCGCATCCATACTTTTGCACCCGACACCGCGTTGACTGATCGCTCCGCAAGGATCGGCAATCAATTGCTGGCGGTTGCACCGCGGGAATGAATCCTATTAAACAAACCAAACAAGGTGCAACCCATTTCAACGTGCAAGTTGCACCTGTTACAAAAAAACCAATAAAGGCGTTTTTCTGCGCCATTTTAGGGCGTTTTCGGCCCTATCTACAAACAATCACGCACCAGCTCTGGGCAAAGCAACGCTATTGCGGCCTGCTTGCCGGGAATGTCACAAAATATTGTCGAAACAGGGTTGCACTCGGTTGCACCTGACCCCGTCACGGCGCTAATCTTTGCCAAAGCCGATGCCACCGCCGCGTGGCTATAATGAGGACAACACATGGCCACCACTACTCTAGGCGTCAAACTTGACGACCCGACCCGCGAGCGATTGAAAGCCGCCGCCCATTCGATCGACCGCACACCGCACTGGTTGATCAAGCAGGCGATTTTCAATTACCTGGAAAAACTGGAGAGTGGTGCAACCTTGCTGGAGCTCAATGGCGCGACTGGCAAAGACAGCGAAGACCGTGGCGAAGTGGCGGAAGACACTGGCCTGCAATGCTTTCTTGATTTTGCCGAGAGCATTCAACCGCAGTCGGTACTGAGGGCCGCCATCACCTCCGCCTACCGCCGCCCCGAGCAGGAAGTGGTGCCGATGCTGCTGGAGCAGGCGCGCCTGACCGCACCTGTTGCCGAAGCCACCAACAAGATGGCCGCGTCGATTGCCGAAAAGCTGCGTAACCAGAAAAGCGCTGGCGGCCGCGCTGGCATTGTTCAAGGCCTGTTGCAGGAATTTTCGCTGTCCTCGCAGGAAGGCGTTGCACTCATGTGCCTGGCCGAAGCGTTGCTGCGCATTCCGGACAAGGGCACGCGCGATGCCTTGATTCGCGACAAGATCAGCAACGGAAACTGGCAGCCGCATCTGGGCAACAGCCCGTCGCTGTTCGTCAACGCTGCCACCTGGGGCCTGCTGCTGACCGGCAAGCTGGTCGCCACTCACAACGAGGCAGGTCTCACATCTTCGCTGAGCCGCATCATCGGCAAGAGCGGCGAACCGATGATCCGCAAGGGCGTCGACATGGCCATGCGCCTGATGGGCGAGCAGTTCGTCACCGGCGAAACCATCGGCGAAGCCCTGGCCAATGCCAGCCGTTTTGAAGCCAAGGGCTTCCGCTATTCCTACGACATGCTGGGTGAAGCGGCGCTTACCGAGCATGATGCGCAGAAGTATCTCGCGTCCTACGAGCAGGCCATACACTCCATCGGCAAGGCCTCCCACGGCCGCGGTATCTACGAAGGCCCGGGCATTTCCATCAAGCTGTCGGCACTGCACCCGCGCTATAGCCGCGCCCAGTACGAGCGCGTGATGGAAGAACTGTACCCGCGCCTGCTGTCGCTGACCCTGCTGGCCAAGCAGTACGACATCGGCCTGAACATCGATGCCGAAGAGGCTGATCGTCTGGAGCTGTCACTGGATCTGCTCGAGCGCCTGTGCTTCGAACCGCAGCTGACTGGCTGGAACGGCATTGGCTTCGTGATTCAGGCTTACCAGAAGCGCTGCCCTTATGTGATCGATTACGTGATCGATCTGGCTCGGCGCAGCCGTCACCGCCTGATGATCCGTCTGGTCAAGGGCGCGTATTGGGACAGCGAGATCAAGCGCGCCCAGGTTGAAGGTCTGGAAGGCTATCCGGTGTACACGCGCAAGGTGTACACCGACGTCTCGTACATCGCCTGTGCCCGCAAGCTGCTGGCGGCACCAGAAGTCATTTACCCACAATTCGCCACACACAACGCCCACACCCTGGCGGCTATTTACCAGATCGCCGGGCAGAATTATTACCCAGGTCAGTATGAGTTCCAGTGCCTGCACGGCATGGGCGAGCCTTTGTACGAGCAGGTCGTAGGCAAGGTCGCAGACGGCAAGCTGAACCGTCCATGCCGCGTGTACGCTCCGGTCGGCACGCATGAAACGCTGTTGGCCTATCTGGTCCGTCGTCTGCTGGAAAACGGTGCCAACACGTCGTTCGTCAACCGGATTGCCGACCATTCGATCTCCATTCAGGAACTGGTGGCCGACCCGGTCAGCCAGATCGAACGCATGGCAACACAGGAAGGCGGTTTCGGCTTGCCGCACCCGCGCATTCCGCTGCCGCGCGACCTGTATGGCACCGAGCGCGCCAACTCCAGCGGCATCGACATGGCCAACGAGCATCGTCTGGCTTCGCTGTCCTCGGCCCTGCTCGCCACAGCGCACAATGACTGGAAAGCTGCTCCCATGCTCGGCTGCCCGGCCAGCGCAGGCACACTGACTGCCGCGTTGAACCCATCCGACCTGCGTGATGTGGTCGGTCATATTCAGGAAGCCTCGCTGCAGGATGTCGAGAACGCCATCCAGTGCGCCTTGAGCGCTGGCCCGATCTGGCAGGCAACACCGCCTGCCGAACGCGCCGCAATTCTGGAACGTGCTGCCGATTTGATGGAAAGCGACATCCAGCCCTTGATGGGCCTGCTGGTCCGCGAGGCGGGCAAGACCTTCGCCAACGCCATCGCCGAGGTGCGCGAAGCCGTCGACTTCCTGCGTTACTACGCCGTACAGGCGCGCAATGATTTCACCAACGACGCCCATCGTCCGCTGGGGCCGGTGGTCTGCATCAGCCCTTGGAACTTCCCGCTGGCAATTTTCAGCGGTCAGGTCGCTGCTGCACTGGCTGCGGGCAACCCGGTGCTGGCCAAACCGGCCGAGCAAACACCGTTGATTGCCGCCCAGGCCGTGCGCCTGCTGCTTGAAGCCGGCATCCCGGAAGGCGTCGTGCAATTGCTGCCGGGGCGCGGTGAAACCGTAGGTGCCGGGCTGGTCGGCGACGAACGCGTCAAAGGCGTGATGTTCACCGGTTCCACTGAAGTCGCCCGCCTGCTGCAACGCAATGTAGCCGGACGCCTGGATTCGCAGGGCCGCCCTATCCCGCTGATCGCCGAAACCGGCGGTCAGAACGCGATGATCGTCGACTCTTCGGCGCTGACCGAACAGGTTGTCATTGACGTAGTCTCTTCTGCGTTCGACAGCGCCGGGCAACGCTGCTCGGCACTGCGCGTGCTGTGCCTGCAGGAAGACTCTGCCGACCGCGTCATCGAAATGCTCAAGGGGGCGATGGCCGAGAGCCGTCTCGGCAACCCGGAGCGTCTGTCTGTAGACATCGGCCCGGTGATCGATGCCGAGGCCAAAGCGGGTATCGAGAAACACATCCAGGCCATGCGCGACAAAGGCCGTACGGTTTATCAGGTGGCCATTGCCGACAGCACAGAGCTCAAGCGCGGCACCTACGTGATGCCGACCCTGATCGAGCTGGAAAGCTTCGATGAGCTGCAACGCGAAATCTTCGGCCCGGTACTGCACGTGGTGCGCTACAAGCGCAAGGAACTCGGCCTGCTGATCGACCAGATCAACGCATCCGGCTACGGCCTGACCCTCGGCGTGCACACGCGCATCGACGAAACCATCGCCAAGGTCATCGACAACGTCAACGCAGGCAACGTCTATGTAAACCGTAACATCGTCGGTGCGGTGGTGGGCGTCCAGCCATTTGGTGGCGAAGGCCTGTCCGGTACCGGCCCTAAAGCCGGTGGCCCGCTGTACCTGTACCGCCTGCTGTCGACGCGTCCGCAGGATGCCATCGAGAAATCGTTCGTGCGCAGTGATGCACTGTCTGCTCCGGACACCCGCCTGCGTGACATCCTCAACAAACCGTTGCAAGCCTTGAAGACCTGGGCAGCCAGTAACCAGCAAGCCGAACTGGATGCCCTGTGCAGCCAATACGCCGAGCAATCGCAAAGCGGCATCACTCGCCAGCTGGCGGGCCCGACCGGCGAGCGCAACAGCTATGCGATTCTGCCGCGTGAACACGTGCTTTGCCTGGCGGATGACGAGAACGACCTGCTGATTCAACTGGCGGCCGTGCTGGCTGTCGGCAGTTCTGCCGTGTGGCCGGAAACAGACATCAGCAAGCCATTGCGCGCTCGTCTGCCAAAGGATGTGCAGGCACGCATCAAGCTGATCCCTGACTGGACCAAGGACGAAGTCGCCATCGACGCAGTCCTGCACCACGGCGACTCCGACCAGCTACGCGCCATCTGCCAGCAGATCGCCCAGCGCAGCGGTGCAATCGTCGGCGTCAATGGCCTGTCCCACGGCGAAACCAACGTGCCGCTGGAACGCCTGGTGATAGAGCGGGCATTGAGCGTCAACACCGCGGCGGCGGGTGGCAATGCGAGCCTGATGACGATCGGCTGATGCCGCTCGGTAACAGATGACGCAGAGCGTCAAGAAAGGCATTCCCATGCTGGAGCGTGCGGAACGAGAGGTGTCGGAAAGACACCGACCGTTCCCATGCTCTGGACGCTCCGCGTCCGCTCTCGATACCCCCCGCACACGCTCGACCATCACCCGAATCAATCTTGCTACCCTCCCTCCTCAACCCGACCTAGACTTGAGCCATTCCAAGAATAGGTACGCCATCATGTCCGAGTCGCTGCTCAGTTCCCGAAACCTGGCTTTCGAGCTGTATGAAGTGCTGGACGCCGAAGGGCTGACGCGGCGTGAGCGGTTTGCCGAGCATTCGCGGGAAACCTTTGATGCAGCGCTGGGGACGGCGCGTACTATCGCGGAAAAGTATTTTGCGCCGCACAACCGCAAGGCTGACGAAAACGAGCCGCGCTATGAAAATGGCGAAGCGATTCTGATCCCCGAGGTCAAGCCTGCTGTGGATGCGTTTCTCGCCGCTGGTTTTCTCAATGCATCGCGTGATTTTGAAGCGGGCGGCATGCAGTTGCCGACCCTACTGTCACAGGCCTGCTTTGCCCACTTTCAGGCAGCCAATGTCGGAACCACGGCCTACCCGTTCCTGAGCATGGGCGCGGCGAATCTGATTGAGAGTTTTGGCAACGACGAACAAAAACAGCGCTTTCTGCAACCGATGATCGAGGGGCGCTTCTTCGGCACCATGGCCCTGACCGAGCCACACGCAGGTTCGTCGCTGTCAGACATCCGCACCCGCGCCGAACCGGCAGACGACGGCACCTACCGGCTGCGTGGCAACAAGATTTTCATCTCGGGTGGTGATCACGCGCTTTCGGAAAATATCGTGCACATGGTATTGGCAAAACTGCCGGATGCCCCTGGCGGGGTCAAAGGTATCTCGCTGTTCATCGTGCCCAAGTTTCTGGTCAACGACGACGGCAGCCTCGGCAAGCGCAACGATGTGCTGCTGGCTGGCCTGTTTCACAAGATGGGCTGGAAAGGCACGACCTCCACCGCGCTGAATTTCGGCGATAACGGTGAGTGTGTCGGCTATCTGGTCGGCAAGCCTCATCATGGTTTGAGTTACATGTTCCAGATGATGAACGAAGCACGCATCGGCGTCGGCCTGGGCGCGGTCATGCTCGGCTATTCGGGGTATCTGTACTCTCTGGATTATGCCCGCGATAGACCTCAAGGTCGGCTGCCTGACAGCAAAAGCCCCGAGAGCACGCCTGTTCCGATCATTCAGCACGCCGACGTGCGGCGTATGCTGCTGACCCAGAAAGCGTATGTAGAAGGCGCGTTCGACCTGTGCCTGTATGCCTCGCGACTGTTCGACGACACACAGACCGGCGAAACCGACGACGCCCGCAAGCATGCCCATGAACTGTTGGACTTACTGACTCCGGTGGTCAAGTCCTGGCCTTCGGAGTTCTGCCTGAAGGCCAACGAGCTGGCGATTCAGGTTCTCGGTGGTCACGGCTATACCCGCGAATACCCCGTTGAGCAGTACTACCGCGATAACCGGCTTAATCCGATTCATGAAGGCACTCACGGCATTCAGTCGCTGGACCTGCTTGGTCGCAAGCTGGCGCAAAATGGCGGCACCGGCCTCAAGCAACTGCTGCGCCTGATATCCGACACATGCGAGCGGGCGCAGGTTTACGACTCACTTCATGAGCTGCGCCAACCTCTGGAGCAATTGGTCACTCATGTGCAGGCTGTCACCCTCGGTCTGCTGACCGATCTGGCGCAAGGCAGAATCACCAGTACGCTGGCCAATTCGGCGCTGTACCTCAAGGTATTCGGCCATACCATTATTGGCTGGCGCTGGCTGGAACAGGCGATTCGCGCTGAGGAAGGTCTGGGCAAAGGTCATTCGGCCGACAGCGACTTCTACAAGGGCAAGCTTCAAGCAGCCCGGTACTTCCTGACCTGGGAAGTACCGGGCTGCCATCACGAACTGAGCATTCTGGAAAACCGCGATGACACTTGCCTTGCCATGCGCGATGGCTGGTTTTAAATAAAACCGGGCGGCGCTTGATCAGTGAGGGCTGAACAGGTCAGTCATCGGGTTCTGTGGAAAGAACCGGTCGACCAATGCCTTGGCATCTGCCCCCAACTTGAGCGCGTATTGCTCTCGACTGAATGGCTCGCCCGTGCGCATATCGTAAAGCGCTCTTCCCTGAACCGGGCGATCGACCTCCTGCATCTGGACTTTCATGATGCGGTAAAACTCGCCGACCACTTCTTCGATACTCTCGATTTGAAAATAACAACCAGGCAAAAAGATCGATTCGGCCTCATCGGGCGAGGCTGAAAATGGCGCGATCGGCGTGGCCCTCAAATACCGTCCTTTGGGCAACACAAAGACCACCGAAGTATCATCGAACGTTATCGGCCCAATCACCGCGTTAGTAGGAGCGCCGGCTCGACTGCTGGCAAACGCGCTGACCACGTAGGGGTTTTCACTGAACGAAGTTATATCGGTATTGACCAGCACATCGCCGATCTTGATCTGCCCGCTGCGGAACACGGCACCCGAGGTACCCCGATCACCGCTGCCACCCCGATACAACTCGACATCATTGCTATAGCCCACTACCTGGATGTCATCGGCAAGACGCTCAATGAACCTTACCTGGTTGGAGCCCCTACGTTCGCCTGTACGCAGGAATCGATTGAACACCGTATCCTCCTGGGTATAGAGCATGATGTTAGCGCCGTAATAGTCATCCTCGCCCAGCTTGAATACCCTGTGTTTACCGTGCCACGGGTCCCGGTACACTTCATCGCCTTCGGGTGAAGAGTCAGACTCCAGAACATCGTCCGTGGTTGGCTCCCAGATATCCATGACCTCTTTCTGACGAGTCAGGGCTCTTTCTGCATAATATTGCTCATTGAATATGTCCGTTTGCAGGTACCTGTCCCAGAACGTTGAATGCACTGTTGCATAAGGTTTTCCTGGCGGGACTGATGAGCTGGTAGACGGCACCTGCGGATCCATAGGCGAGCCACCCTGCAAGCCAGGTGATTGAATCAGCGTCCATTCTCCGTCGAGCCCCAAGCGAACCGGCTTACTGCCAACGAACGCAAAAGGATTGTCAGGGTCAACGATAAGCCAGCACTGCTGTTGCTCACTGAACATCACGCGATACGGCAACCGCGCAAGCTTGATCCAGGTTTCGCCATTGCCCAACGAGTAAACGCCACGAAACCTGCCTTCCTCGGCTGAGGGCGTGAGGCTGTCCAGCAGCAGGTTGCCTTCCATGTTTTCCAGCGGATCGACAATCACGCCACTCTCCACAACTTCACTGGGGAGCGACACGACATCCGCCCGCACTAATGGCACAGGCTCAGGCATGGTACGAATGGACATCAGTAGCGGCAGATTAAAAAGCAGGTAAAGGGTGTTGATAATGGCACCCAATGCACCAGCGCGACGTTGCGCCGGGGTCTTGCCATTGATCGCCTGATCAATGTTCAACCCGGTATTGGCGAGGCCTGCGCCAACCAGCGTCAGAGCAATGGGCCACCCCAACGCGGCTAGCCCGCCAAAAGCCTGCATGAAGGCACTTAGATAACCGATCCACATCTGCTTGCGCAGATCGGCATTGGACGTCAGCAACTGATGCGCGTCGGCGGTCATGACCTGACGCGCGATATCACGCATATGAATAAAGGGATCACCCACGATGGGTGCCCGGGATTGATTGATAAGTCGAACATCGGCACGCCAGTCATGTGCGAGCAATTCACTGACCCCGCGCGCAAACCTGACGCCGTCTTGTGTTCGTGCCGCTTCGCCGCGCAGGAAATTGCCTGTCAGTGCCTTACCCACCTGCTCGCTCGCGAACTGCACCTTGAGCCAGTTGTACAGCGCGCGTTCGTTTTCGAACACCTGAAAAGGCTGCTCGGCATCAGGCCGGTAAATCACTTCCCGGCCATCAGCGATAACGATACGCAGCATGTCGTAAGTCTTGACGCCGTTGATATCCAGCGTATGCACCGAAAGGCCAGGCGTTCCCAAGGGCGAGTCCCGCAAGGCCTTCAGCGTCGCTGGCTGCGAGGGATCAGTGACGACGAATCGAGTGACGTGCTTGAAGTCGTCTGGCGAAAGCTGACCTTTGCGCAGGCAATTACCGGCTGCAACCAAATAGTGCGCTTTGGCCAGAATGCAAAAATTCTCACTGTGCGAACTCCAGAAACGCTCCATGCGGCGGGTGTACAGCGAGCTGAAATCCAGCGTCCACATTTCTGCCAGCAAAGTCTGCGGTAGCATGGGCACCTCGTTGCGCTCGTCGAACACCTCATGATCCGGACCGTCGGTATAAAAGCCGCCGTAGAGGGAAAGCTCATCACTGGCCTCTTGGTCGTGGGCGTTGAAGTTCTGCATGAGCAGTTCGATCAACGTCATCGATTGCAGCGGTTTGCCGGAATGCCGCCAGCCGGTAAATGTACGCGGGCTGCTGCTTGCGCTGCCGAAACGATGCCAATAGACCTTGTCGGGGTTGAACACCTTTTTCGTGTGCTGAAGCATGATCTTGCTGACTACGCTATAGGCCAGATCGTGCAGATCGGGGTAGTCGAAAACAAATTGCTTCGCGCGTTCACGCAGCAGTTGCTGATCGGTTTCAGGTATTTTCAGAGATTGGGTCGTCATGACTTCTTCCTGTATGAGAGAAGTCATGCACGTAATCACCCCTTACGGCATACGTGGCACTAACTATTTATAACGCGACCCTGCGCAGGCAGGCGCGTGAACTGATTCAGTCAGAGGCCCGACAGCAAAGGCAGCGGGTGACTGCAGATTGATCGGGTTCAGCCGTAAGTACTGACTCGCCCGCGCCCAGAACTCTGCATGCGGATTCAGGTAATCGCTAAATGAATTTCCGCCCTTCTGACTTGCTGCACTTTCATCGTCCATGATGAAAACCTTCTATAGCTGGAGCTCGACAAAAGGCCGCAAGAAGGCTTGGCTTGTGGCATATACGTCTGTGTCGACCGCCAGATTGCAACGAGTCACGTGCTCTGGAACGCCGAAGCTGCGTGATCCGCCGGAAATTGATCTTTGACAGCCAAGCAATTCAACAGGTTAAATCGCTTGGCATGCGGACTGCATGGTCAGTTTTCGCCCCTCTCGCTTCAATTCAGTTTTCTACGGAGTACCGCCCTTGGACGCCACCACCATCAACAGCCTGTTCCTGGTCGGCGCGTTGCTGGTAGCCGCAAGCATCCTGGTCAGTTCTCTTTCATCACGTCTGGGCATTCCGATCCTGGTCATCATCCTGGCCGTGGGTATGGTAGCGGGCGTGGATGGCGGCGGGATCATCTTCGATAACTACGCTACCGCGTACCTGGTCGGCAACCTTGCGCTGGCCGTCATTCTGCTTGACGGCGGGCTGCGCACCCGGGTGGCCAGTTTCCGGGTAGCGCTGTGGCCTGCCTTGTCGCTGGCGACGGTGGGCGTGCTTATCACCACGGTACTGACCGGCATGGTGGCTGCCTGGCTGTTCAATCTCAGCGTCATTCAGGGCCTGTTGATCGGCGCGATCGTCGGCTCCACAGACGCTGCTGCGGTGTTCTCCCTGCTGGGCGGCAAAGGCTTGAACGAGCGCGTTACCGCCAGCCTCGAGATCGAGTCGGGCAGCAACGACCCCATGGCGGTGTTCCTGACCGTCACCCTGATCGGCATGCTGGCCAGCGGTCAGACCGGCTTGCACTGGGGGCTGCTAGGGCACCTGATCCAGGAATTCGGTATCGGCAGTTTCATCGGCCTGGGCGGCGGCTGGATCCTGCTGCAGCTGGTCAACCGCATCAATCTGGCGGCCGGCCTGTACCCGATTCTGGTGATTGCCGGCGGCCTGGCGATCTTCGCCCTGACCAACGCTATCCACGGCAGCGGTTTTCTCGCGGTCTACCTGTGCGGGCTGGTGCTGGGTAACCGACCGATCCGCAGCCGCCACGGCATCCTGCACATGCTTGACGGCATGGCCTGGCTGGCACAGATCGGCATGTTTCTGGTGCTGGGCCTGCTGGTCACGCCCCACGACCTGCTGCCGATTGCAATACCGGCACTGGGCCTGGCGCTGTGGATGATTCTGGTGGCACGCCCGCTGTCGGTGATGGTCGGCCTGCTGCCGTTCAAGGCCTTCCATGGCCGCGAAAAAGCCTTTATCGCCTGGGTCGGCCTGCGCGGCGCGGTGCCGATCATCCTCGCCGTGTTCCCGCTGATGGCCGGGCTGCCCAATGCGCAGCTGTACTTCAACCTGGCGTTCTTTATCGTACTGGTCTCGCTGTTGCTGCAAGGCACCAGCCTGCCGTGGGTGGCCAAACTGTTGAAAGTGACGGTTCCGCCTGACCCTGCGCCTATTTCCCGGGCCGCACTGGAGGTGCACGTCACCAGTGAATGGGAGCTGTTCGTCTACCGTCTGGGCGCTGAAAAGTGGTGCATCGGTGCGGCGCTGCGTGAGCTGAAAATGCCTGAAGGCACGCGTATTGCCGCGCTGTTCCGGGGCCAGCAGTTGCTTCACCCGTCCGGCAGTACGACGCTGGAAGTGGGCGACCTGCTCTGTGTGATCGGTCACGAACATGATCTTCCGGCACTGGGCAAACTGTTCAGCCAGGCACCGCAACGTGGCCTGGACCTGCGCTTCTTCGGCGACTTCGTTCTTGAAGGCGATGCACGGCTGGGTGAAGTCGCGGCCCTGTATGGCCTGAAACTCGATGGCATTGACCCCGGAATGCCACTCAGCCAGTTCATCGTGCAGAAGAACCGCGGCGAGCCAGTGGTGGGCGACCAGATTGAATGGAATGGAACTATTTGGACAGTTGCCGTCATGGACGGGAACAAGATCCAGAAAGTGGGCGTCAAATTCCCCGAAGGAACCCGCCCGGGCCCCGGACTGTTCCTTTAAACTGCCAATCCACACGTATCATCATGCGACCGGTGTCTATGTTTTCCCTGCGTTCCATTTGTGCTGCCGCACTGTTTGCGCTTTGCCTGTCCACCTTCCCGGCGCTCGCCGCCGACCCGCCCAGCAGCGATGCCGTGCAGCAAAGCCTCGACAAGATTGCTGATCGCAAGCTGCCTGATGCCGAGCAGAAAGCGCTGCAACAGGTACTCGAGCAAACGTTGGCTTTTCTCGCCAGCAAGAAGGACAGCGAGCAGAAACTCGAAGCGCTCAAGCAACAACTGGCCCAGGCGCCAAAACAGACCTCGGAAAACCAGCGCGAGCTGGCCCGCCTGAAAGAAAGCAAAGTGGTACCCGTCGCCCAGCGCTACGGCGGCCTTGATGTGCCACAACTGGAGCAGCTTCTCAGCCAGCGCAGTACCCAGCAAAGCGACCTGCAAAGCGAACTCAACGACGCCAACAGCCTGGCCATCACCGCGCAGACCCGGCCTGAGCGGGCGCAGACTGAAATCAGCGCCAATCAGACGCGTATCCAGCAGATCAACGCCATCCTCAAGAGCGGCAAGGACAACGGCAAAACCCTGAGCGCCGACCAGCGCAACCTGCTCAATTCAGAACTGGCCTCGATCAACGCCCTCAACCTGCTGCGCCGTCAGGAACTGGCCGGCAACAGCCAGTTGCAGGACCTGGGCAATAGCCAGCATGACTTGCTGACCGAAAAGGTCGCGCGCCAGGAACAGGAAATTCAGGACCTGCAAACCCTGATCAACGACAAGCGTCGCGCCCAGTCGCAGAAAACGGTCGCCGACCTGTCCCTGGAAGCGCAAAAGTCCGGTGGCAGCAGCCTGCTGGCGACCGAAAGCGCCGCCAACCTCAAGCTGTCTGACTACCTGTTGCGCGGCACCGACCGCCTCAACGAGCTGACCCAGCAAAACCTCAAGACCAAACAGCAACTGGACAACCTGACCCAGACCGATCAAGCCCTCAGCGAGCAGATCAACGTGCTGAGCGGCAGCCTGCTGCTGTCCAAGATTCTCTACAAGCAGAAGCAGGCGTTGCCACATCTGGAGCTGGACAAGGGCCTGGCCGACGAAATCGCCAACATTCGTCTGTATCAGTTCGACATCAACCAGCAACGCGAACAGATGAGCACGCCGACCGCCTATGTCGAGAAGCTGCTCGCCACTCAACCGCCTGAAAACATTACCCCGCAACTGCGCCGCACGCTGCTGGACCTGGCCATCACCCGCAGCGACTTGCTGGAACGCCTCAATCGCGAGCTGAGCGCGTTGCTCAACGAGTCCATCACGCTGCAACTGAACCAGAAGCAGCTGACCAGCACCGCTCAGGGACTGCGCGCGACACTCGACGAGCAGATGTTCTGGATCCCCAGCAACAAGCCGCTGGACCTGGAATGGTTTCAGAATATCTGGCCGCGCCTGCAAAAGCAGATCGCCACCCTGCCCTGGACATCCAGCCTGAGCGAGCTGTCAGACGGTCTGACTCAGCGACCGCTGCTGTTCCTGCCCCTGCTGCTGTTGATCGGCGTACTGACCTGGCGGCGCAAGGCGCTGTATCAGAAGCTGAATCGCCTGCATGCCGACATCGGCCACTTCAAACGTGACAGCCAATGGAAAACGCCACTGGCGCTGCTGATCAACGTGCTGCTGGCCATGCCCGTGGCGCTGGGCCTGGCGCTGTGCGGCTATGCACTGCAAATCGATGCACGCGGGCAGAACGCCAACCTGGGTGAGGCATTGCTGCAGATCGCCCTCGCCTGGCTGGTGTTCTACACCGCCTACCGCGTACTCGCCCCATCTGGCGTTGCCCAGCTGCATTTCCGCTGGGAAACGGCGCAGGTCGAGTTCCTGCGTGGCTGGGTGCGTCGCCTCGGGCTGGTCGTTCTCGCCCTGGTGGCGGTGGTGGCCGTAGCCGAGCACCAGCCTGCCGCGCTGGCCGACGATGTGCTGGGGATCGGCGTGGTGCTGACCTGTTACGCTCTGATGACCTGGCTGCTCGCTCGCCTGCTGATCTCAAGCCCCACGCATCATAACGCTTCGCTGTTCCGCAAGACTGTCGGTGTGGTGTTCACGGCACTGCCCGTCGCACTCTTTCTGGCCGTGTGCTTTGGCTACTACTACACGGCGCTCAAGCTCAGCGACCGCCTGATCGACACCCTGTACCTGATGATGATCTGGCTGATGGTCGAGGCGACGTTCGTCCGCGGCCTGAGCGTCGCCGCCCGCCGCCTAGCCTACCAGCGTGCACTGGCCAAACGTCAGGCAGCCCGGGAAAACGGCGACAGCGACATTCCGGTCGAAGAGCCGAAACTGGACATCGAACAGGTCAACCAGCAGTCGCTGCGCCTGATTCGTCTGGCCCTGCTGGCCGGTTTCGTCGGTGCGCTGTACCTGGTCTGGGCCGAGCTGATCACCGTGTTCGCCTACCTGGACAACATCATCCTCTACGAATACACCAGCGGTACCGGTGCCAACATGAGTATGGTGCCGATCAGCCTGAGCGACTTCCTCGGTGCAGGGGTGATCATCGTCATCACCTTCGTGCTCGCCGGCAACCTGCCCGGCCTGCTGGAAGTGCTGGTGCTGTCACGCATGAACCTCGCGCAAGGCAGTGCCTACGCGACGACCACGCTGCTGTCGTACACCATCGCCGGTGTCGGCTTCGTGACAACGCTGTCAACGCTGGGCGTGAGCTGGGACAAATTGCAGTGGCTGGTCGCGGCGCTGTCGGTAGGGCTCGGGTTCGGCATGCAGGAGATCTTCGCCAACTTCATATCCGGCATCATGATCCTCTTCGAACGTCCGGTGCGGATCGGTGACACCATCACCATCGGCGCCCTGTCGGGGACGGTCAGCAAGATCCGCATCCGCGCAACGACCATCACTGACTTCGATCGCAAGGACATCATCGTCCCGAACAAGACCTTCATCACCGGCCAGCTCATCAACTGGTCGCTGACCGACACTGTCACCCGCGTAACGCTCAAGCTGGGCGTCGATTACGGCTCGGACCTGGATCTGGTGCGCTCCCTGCTGCTGCAAGCCGCCCGGGAAAACCCTCGGGTGCTGAAGGAACCAGAGCCGATCGTTTACTTCCTGAACTTCGGCGAAAGCACCCTCGACCACGAACTGCGCATGCACGTCCGCGACCTGGGCGACCGCAACCCGGTGCTGGACGAGATCAACCGCTTCATCAATCGCGAGTTCAAGAAGCAGCACATCAACATCTCGTTCCGCCAGATGGAGATCTACCTCAAGAACACCCAAGGCCTGGAATACAAACTGGTGCCCGCCGAGCCGAGCGACAAAACCGGAGCCCCGACCGGGCAAACAACGCTGCAACCGGTAAACACCAAAGTGGCCCCGGCGACCAAGGATGCACCGGAGCCGCCTGAGTTGCGGCTGGACTAAGGCGATTACTTTCTGCAACAGCACGCGTCAATCGGGTAACCGCCCGGTTGACGCGCGATTGCAATCAAATCAGGCCTCAACCCGACCAATCACCACCTTCGCCTCCAGATACCCGCCAGGCTCCTTGCTGATCTGCACGGTTCCGGCACACGGCGCCAGTATCGATGTTTCCATCTTCATCGCCTCCATAATGGCGATCACCTGTCCCTTCTCTACTGTCGCACCGTCTTCAACCGCCCAGGCATGCAGGTTGCCCGCGACCGGCGTCAGTACTGCGTGCGGGTCAGGGGCGTCGGCAGCTGGCTGGCTGGCGTCAGCCGGTGCGGCAGCGTTCAGGCTCATGCCGGCCAGCAGCGCGGCGGGCAGGCCCAGTTCGTGGCGTTTGCCGTCGATTTCAACGAAGGTGCGCAGCACGCCTGCATCGACTGGCGCAGCGTTGCGCGGTGCGATGGTGACGTGCTCGGCGAAGTCGGTTTCGATCCAGCGGGTGTGGACGGCGAAGGTATTGGCGGCGGTGAAGTCGTCGTGGGCCATGACGGCTCGATGGAACGGCAGCACGGTGGCGACGCCTTCCACTTTGAACTCGGCCAGGGCGCGGCGGGCGCGGCTGATAGCCTGTTCGCGGGTCGCGCCGGTGACGATCAGTTTGGCGATCATCGAATCGAAGTTCGCTGACACTCGCGAGCCTTCTGTCACGCCGGTGTCCAGGCGCACGCCCGGTCCGGACGGTGGCTGAAACACGTCGATGGTGCCCGGGGTCGGCAAAAAGCCGTTGCCTGCATCTTCGGCGTTGATGCGGAATTCGAAGCTGTGCCCGCGTGGTACAGGCGTACCATCGAACGACAGCGGCAGGCCGTCGGCCACGCGCAGTTGCTCGATGACCAGATCCACACCGCTGGTTTCTTCAGTCACCGGGTGTTCGACCTGCAAGCGCGTATTGACCTCCAGAAATGACAGGGTGCCGTCGCCACTGAGCAGGAATTCCACCGTACCGGCACCGACATAACCTGCCTCGGCACAAACCGCACGGGCAGAATCGTGGATGCGCTGGCGCAGTTCATCATTCAGGTAAGGCGCTGGGGCTTCTTCGATCAGCTTCTGGTTGCGGCGTTGCAGCGAGCAGTCGCGGGTGCCGACGACGATTACGCGGCCGTGGCGGTCGGCGATGATCTGCGCTTCGATATGACGAGGACGGTCCAGAAAGCGTTCGACAAAGCATTCGCCACGGCCAAACGCGGTTACTGCCTCGCGTACGGCAGACTCGTACAGTTCGCTGACTTCATCCAGCTTCCAGGCCACCTTTAAGCCTCGACCACCGCCGCCAAAGGCGGCCTTGATGGCAATCGGCAGGCCGTGCTGCTCGGCGAACGCAAGCACCTCAGAGGCATCTTTCACCGGGTTTTCAGTACCGGCTACCAGCGGCGCACCGACTTTCAAGGCGATGCGCCGGGCCTGCACCTTGTCACCCAATGCGTCGATGGTTGCAGGGTCCGGGCCGATCCAGGTCAGGCCGGCGTCGATCACGGCGCGGGCAAAGTCGGCGCGCTCCGAGAGGAAGCCATACCCCGGGTGAACCGCGTCGGCACCGGCACGAGCAGCCACTGCCAGCAGTTTTTCGATGTTCAGATAGGTGTCGGTCGGGCGCTCACCTTGCAGCCCATAGGCTTCATCGGCTTGAAGCACATGCAGCGCGTCGATATCGGCATCGGCATACACGGCCACCGAGGCAACCCCATAGTCACGGCAGGCGCGGGCAATGCGCACGGCAATTTCGCCACGGTTGGCAATCAGAACCTTTTTCATCTGTTATTGGTCTCGTCTGAAGTGGCGGGGCGCACTGGCTCGAAGGCGCTCAGCGGGTTGAAACGAATGCGGGCATTGACCGGAATCTGCCCGGCCTTGTCCAGGTGATAGGTAGCGACTGCGCCGATGACCGGGTAACCGCCGGTCAACGGGTGGTCCGCCAGAAACAGTACCGGCTGGCCACTGGGCGGTACCTGAATGGCACCGACCGTGGTGCCCTCGCTGGGCAGTTCGCCACTGACGGCGCGCGCAAGCGACTGCTCGCCCGCCAGGCGGATACCGATACGGTTGGATTGCGGCGTAACCAGCCAGGTTTGCTGCGCAAGCAACGCCTGCGCCTCGGCGGTGAACCAGTCGCTGCGCGGCCCCATGACCACATCCAGGGTAATGACCTGATCATTGCGCGGCATGTCGAAGGCCGGTTGTTCGCCAGTCGACACCGCAGCGCCGCCGGTTCTGCACTTGAAGCCCAGCCGGTCGCCAGCCGCCAGCGCTGCGGGTCCGACCTGGGCCAGCGTGTCAGTGGACAGACTGCCCAGCACCGGCTCGTGGACAAAACCACCGCGAACGGCCAGATAACTGCGCAAGCCTGCGATGGGCGAACCGATGCTCACCTGATCGCCGCTCTGCAACGAAAACGGCGCGTAAAGCGGCGGCTGCATGCGTTGGCCATCAGCCGTCAGCACCTCGACAGGCGCCTGAGCACCGGTAACCGCTACCACCGCCTGGCCCTGACAGGTAAACGTCAGGCCACCCATGAGAATTTCCAGACAAGCAGTGCCTGGCTCGTTGCCTACTGCGCGATTGGCCGCACGCAATGCGCCGCGATCCAGCGCACCCGATGCGGAAACACCCTGCCCTGCCCGACCGGGACGCCCCAGGTCCTGAAACAGGGTCTGCAGACCCGGCGTAACGACTTGCAGATAGTCTTCGGTGATTGTCGACGCCTGCTGACGAACGGGCGCAGCCACCGAAACGCTGGTCACGGGCAGCGGACCCGCGTCTTGAAAGCGCACGCGATAGCCAGGCTGAAGCAAGGCTGGCTCGTCGCGGCCCAGGTCCCACATTTTTGAGTGAGTCACGCCGATGATCTGCCAGCCTCCGGGGCTGGCCTGTGGATAAACACCGCTGAAGCCACCGGCCAACGCCACTGCGCCAGCCGGAATGCGCGTGCGCGGCGTGCTGCGCCGCGGCACCACAAAGCCGGCACCGCCACTGAGGTAGGCAAAACCGGGCGCAAAGCCGCAGAAGGCAACGTTGTAGTCGCTGCCGGTGTGGCGCTTGATCACTTCGTCAACGCTGATGTCCAGCTCGCGGGCCACATCAGCCAAGTCTTCACCGTTGTAATGCACGGGTATTTCAATCAGCTTGCCGGGCTCGCGAGCGCTGCCGCGAATGTCACGCGAGGCAATCTGCGCCGCAAGCGCCTCGAAACCGATGGCGGACGGGCGAAAATGCACCAGCAACGTCCGGGCCGCCGGAACGATTTCCTCCACGCCTGCGATGGGCCTCTGCTGTAACGATTCGAACAGGGCCAGAGTCTCGTCCAGGTTCGACAGTTCAACCAGGAGCGCGTCCAGGTTGGCCGGGTAGAAACGCATGAGCCTCTCCTATACGTGGTAGTAGCTGTCCGGAATATCGGTAATGAACATGTGCCCCGGTGCGTGGGAAATCGCAAACGGCACACGGGACGCCATGACCACCGCCTGCGGGGTCACGCCGCAGGCCCAGAACACCGGAATCTCGCCGGGCTTGATGCTCACGGCATCGCCGAAGTCCGGATGCGCGAGGTCCTTGATGCCAAGCAGCTCAGGTTCGCCGACATGCACCGGGGCGCCGTGCACGCCGGGGTAGCGCCCGGTGATCCTTGCTGCCTCGGCAACCCGGTCGGCAGCGATGGGCCGCATCGACACCACCATGTTTCCCTGCAAGCGCCCGGCAGGTCGACAGACACGATTGCTGCGGTACATCGGTACGTTGCAGCCTTCGCTGATGTGACGCACATCGATCCCGGCGTTCATCAGGTCGGTCTCGAAGGTGAAGCTGCAACCGATCAGAAAACTGACCAGATCGCCGTGCTGCGCCCAGATTTCGCTGGCGTCGCTGACTTCTTCAGCCAGTTGCCCATCACGCCAGACCCGATACAACGGCAGGTCGGTGCGCAGGTCGGCCTGTTCGGCCAGTAGCGTGGTGTAGCTGCCAGGCTCGGTCACATCCAGCACCGGGCAGGCTTGCGGATTGCGCTGGGCGAACAGCAGAAAGTCATAGGCCCAGTCGCGCGGCAGCGTGATCATGTTGCACTGGGTCAGACCGGGGGCCTGACCCGCGGTCGGCGAAACAAACCCTTGTCGATAGCGGGTACGTGCCTCGATAGCCGCCTGACGGGCGTGTTGCAAGGTGTTGTTCATGGTCAGCCCCGGTTGAATGCGCGGACGGTAACGCCTGCGTCGTGCAAACGGTCTTTCAGAATGCGGGCGATGTTCACCGCGCCCGGACTGTCGCCGTGTACGCAGATAGAATCGGCTTGCAGACTGATTTCGCGGCCGTCTTCAGCCTCGATAACCCCGTCGCGCACCAGACGCAGCATGCGTTCGGCGATCAGTTCGGCATCGTGCAGCACGGCACCGGGCCGCGAACGGGAGACCAGCGTGCCTTCAGCGGTGTAGGCCCGGTCGGCGAACGCTTCGGCAACGCACGCGAGTCCAGCTTCCCGCGCCCAGCCGAGCAGTGGCGAATTGGCCAGACACACCAGCTTCAGCGCAGGGTCGATGCGCAACAGCGCCTGAATGACCGCCGCCGCCTGGCGCTGATCGCCAGCGATGGTGTTGTACAGCGCGCCGTGAGGTTTGACGTATGTCACGCTGGTACCGGCGCTGCGCGCCAGGCCCTGAAGCGCGCCGATCTGATAAATGACGTCGGCCGTCAACTGGTCGCTCGGGATGTCCATGTTGCGACGGCCAAACCCGACGAGGTCCGGGTAAGCCACATGCGCACCAATGGCAACGCCGCGGGCCGCAGCGGCCTCGAGGGTACGGAGGATGCCGGCCGGATCGCCAGCATGAAAACCGCAGGCCACGTTGGCACTGCTGACCACATCGAGAATCGCCTCGTCGTCGCCCATGCTCCAGGCGCCGAAGCTTTCACCAAGGTCACTGTTGAGGTCTATTGCAGGCATTTTTATTCTCCGAAATCAGGCTGCATTGATGAAGGCAAAGATGGCTCCCGCCGATTTGAACGCCATGTACCACGACAGCAGACAGGTCAGCACGCCCAGCACCAATAGCCAGCGCGGGTAGTGGTAGCCGTCCATCATGTCGGACCGGCGCCAGCCGACGTACATGAAAATGCTCAGGCCCAGTGGCAGGATCAAACCGTTGAAGCCCCCGGCAAAGACCAGCAGCGCGGCCGGTGGTTTGCCCCACATGACGTATACGACCACGGTGATCAGGATAAAGCCGACAGTTGCCAGGTTGCGCACGCGCTCGGTGATGCGTTTGGAAAATACCGTGATGAACGACATCGAAGTATAGGACGCGCCGATCACGCTGCTGATGCCGGCCGCCCAGAGCACCAGGCCGAACATGATCAGGCCGAAGTTGCCAGCGGCAGCGGTGAACGCCTGGGCCGCAGGGTTTGCGCCCTGGCCGGATACATCGATGACAACGCCGCTGGCGACCACGCCGAGGATTGCCAGAAACAGTATGTAACGGACAACCCCGGTGACCAGAATACCGGTCAACGCCGCCTTGGACACTACATCGATGTTCTCGACCCCGACGGTGCCGCGATCCAGCAAGCGGTGAGCACCGGCATAAGTGATATAGCCGCCGACCGTGCCGCCGACGATGGTGGTGATGGCGGCGAAATCGACCATGTCCGGCAATACCGTCTGACGCAGCGCCTCGCCCAGCGGCGGATGCGAGGCGAAGGCAGCGAACAGGATCAGGCAGACTTTCAAGGTACCCAGCACCATCATGATGCGATCCATCGCAATACCCGCACGGTGCGACGAGAAGATCGCAATGGCGATCAGCGCGCTCAAGGCGCCACCCCATTTGGGGTCAAGGCCGATCAAGGCATTCAACCCCAGCCCTGCACCGGCAATGTTGCCCAGACTGAATACCAGCCCGCCGAAAATGACCAGCACCGCCAGCAGGTAACCACTGCCGGGGATCGCCGCGTTGGCCAGATCCGATGCGCGCATTCTGGTCAGCGTGACAATGCGCCAGACATTCAACTGCACCACGAAGTCGATCAGGATCGACGCCAGAATGCCGAAGGCAAACGCCGCCCCCAGGGTCGCGGTGAAGGTGGCTGTCTGGGTCAGAAAGCCTGGGCCGATGGCAGAGGTCGCCATCATGAAGATCGCGGCGATCAATGAGGCGCGACGCGCCTTGGTGAACTCATTGGCAGTCTGTGTCACGGCGGCATTCCTGAGATGAGAGGTAACCTGCCAGAGCAATGAGCATGCCAAAGGGCATTAAACAGCGCCAAGTTGTAGATACATAAAGATAATATTGTTGAACAATCCATATCTTATGGATCAACAATACGCACCATATTGTTACGCTTGAACTCAAGTGTGCTACCTGATGAAGCATCGGATGGCCTTCGTCCTTGCCAGCCAATGAGCTGTCGTGGAATATCGACTCGGCTTTTCCTTATCCGGACCCTTTATGAACGACGCTGCTTCTCTCCTCCCTCGTACGCTTGGAGAATCAATAACCACAGAGCTTCGCAGAATGCTGGTCGAGGGTGAGCTGGTTCCCGGTCAACGTCTTTCGGAAGCGGCGCTGGCCGAAAGCCTGCAGATTTCCCGCAATACCTTGAGAGAAGCCTTCAGAATTCTGACCCGCGAGGGTTTGCTCACTCATGAACCCAACCGCGGCGTGACCGTGGCCAAGCCTGATATGGCCTCGATCATCGATATTTATCGCATCCGGCGCTTCATCGAATGCAGGGCGATTGCCCAGGCATATCCGCAGCATCCTGGCGTGCAGAACATGCGCAATGCGGTCGAGGCAGGCGTGCGCGCCCGTGAAGCCAATGACTGGATGGCCGTGGGCACCGCCAACATGAAGTTTCACAAGGCCATCGTCGAACTGTCCGACAGCCCGCGACTGGTAGCGTTTTATGCGCAGATCTCGGCAGAATTGCGCTTGGCTTTCGGGCTGCTCAACAATCCGGAATTGCTCCACTCGCCCTACCTGGACATGAATGCTGCCGTGCTCGGCCGCCTCGACGCTGGCAAGACCGATGAAGCGACCCATATGCTCGAAGAATATCTGGTGCAATCGGAGCGCACGATTCTAGCCGCCTACGAGCGAACCCGGGCCCGGTAGTCCGGGCGTCTACCTGATCGCCAGAACTACCACCCCGGGACCCGGTCTACGGGTTCTGACCGTTGCAACACGCCCGACGAGCCAGGCAGGCCGCCGCTTCGTTGAAAGCCTGAAATCCCCCTCTGGAGGCGCTACGTTTTGAAAGCACTCGACGAACTCATTTTCGACAACCGCTTTGCCCGTCTGGGCGATGCGTTCTCCACCTCCGTGCTGCCTGAGCCCATCGAAACGCCGCGGCTTGTGGTTGCAAGCCAGTCAGCACTGGCACTGCTGGACCTGGCCCCTGAACAAGCCGATCTGCCACTGTTCGCGGAGATATTCAGCGGCCACAAGCTGTGGTCCGAAGCCGAGCCGCGAGCGATGGTTTATTCCGGCCATCAGTTTGGCTCCTACAACCCGCGCCTGGGCGACGGTCGCGGGCTGTTGCTAGGCGAGGTGTATAACGACGCCGGCGAGCACTGGGACCTGCACCTCAAAGGCGCAGGCCGCACACCGTATTCACGGATGGGTGACGGGCGCGCCGTACTGCGCTCGTCGATCCGCGAGTTTCTGGCCTCCGAAGCCCTGCACGCGCTGGGCATCCCCAGCAGCCGCGCGGGGTGTGTGGTCAGCTCCAGCACGCCGGTGTGGCGCGAAACCCAGGAACATGCAGCCATGGTGCTGCGTCTGGCGCAGAGCCATGTGCGCTTCGGCAGTCTGGAGTACTTCTTCTACACCAAACAGCCAGAGCAGCTGAAGACGCTGGCCGAACATGTGCTGACGATGCATTACCCGCATTGCCAGGAACAGCCCGAGCCGTATCTGGCGATGTTCCGCGAAATCGTCGAGCGTAACGCCGAGCTGATTGCCAAGTGGCAGGCCTACGGCTTCTGTCATGGCGTGATGAACACCGACAACATGTCGATTCTGGGCATTACCTTCGATTTCGGACCGTTCGCGTTTCTGGACGATTTCGATGAGCACTTCATCTGCAACCATTCCGATCACGAAGGTCGCTACTCCTTCAGCAATCAGGTGCCTATCGCGCAATGGAACCTGAGCGCACTGGCGCAGGCGCTGACACCGTTCATCAGCGTGGAAGCGTTACGCGAGACCATCGGCTTGTTCCTGCCGCTTTATCAAGCGCACTACCTGGACCTGATGCGTCGTCGACTGGGCCTGACCATTGCCCAAGAGCAGGACGAACAACTGGTCAGCCAATTGTTGAAGCTGATGCAGAACAGTGGCGTGGACTACACCCTGTTTTTCCGCCGCCTGGGCGATCAGCCCGCCGCAGAAGCGCTGCGCACATTGCGCGACGACTTTGTCGACATCAAGGGTTTCGATGGCTGGGCAGAAGCGTATCTGGCGCGTATTGCCCTCGAGGACAACGGCACCGAGCAGGAGCGTCAAACCCGCATGCACGCGGTCAATCCGCTATACATACTGCGCAACTACCTGGCCCAGAACGCTATCGCCGCAGCGGAAAAAGGTGACTATGCAGAAGTCCGCCGTCTGCATCAGGTGCTCTGCACGCCCTTCACCGAACAACCCGGAATGGAAGGCTACGCCCAGCGACCACCGGACTGGGGCAAGCATCTGGAAATCAGCTGTTCGTCGTGAGGCTTTTGGTCCCCTATCGTGCCCATGCTCACCGTGCTCTGCGTCCTGCCTTGAGTGTGCGGCGCGGCATAGATCTGTGACGCGGAGCGTCACGCACGGCATTCCCACGCTGGAGCGTGAGGAACGATAATCCTGTAACTATCGTGCGGCGCTCCGCGTCGCATGCCGTTCTGGACGCTCTGCGTCCGATCCTGACTGTGCGGTGCGGCGCAGATTTGTGACGCGGAGCATCACACACGGCATTCCCACGCTGGAGCGTGAGGAACGATAATCCTGTAACTATCGTGCGGCGCTCCGCGTCGCATGCAGTTCTGGACGCTCCGCGTCCTATCCGGAATGTGCGGCGCGGCACAGATCTGTGACGCGGAGCGTCACGCACGGCATTCCCACGCTGGAGCGTGAGGAACGATAATCCTGTAACTATCGTGCGGCGCTCCGCGTCGCATGCCGTTCTGGACGCTCTGCGTCCGATCCTGACTGTGCGGTGCGGCGCAGATTTGTGACGCGGAGCATCACACACGGCATTCCCACGCTGGAGCGTGAGGAACGATAATCCTGTAACTATCGTGCGGCGCTCCGCGTCGCATGCCGTTCTGGACGCTCCGCGTCCTATCCGGAATGTGCGGCGCGGCACAGATCTGTGACGCGGAGCGTCACGCACGGCATTCCCACGCTGGAGCGTGAGGAACGATAATCCTGTAACTATCATGCGACGCTCCGCGTCGCATGCCGTTCTGGACGCTCCGCGTCCTCTTTACCTATGACAGCCCTGCATCCACCAGCCATTGCTCCAGGCCTTCGAGGTCGGGAATGCGGGCTACGGTTTCGCCGATCTGTACGGCGGCCAGCTCCAGTTCGGCCAGCGGAACGTCGACGTAGCTCAACTGGCTGTCGACCTTGCACGAGCGCGGGATGCCCTGGGTCAGCAGGGCGATGAACCTGACATCGTTGCGTCCGCCCAGTGCGTTGAGCACTACAATCCGGGCCCGGCCACCCACGCGGGTGCGGCCTCCGCAGGCGGCTTCGAAACTGAGCAGCGGTAATGTCAGCTCACGCCAGCTGATCGGCCCCAGATACCACTCGGGAGCGCCCGGCTCTGCGCTGCAGTCCTGATAGTCGATCAACTCGGCGACCGCGACGTTGGGCAGCAGCAAATGCCGGTCACTCAACGGCAACAGCAGGCCGGTCAGGCTGGTCAGGCGACTGGTCTGGAACGTACCTTCAGACATGCACCTGACTCCAGTAAGCAATACTCTCCAGCAACACGGTTTCCTGATAAGGCTTGCTCAGGTACTCATTGACGCCCACCGCCATGGCCCGATCGCGGTGCTTCTGGCCCGAGCGGGAAGTGATCATGATGATCGGCAGTTCCTTGAGCTGTTCGTCCTGGCGGATCTGGCTGGCTACTTCAAAGCCGTCCATGCGTGGCATTTCGATATCCAGCAGCATGATGTCAGGCGTGTGCTCCTGCAACAGGGTCATGGCGTCAATCCCGTCCTTGGCGGTCAGCACATGCATGCCGTGGCGCTCAAGCAACCGGCTGGTGACTTTGCGTACCGTCACCGAATCGTCCACCACCATCACCAGCAACGGTCTGGCGTGCTCGGCTTCGTGGTAGACAGGCGCCAACCCTCTGAAAGGCAAGCCCTGCAAGGTACGAATCTGCGCCATCAAGTCGAGAATCAGCACCACACGCCCATCACCCAGAATGGTCGCACCGGAAATGCCCTGCACCCTTGAGAACTGCGCGCCAAGGCTCTTGACCACAATTTCGCGTGAACCTGCCAGCGCATCGACCTGCACCGCCACCCACTGATCCTGCAAATGCACCAGCAACACCGGCAGCGGCTGCAATTGCCCGGCGAGCCTGGGTGGACTGCTGCCCAGCAACTCGCCCAGATAACGCAGCTCGTAACTGCGTCCGCCATATTGATAGCGCGGCGGGCTGGTCTGGTAGTAGCCGTCCAGCTCATTGGCCATGACGCGCACGATGCCATCAACGGTATTGAGCGGCACGGCGTATTGCTCTTCGCCGCAGGTCACCATCAGCGCACGGTTGACCGACACCGAAATAGGCAGGCGAATACGGAAGCGCGTGCCCTTGCCAGGCACCGAGTCGATGACCATCGAGCCGCCCAGTTGTTTGACCTCGGCATGCACCACATCCATGCCGACGCCACGTCCGGAAATCTGGGTGATGATCTCGCTGGTGGAAAACCCCGCCTGCAGAATGAACGGCAAAACCTCATGGTCGGACAGATCGGCATCCGGATGGATCATGCCGCGTTTGATGGCCTTGCGGCGCACGGCTGCCAGGTCGACACCCGAGCCGTCATCGCTCAACTCGATCACCATATCGCCGCCTTCGTACATCAGCTCAAGGCTGATATGGCCCTGCTCCGGCTTACCGGCAGCGATGCGTTTCTCGGTGCTTTCCAAGCCATGATCAACCGCGTTGCGCAGCATGTGTTCCAGCGGCGCGACCATCCTTTCCAACACATTGCGGTCCATTTCACCGTCGGCATTACCGACCTCGAAATGGACCTTCTTGTGCAGCTCCGAGGCAACCTGGCGTACCACGCGACGCAAACGCGGCACCAGGCGCTCGAACGGCACCATGCGCGTACGCATCAGGCCTTCCTGCAACTGGGTGTTGACCCTGGCCTGTTGCGACAGCAGCGTTTCAGCGTCGCGGGCTCGCGCACCTAGGGTTTCCTTGAGGTCCATCAGGTCGGAGGCAGACTCGAAAAGTGCACGCGACAACTGTTGCAACTGCGAGTGACGGTCCATTTCCAGCGGGTCGAATTCCTCATAACCCAGCCGCTCGGCCTGAACCTGTTCACGACTGAGAATGCGGCCCTGGGTTTCCATATCCAGGCGACGCAATTGATCGCGCATCCGCTCGATAGTGGTTTCCACTTCCAGCAGCGCGACCTGTGAATCAAGAATCTGCTGTTCGATCCGCCCACGGAAAATGGACGTTTCACCGGCCAGGTTGACCAGGTCTTCCAGTTGCTCGGCGGGCACCTTGACCATTTCCGGCCCGCTGCGCTCGACCTCGCCGTCAGCAGCAGGCGCGACGGCCACCACCGATTCAGGACCGGTTTCAAAAGCTTGCGCAACCACCGGCTCGCCCACCGGTTCATCGCTGGCCAGTCTGCGGATGCTTTCAATCAGCAGCGAGGCATCAGGCAGCGGCTTTTCGTTACGCACTGCGTCGAGCATATCGGCCAGTACATCGTGACCGCTCTGCAACAGGCTGATCGTCAATGGCGCAGGTTGCAGGTTGCCGGCAGAAAGCCCTTCATAAAGCGTTTCCAGCTCGTGGGCCAGATCGCCTATCGGGGCGATTTCGACCATCCGCGCGCCGCCCTTGAGGGTGTGCAGGTCACGCAACAGGTTTTCGACTTCCAGCAGGTTGTGCGGATCGGCCTGCCAGCGGGCCAGCGCAGCGCCCGAGCTTTCGATGATATCGAAACCCTCCTCAAGGAAGACTTCACGCAGCTCAGTGTCATGTTCGGGAAGATCTTCGCTGGCCGCTGGCGGCGCCTGCACATCAGACCCTGAGCTCTCGAGCGTGCGGCAGCGGCCCAGCGCTTCGATCAAGGCCGAGGGGTCACTGAGCGCTTCCTGCCGATACAACTGCTCCAGCAGAATCGCCAGATGGTCGTGACTCTCATGCAGCAGTTCGGCCAGCGCTGGCGAATGGTTGAAGCGCCGGTCAATCAAGCCTTCGTAGAGGTTTTCCAGTTCGTGGGCAAGGTCGCCCACCTCGGCCACCTCGGCCATCCGCGCGCCGCCCTTGAGGGTGTGCAGGTCGCGCTGCAGTGAGGCCAGCGGCGCGGAGTTTTCCGGATCAGCCAGCCAGCGCTGTAAGGCCTGACCGGCGCTGTCGAGGATATCGACGGCCTCTTCCAGAAATATCTCGACGATCTCGTCGTCCGGGCCGGCAGTTTCAGTGTGCTCGGCCTCACTGGCCAATTGCTCGGTGGCCGCGTTGAGTTCGGTGACGCTCAGGGTCCGGTGGCCGTCGCTCTTGACCAGACCGGTCGCCGAAGGGTCCAGCGCCTGATCCAGCAACTGGTTCAAGGCACGCACGCATTCGGGACGCGGTTCGACATCCTGACCGGCAGCCACCTGATCAAGCATATTGATCAACGCTTCGTGGGCATTCTCTGCCGCATCGAAAAAGCGTTCGCTGACCGCCAGGCTGCTTTCCTCGACCGCGCCGTAAAGGTCGAGCAAGGCTTCGCAGAGTTCATCGACCTGCGGCAGATCGGCCAGATGCGCGCCATGCCCCAGCGTGGTCAGTTCATCGAGCAACGCGCTCAGCTCCTGACGTTCGCCGGGGTGCTGACGCCAGCGCCGCAACAGGTTTTCCGCATCCAGGACGATGTCCATGCCTTCGGCCAGAAAGCCGGCAAGCAGCGTGGGATTGCGCTTGATCCGCAGGCCACTGTCCGACTCGCGCAGCACCACGGTGAGGCGCTCGTTGAGCAGCGCCAGAGCCGCTTCGATCAGCTCCGCAGCACCCGCAATGGCTGCCAGCGGGGTTGTGTCGAGTTGCTTGAGCCCGCTGTGCAACAACGGTTCTGCGCTGCGCAGCAGGGCGAGTTCGGGCGCGCCGATGTCGATAAGGTTGGCTTTGTATTCACGCACCAACTGGTCGAGCGGGCTGGCCAGCTCGGCAATCGGCAACACGCCGGCCATGTGCGCGCTACCTTTGAGCGTGTGCAGTGCACGCAGCACAGCGTCGCTGATCGAAGGCGATGCCGATTGTTCCGCATTGTCGAGGAAACGACCCAGGGTATTCAGATGCCCGAGCGCTTCCTGACGGAAAATTTCCAGCAATTGTGGATCAAGCGCTTCGCCTGGCACTGGGTCAGGGGCTGCAGGCAGTACCGGCAGCTCAAGCCCATTGGCCAGCGCATGGGCACGGGCCGCCAGCAGGTCGACATCGTTACGCTGGCGCTGCGCATCCTCGGCGAAATCGCGAATCACCGACGGCAGCAGCGTCAGCACTTCGCTCATCAATTGCTGAACTTCAAGGCCCGGCAGCACATCGCCTTCCAGCACCCGGTTGAGCAGGTTCTCCACCGACCAGGCCAGTTCACTGAGGATCAGCGCACGCACCATCCGGCCGCTGCCCTTGAGGGTATGAAACGCCCGGCGCACTTCGGTCAGTGCGGTGCTGTCCCAATGCCCCCCGCTGCCCAGCGAGGCAAACCAGCGTGGCAGATACTCGCGCAATGCGTCGAGGACCTCGTCTGCCTCTTCCAGAAAGACTTCGCGCAACTCGTCGTCCACTGCCTCTTCATCTGCCGAAGGCGGCAACAGGCTGGTGGGTACGTTGCGTGCAGGCGGATTGACTGCCGACACCGGGCTGGCAAGGACCTGAGCAATGGTTTGCGCAGGGCTGACCAGCGCCTTGCGATCATCCAGTTCCAGCAACTCATCCTGGGTGATGATTTCTTCCAGCAACGGCACTTCAAGGGTGTCGGCAGCGGGTGTATAGCCCAGCCGCGCCAGGCTTTGCTGAGCCATGTCGAGGACCTGATCACCCGGCGCTTCATGGTCTTCGAGCATGCGCTCCAGGTAATACTCAATGCCAGTAATTGTATCGGCCAGGCAATCGAGCTGAACCCAGCTGGGACGGGTTTCGTCCACCAGCAGGTGTTCCTGAATGTATTCGTTGCAGGCGGCCAGCAGGCTGGCAGCACGGGCCAGCGGGATCATCGCCAGCGCACCCCGTACCTGCACGATCAGCGCGCACAGCGGGTCGAGCCGCTGGCGATCCCACTCGCCGTCGATGTAATCGAGGATCACGTCCTTGGCCTGCTGCAACACCGTGCGGGCTTCGCGAATCACCAGCTGATGAATCTGCGTCAGGTCAGTGGTCGGCAGGCGGCTTTCTTCGCGGCTGGTCTGTTCGTTGCTCCCGGCCATGCCAGCCAGGGTAGATTCGACGTAGAGCAAGGCGCCTGCAACATCCATCAGCGCGCCGTCGCTGGGCTCGCGCTGCCCCTGCGCCAGCCCCAGAACGACAGAAAGCTGATCGATGATCACCTTGCGCGGCTGACCGAAGCCAAGCACCGCCAGGGTATCGGCGATCTGCCGCAACGGCGGCAGCAGCGCGTTGAGCTCACTGACATGCTGGCGGTCACCGCGCACGAACACGTCAAGCCGTTCCTTGACCCGGACCAGCCCTTCGCACAAGGCTACGATTACCGAGCGCATGGCGTCGCGGTCCGGCCCGGCCATACGTGCGCGCTCTTCGTTGACCACATCGTTGCCGGGCAAGGCATCGGCCAGCGCGTACTGGTCTTTGAGATCGAGCATCTTCGGTGCCAGGCTGTCGGACTTGGCGATGTAGAACAGCAGGCTTTTCAGCAGCTCTTCGGGAGCCGGCTGATTGATGCCGGTCACGCCCTGCTCGGCCAGCCGCTTGAGTTCCTTGTCGGCATCTTTCAGCAGGCTGCGCAGGGCCGGGCTGTTGGTGAAGTTGCCGTTGAGCATGGTTTCGACCAGCGCCGAGGCGATTCGCCAGAGCGGCCCGAGCGGCGCGTCCTCACATAACTGCTCCAGCCGGGCAAACACCTTGGCCATGTAACCGAGCTGGGTCTGAACACCCTGCTCGCGCATCAGGCCCGCCAGCGCCGCCTGCAAGGTCTGACGCAGCTTGCGCAGCAGGTTGGGCAATTCCGGGGTATTGCGCCGCGCCAGTTCCTGGTCATCGAGCGCAGGAACGACGACCAGTTGCGGGGCGAACAAGCTGGTTTCCGAGAGCAGACTTTCGCCCCGCGCACTGCGCAGGTCATTGAGCAGCGGCAACACCACCAGCGGCAGGTCGCGGCGCGCGGAGTGGATACGCTCCAGATAAACCGGCAACTGACTCATGGCCTGAATCAGCAGTTGCTCGGACTCCACCGGATGGCTGACACGGTTCTGCTGGACCGCCAGCGCCAGTTGCTCGATTTCCTCGGCCAGCAACGCCGCGCCGTAAAACTCGATCATCTGCAGACTGCCGTGAACCTGATGCACCAGGTTCAGACACTCGGCCATCGCCGCGCTGTTGGCCGGGTCTTCTATGAAGGCATCCAGCTCGTTGCGGGCCTGGCGCAGCGTTTCGGCGATTTCGCCCTTAAGCCATTCAAGGGCCACGTAATCGTGACGATCAGCCATGACGAGTACCGCCTGTTACCCAATCAAGGTTGTTCATTGGTTGTACATCATCCGGCTTTCTTCGATGACGGCAGGGCAAAACCCGATACCGAACGACGCATTTCGCTGGCCATTTTTGCCAGATTGCCGATGCTTTCGGCCGTGGCCGAGGTGCCCGAGGTGGTCTGCGAGGTGGTCTGCTGAATGACGGTCATGATCTGTGAAATCTGTCCGGCCGACTCGGCCTGCTGGTGAGCCGCATCGGTGATGCTTTCGATCAGTTCGGCCAGCACTCGGGAAACCCCTTCGATTTCACCCAGCGCTACCCCGGCGTCCTGCGCCAGTCGTGCGCCGCGTACCACTTCGCTGGTGGTCTGCTCCATGGAGATGACCGCCTCGTTGGTGTCGTTCTGAATGGCCCGCACCAGCGTTTCGATCTGCTTGGTGGCAGACGACGAGCGCTCGGCCAGCCGCTGTACTTCGTCAGCCACCACGGCAAAGCCACGTCCTGCGTCACCGGCCATCGAAGCCTGAATGGCCGCGTTGAGGGCCAGAATATTGGTCTGATCGGCAATGTCGTCGATCAGGCTGACAATATCGCCGATTTCCTGAGAAGACTCACCCAAGCGCTTAATACGCTTGGAAGTGTCCTGAATCTGTTCGCGAATGTTATCCATGCCGTGAATAGTGTTGTGTACGACCTCGTTGCCCTTGTTGGCAATCGCCACGGAGCGCTCTGCCACCGCCGAGGACTCCGATGCATTGGTCGACACCTGATCGATGGACGCTGCCATGTCGTTGATTGCCGTCGAAGCCGCGCTGATCTGCAGCGCCTGATGCTCGGAGGCGGCAGACAACTGCATGGCCGTGGCCTGAGTTTCGGTAACGGCAGCAGCAACCTGTTCGGCCGTCAGGTTGATGGTCACCACCAGCTCGCGCAACTGGTCGATGGAATAATTGATGGAATCGGCAATCGCGCCGGTGAAATCTTCGGTCACCGAGGCCGTCACCGTCAGATCACCGTCAGCGAGGTTCTCGATCTCGTCCAGCAAACGCATGATCGCCGTCTGGTTACGCTCGCTCTTCTGTGCGGTTTCGCGCAACTGGCGGTTGGTCTCGCGGACCATGACCAGACCGATAAGGATGATCGACATCAGCGCCAGCAAGCCCAGTACATAGCCACCGATGGTATTCACAGTACGGCGCTTGGCCATGTTTTCCAGGCTGTTGGTGAGTACCGAGGTTTCATCCAGCAGGGTCTGTGAGGTGTTGAAAATGTTTCCGGACGCCTCACGCACCTGATACAGCTCGGGCGAGGTTTCAAGAATCTCGTCTACCGAGCCGGACACAAACTCGAACAGCTCGGCAATTTCCGCCAAACGTGCACGGGCATCGCGGTCTTCAACCTGGGAGATTCGCAGCGTGGCGTTGCCCTCCAGCATGCCGTTGAGCACACGACCAAACTGGCTGGCGTCGCGGCCAAACGCATCGGCTGCCTGCACCGCTGTTTCGTCACCGGCCAGCACGGTATTGACCGAGCCGAGGATTCGTTCTGCGAGCAGCGCCTGACGCTGCGCAACCACCACCTGCGCAGCCGGCGCACGGCTTTGCAGAAGGCTTTCCACGACTTTTTCGTATTCGGCCTGCAATTGCGGGATGGTTTCGGCCAGTGTCGCAGCCACCTGATGCAGCGACAAAACCGTCTGTTCGCTGGCCAGAATCACATCGGTACTTTTGCGCAGCCCTTCCCAGTCGCGCTGAACGGTGCGCAATTCGTCGCGTATCAGATCAGGAGCCGCAGGCAGCCCGGTGGCCGGATCGCCTTTTCTCAGGTAGCCCCAGCGCACGTCGAAATCGTTGCGCGCATCGGCCAGCAGCTTGAACGCCTGGGTTTTACCGGCGGCCGCTTCGGTGGCGTTTTTCGCGATGCGCTGGGATAACACGCGTAGCTCACCAGCATGCCCGATGTACTGTTTGTCGTAGTTCGATTGAGTGTTGAGATAGGCGAAGTTGGCGAACAGCAACATGATGAAAACGATAAGCGCGACAAACAGCAGAATAATCTGCGTCCGGCTGCGCGCGCCTTCCCTTGATCTGCCTGTATTACTCATTAATCAGGCCCCCGCCTGGATCAATTGTGAAACAAAACAAACCAGAGCCTAAGATGCCAGGTCCATGAAGTCTGCAGACTGCACCAGCGCCCACGGACTGAATATCTGCCACGCCTGCTCGCGAATGAACTGCCCGCGCAAGAACGGCGCGATACCTTGATCGATGTCTTGTGATGTCTGGGGTATGAGGCTCAACTGACTGAAACGTTGCATGCCGAACACCTCATCGACCAGCAGACCGGCGAACACATCGTTGTGTTCGACAACCAGCACCCGGCGCTGTTTGCGCGCGGGGGTCAGTTCGTGGCCGAAAAACCCGCATAAATCCATGAGTGGTAACAATCGGCCGCGCAGATTGGCGATACCCGCCACCCAGAACTTCACGCCCGGCATCACTGCATGATGAGGCTCGTGAAGGATTTCGGCGATTTCGCCGATAGGTGCCACGAAGCGCTGCTCACCCATCCGGAAACCGATGCCGACCCAATCCTGCTGATGAGCTTCCTGCAGCGGCAGGCCCGCCGCCAGCGAACGACAGCGTCGATCCATATCAAGAAGCAGTTCAAAGGCAGTACGTGGCTCGGCCATGGCGATTCCGGCAATCAGCCGGCCAGCACCGCATTCAGGGTTTTCATCAGGGTTTCTTCATCCACCGGTTTGGTCAGGTAATCCCGCGCGCCCTGGCGTTTGCCCCAGACCTTGTCGGTCTCCTGATCTTTGGTGGTGATCATGATCACCGGGATCATGCTGGTGTCGGCATCCTTGGTCAGCTGACGCGTGGCCTGAAAGCCGTTGAGCCCGGGCATAACGATGTCCATCAGCACTGCATCGGGTTTTTCCTGACGGGCCAAGGCCACGCCATCAGCGCCATTTTCGGCCTTGAGCACTTCATGACCGTGCTTTTCCAGCATGCCGGTGAGTTTGTACATTTCAGTCGGCGAGTCATCGACGATCAATATTCGAGCCATGGGTGTTCCCCGTCAGGTTACGAGCGTGCCACATCGGGCGCGGGCGTCATGATATGTGTTGTTCTGCTGCAACGAAGCCCGGCACATGAGCCTTGATCGCGCTGAGCAGTTCTTCCTTGCTGAAAGGCTTTGTCAAAAACTGATCGGAACCGACAATCCGCCCCTTGGCCTTGTCGAACAGACCGTCCTTGGAGGACAGCATGATGACCGGCGTGGACTTGAATGCGCGGTTGTTCTTGATCAGCGCACACGTCTGATAACCGTCCAGACGCGGCATCATGATATCTACGAATATGATTCGTGGGTGGTTATCGGCAATCTTGGCCAGCGCGTCGAAACCGTCTATCGCAGTGATGACTTCACAACCTGCGTTTTTAAGCAGCGTTTCGGCGGTGCGGCGAATGGTCTTCGAGTCATCGATGACCATGACTTTCAAGGCGGAGGCGTGTTGTTCCATAGCTGCTCTTCCATCGCCGCAGCGAATTTTTGCGCATTCTGCGAGGCACTGGGAGCCTGACGGTATCGCTTCATTGATCCACAAGGATCGAAAACCGGATGCCGAGCCTTTTTAGCATACTCTCCAGACTCAATCCATAAAGCGCACCGTGGCGGGCCTGCCCCTTGACCGGGAGCAAACGGAACGCCACCCTGATGCCAATTTTACGGTCGTTACGACCCTTACCGATCAGAGGATATTGCCCATGAGCGTTCGCCTAGGGATTGTCATGGACCCCATTGAGCGCATTTCCTATAAAAAGGACAGCTCGCTGGCCATGCTCCTTGCCGCACAGGAACGCGGCTGGTCGCTGTTCTATATGGAACAGAAAGACCTGTATCAGGACGCTGGCCAGGCCCGCGCGCGCATGAAGCCGCTCAAGGTGTTTGCCGACCCGGCCAAATGGTTCGAGTTCGAAGCAGAAGTGGACGCAGGTCTCGATGACCTGGACGTGATCCTGATGCGCAAGGACCCGCCGTTCGACATGGAATTCGTCTACGCCACCTACCTGCTTGAGCAGGCCGAGCGCGCAGGCGTGCTGGTCGTCAACAAGCCGCAGAGCCTGCGTGACTGCAACGAGAAGCTGTTCGCCACGCTGTTCCCCCAATGCACGCCGCCGACCCTGGTCAGCCGCCGCGCCGACATCATTCGCGAATTTGCCGAAAGACATGGCGACGTCATCCTCAAGCCGCTGGACGGCATGGGCGGCGCGTCGATCTTCCGCCATCGGGCGGGCGATCCGAACCTGTCAGTAATCCTCGAAACCCTGACCGCTCACGGCACGCAGCAAATCATGGCGCAGGGCTACCTGCCCGCCATCAAGGACGGCGACAAGCGCATTCTGATGGTCGATGGCGAACCGGTCCCGTATTGCCTGGCGCGCATCCCTGCCGCCGGTGAAACACGTGGCAACCTGGCCGCAGGCGGGCGTGGCGAAGCCCGTCCGCTAAGCGACAAGGACCGCTGGATCGCCGAACAGATCGGCCCGACCCTGCGCGAAAAAGGCCTGTTGTTCGTCGGCCTCGACGTGATCGGTGAGCACCTGACCGAAATCAACGTCACCAGCCCGACCTGCATCCGCGAAATCGACAATGCCTTCGGCACCAACATCGGCGGCCTGTTGATGGATGCAATCGACAAGAAGCTGCAGGCGCGCAAGGGCTGATCAACGGCTGACGCCGCGGGCCACGGATCAAACCGTGCGCCACGGCGTCCCTTCGTCCGATCCGCAACAGAGCTTCGCCGTACATTGCGTTATCATGCGCCACCTGTAACACGACACGGATTTTGACATGCAGGCTGACGAGATGCTGAACCGCCAATGACATCCATGGCCAGAAACGACCTCCCCCTCGAGCTCGCCAATGTGGGTGTGCGTCCTGCCGATCGCCTGGGCTTTACCATGATGATCGCGGCGCTGATCCACCTCGCGGTGATCCTTGGCGTGGGTTTCACCTATGTAAAGCCGGAGCAGATCTCGCAGACCCTGGAAATCACCCTCGCCACGTTCAAAAGCGAAGAAAAGCCTAAACAGGCGGATTTTCTGGCACAGGACGATCAACAGGGCAGCGGCACTCTGGACAAGGCCGAAACGCTCAAGACCACCGAGCTGGCGCCGTATCAGGACACCAAGGTCAACAAGGTCACCCCGCCTCCGGCCAGCAAGCCGGTGGTCAAGCAGGAAGCGCCCAAGACCGCGGTCGCGACCACTGCGCCCAGCCAGCAGAAAACCGTGGCCAAACGCGATGAGGTCAAGCCCGAGCCAACCACCAAGGCCGCACCGACCTTTGACAGCGCGGAGCTGAGCAACGAAATTGCCAGCCTGGAAGCCGAACTGTCGACCGAGCAGCAGCTTTACGCCAAGCGCCCGAAGATCCACCGCCTCAATGCGGCCTCGACCATGCGCGACAAAGGTGCCTGGTACAAGGACGACTGGCGCAAGAAGGTCGAGCGGGTCGGAAACCTGAACTATCCTGAGGAAGCACGACGCAAGCAGATCTATGGCAATTTGCGACTTCTTGTGTCAATAAATCGGGACGGCTCGCTGTATGAAGTGCTGGTGCTTGAATCATCAGGGCAACCTTTGCTGGATCAGGCTGCACAACGAATCGTGCGTCTGGCAGCACCTTTTGCGCCGTTCACCGGCGATCTGGCAGACATCGACCGGCTGGAGATCATCCGCACCTGGAAATTTGCACGCGGCGACAAGCTGTCAAGCAATTGAATTTTTTGCCAACTGACACCCGACACGTACAAGTGTCAGTTGTCAGGCACGCAAGGCAACGCCAAACTAGGACTCATGAAAAAAGTCTCCCCGAGTTATCTAAAGCACCAGTTCCTGATCGCCATGCCCCACATGCACGACGAGAACTTTGCTCAGACCTTGACCTACGTTGTCGAGCACAACGCCAATGGCGCAATGGGGCTGGTGATCAACCGCCCGCAAAGCCTGACCCTGGCAGATGTACTCGAGCAACTGCGACCGGAGCTTCCTGCGCCCAAACGCTGCCAGGAAATCGCCATACATTCGGGCGGCCCGGTGCAAACCGATCGCGGCTTTGTCCTGCATCCCAGTGGCCAGACGTTTCAGGCCACAGTCAATCTTCCCGGCGGGATTTCGCTGTCGACCTCGCAGGACGTGCTGTTTTCAATCGCCGATGGCTACGGGCCTGATCAAAATGTGATCACCCTCGGCTACGCGGGGTGGGACGCCGGCCAACTGGATGCGGAAATGGCTGACAACGCCTGGCTGACCTGCTCGTTTGACCCGGCCATCCTGTTCGATGTCGACAGTGAGCTGCGCCTCGATGCAGCAGCCAGACGCCTGGGCATCAATCTCAACCTCATATCGACCCAGGCAGGGCACGCTTGATGGCCGCTTTACGGCTGCTGCTGGGGATTGATTACGGCACCAAACAGATCGGCGTTGCGGTCGGTCAGGCCATTACCGGTCAGGCACGTGAACTCTGTACGCTCAAGGCGCAGAATGGCGTGCCGGACTGGGACAAGGTTCAGGCGCTGATCAACGAGTGGAAACCTGATGCGATCGTGGTGGGTCTGCCGTTGAACATGGACGGTACGCCCAGCGACATGAGCGCGCGCGCGGAAAAGTTTTCGCGCAAGCTCAACGGACGCTTTGGTGTAACCGTCTACACCCATGATGAACGCCTGACGACCTTCGAAGCCAAAGGCGAGCGCATGGCTCGCGGCGGCCAGAAAGGCAGCTATCGCGACAACCCGGTGGATGCCATTGCCGCTGCGCTGCTTCTGCAAGGCTGGCTGGACGAGCACCCCGAGCTGTTGAATGTGTGACTTTTTCTGCCTTTATCGCTTCGAGATACCCGGATTCCACGTTATCGCTTGAGCATCGCGCCACGGACCGACGCTGCCCGAGCCTCTAAGGAGCAACCATGAGCCTGCCCGATCCCGCCGAACTGATTCGTCAGATGGCCACTGACCTGAACGCTCACCTGAGCAAGCGCGGCATCAGCGACCCTCGTTTCATTGGTATCCGCACTGGCGGTGTATGGGTTGCCCAGGCGCTGCTCAAGGCACTGAACAACCCCGCTCCGCTCGGCACCCTGGACGTTTCGTTCTATCGCGATGACTTCAGCCAGAACGGCCTGCACCCTCAAGTGCGACCTTCGGACCTGCCGTTCGAAATAGAAGGGCAGCATCTGGTGCTGATCGATGACGTGCTGATGAGTGGTCGTACTGTCCGCGCCGCCCTCAATGAGCTGTTCGACTACGGCCGCCCGGCCAGCGTCACGCTGGTCTGCCTGCTGGACCTGGACGCCGGTGAACTGCCGATCCGCCCGAATGTGGTTGGCGCGACTCTGTCGCTGGCACCCGATGAACGCATCAAGCTGTCCGGCCCCGAGCCGCTGGCGCTCGAGCTTCAAGACCTCTCCACCGCCCTTTAAGAGTCCATTGCGATGACGCCTCTCGACGCCAAGCGCCCGCTGCAGCTCAACCACCAGGGCCAGCTGCGCCATTTTCTGTCTCTGGACGGCTTGCCCCGCGAGCTGCTTACCGAAATTCTCGACACCGCTGACTCGTTCCTTGAAGTCGGCGCGCGGGCGGTGAAAAAAGTCCCGCTGTTGCGCGGCAAGACGGTGTGCAACGTGTTCTTCGAGAACTCCACCCGTACCCGCACCACCTTTGAACTGGCTGCGCAGCGGCTGTCGGCAGACGTGATCACGCTGAACGTCTCGACCTCGTCCACCAGCAAGGGCGAAACGCTGTTCGATACCTTGCGCAACCTTGAGGCGATGGCCGCCGACATGTTCGTTGTGCGTCACGCAGATTCGGGCGCTGCGCACTTCATCGCCGAACACGTATGCCCGGATGTCGCGATCATCAACGGCGGCGATGGCCGTCACGCACACCCGACCCAGGGCATGCTCGACATGCTGACGATTCGTCGGCACAAGGGCGGCTTTGAAAACCTGTCGGTGGCTATCGTTGGCGACATCCTGCATTCACGGGTAGCGCGCTCCAACATGCTCGCGCTCCAGGCGCTCGGCTGCCCGGACATCCGCGTGATAGGGCCGAAAACCCTGCTGCCGGTCGGCGTCGAACAATATGGGGTGAAGGTCTACACCGACCTCAACGAAGGCTTGAAGGACGTGGACGTGGTGATCATGCTGCGCCTGCAACGCGAACGCATGACCGGTGGGCTGCTGCCCAGCGAAGGCGAGTTCTACCGCCTGTTCGGCCTGACCACAGCGCGCCTTGCGGCCGCGAAGCCGGATGCGATTGTCATGCACCCCGGCCCGATCAACCGCGGCGTGGAGATCGAATCGGCAGTGGCCGACGGCGCGCATTCGGTGATTCTCAATCAAGTGACCTACGGCATCGCAATCCGCATGGCAGTGCTGTCCATGGCCATGAGCGGGCAAAACGCACAACGCCAATTCGAACAGGAGAACGCCCAGTGAAGCTCAGCATCCTCGGCGCTCGCGTCATCGACCCGGTCAGCGGGATGGATCAGATTACCGACCTGCACGTTGAAGCAGGCAAGCTCACCGCTATCGGTGCCGCTCCGGAGGGTTTCGAGCCCACCCAGACCATCGATGCTACCGGACTGGTCGCAGCGCCCGGTCTGGTCGACCTCAACGTGTCCCTGCGCGAGCCGGGCTACAGCCGCAAAGGCAGCATCGCCAGCGAAACCCGCGCGGCGGTGGCAGGCGGCGTGACCAGCCTGTGCTGCCCGCCGCAGACCAAACCGGTGCTAGACACCTCGGCGGTGGCCGAACTGATTCTGGACCGCGCCCGTGAAGCCGGTTTCAGCAAGGTGTTTCCTGTCGGCGCACTGAGCAAGGGCCTGGAAGGCGAACAACTGGCGGAGCTGATCGCCCTGCGCGACGCAGGCTGCGTGGCATTCGGCAACGGTCTGAGCAGCTTCAGCAACACCCGTACGCTGTGCCGGGCGCTGGAATATGCGGCCACCTTCGACCTGACGGTGATTTTCAATTCGCAGGATCGTGATCTGGCCGAAGGCGGTCTGGCGCACGATGGCGCGACGGCGGCGTTTCTGGGCCTGGCGGGCATTCCCGAGACGGCCGAGACAGTGGCGCTGGCTCGCGACCTGTTGCTGGTCGAGCAAAGCGGTGTGCGCGCGCACTTCAGCCAGTTGACCAGTGCGCGTGGCGCGGCGCTGATTGCCCAGGCCCAGGCACGCGGTCTGCCGGTGACGGCGGATGTAGCGTTGTATCAGTTGATTCTGACTGACGAGGCGCTGATCGACTTCTCCAGCCTCTATCACGTCCAGCCGCCACTGCGCACTCGCGCCGACCGCGATGGTCTGCGTGAAGCGGTGAAGAGCGGTGTCATTCAGGCGATTTCAAGCCATCACCAGCCGCATGAGCGTGACGCCAAGCTGGCACCGTTTGGCGCTACGGAACCGGGCATCAGCAGCGTGGAGTTGCTGTTGCCGCTGGCCATGACGCTGGTGGATGACGGCCTGCTCGACATGCCGACCCTGATCGCTCGTCTGAGCAGCGGCCCTGCCGCCGCGCTGCGCCTGCCGGCCGGCAAGCTGAGTGCCGGTGCGCCAGCGGATATCGTGCTGTTCGACCCTGCCGCCTCGACGGTTGCAGGCGAGACCTGGCTGTCAAAAGGCGAAAACTGCCCCTTCATCGGCCACTGCCTGCCCGGCTCGATACGCTACACGCTGGTGGATGGACGGATCAGCTACAGCCGTTGAGCTTAAGGCCTCAGACTCTCGTTACCACGCTCCGCGTGGTGATGCCCTGCTGGACGCTCTGCGTTCGATCACGAGTCTGTGGTGCCGCGCAGATTTGTGACGCGGAGCGTCACGAAAGGCATTCCCAAGCTGGAGCGTGAGGAACGAGAGGTGTCTGGGCTGGAGCGTGAGCAACGATAGGTGACCGGGCCGGACCACCCTCTGCGTCAGCCCCTCGCCCCAAGCCTTACCCGCGTCGGGCGTTCTTCATCGATATCTGGTCATTCAGGGTCCAGAAGTCATACAGAATCCCCAATAGAAACAACCCGCCCGTGCACAGGTAGATAATGCCGGTGATCCACTTGCCCTGGTACATGCGGTGTACGCCAAACAGGCCCAGGAAGGTCAGCAGGATCCACGCCAGGCTGTAATCGGTGGAACCCGAGGTAAAGCGCAGGTCGGCTTCGCGGTCCATCGACGGGATCAGAAACAGGTCGATCAGCCAGCCAATACCAAACAGACCGAAGGTGAAGAACCAGATGGTCCCGGTGACCGGCTTGCCGTAGTAAAAGCGATGCGCCCCCAGGAACCCGAAAATCCACATCAGGTAGCCCATGACCTTGCTGTGCGTGTCCGAACGATAGGCGTTCATTTTTACCCTCTTTGCGCTGATAGAAAAAAATACATAACAAATTTGTGACTTGGTTTCCCTCTTCCGACGTATGGCACATGAGGCGGGTTTATGCCGCCAAGCCCTTGTCGTCAAAGGGATTAGCAAGAAAAAAGAAAGAGTCTGTCGCATAAAACGCAACGATACCAGTGTGATGCGCTCGACAAATGGGGTCAGATTTTCCGAAAAAGCTGTTATAAAGTTGCGCGCTGACCACTACGAGCCCTGCCGAATGCGTCCTTTTTTCAAGACATGGCTAACCATTTGCCTTTTTATGCCACTGGCCGCCCACGCCACCAATCGTGAGCAACAACTTCCTGCGAGCTTCACGGGCTACACCGCCAAAAGTCATTCTTCACCGGCACTCGCGACTCGCAATGCACCCCAGGAAGCCACACCAGTATCCGTTCACCCCAAAAATGCCCGCGCTTCCAAGCCGGTTTCACGCAAGAACGCCAGCAAGGCCACCTTGCAGGCGTCGGCTGCTATCCCTGCCAAACAGGGCAATGCCGTCGTGAAACGTGCCTTGCAGGCTGTCGGTACGCCTTACCGCTGGGGTGGCACCACACCCGGCAAGGGTCTGGACTGCAGCGGGCTGGTCAAATATGCCTACACGGATGTGCGTGAGGTCGACCTGCCACGCACCTCCAATGCCATGGCCCAAGGTCATGGACAGACGGTGGACCGCAAGGATCTGAAACCGGGTGACTTGCTGTTCTTCAACATCAAGAGCCGCAACATCAACCACGTCGCCATTTACCTGGGTGACAACAAGTTCGTGCATGCGCCACGTCGTGGCAAGGCCGTAACTGTCGATACGCTGAACAAGCCGTACTGGAACAGTCACTACAAGATCGCCAAGCGCGTTCTGCCAAAACAGCCCGGCCAGATGCGCGTGGTTCAGCGCTGATTTTGGCGTGAATNGAAAAAGGGGTCTTGAACGCGTTCAAGACCCCTTTTTCGTTCCTGCAGCATCCCTGCGATCAGAAGTTATCTGGCACCTTGGCCCGCTCACGAGCGCTTTCGCGGGTGATCAGGCCTTTCTTCACCAGATCAGCCAGGCACATATCCAGCGTCTGCATACCCAACGAACCGCCGGTCTGGATCGACGAATACATCTGCGCCACCTTGTCCTCGCGAATCAGGTTACGGATCGCGGGCGTGCCCATCATGATTTCATGCGCGGCCACCCGTCCGCCGCCGACCTTCTTGAGCAGCGCCTGTGAAACCACTGCGTGCAGCGATTCGGAGAGCATCGAGCGAATCATCGACTTTTCCTGAGCCGGGAACACGTCCACAATCCGGTCAATGGTCTTGGCTGCTGACGTGGTGTGCAGCGTGCCGAACACCAGGTGGCCGGTTTCAGCGGCGGTCAGCGCCAGGCGAATGGTCTCCAGGTCGCGCATCTCGCCGACCAGAATCACATCCGGGTCTTCGCGCAGGGCCGAGCGCAGCGCTTCCGAGAAGCCCAGCGTATCGCGATGAACTTCGCGCTGGTTGACCAAGCACTTCTTCGACTCGTGAACGAATTCGATCGGGTCCTCGATGGTCAGGATGTGGTGATGCTTATTGCAATTGAGGTAGTCGATCATCGCCGCCAGCGTCGTCGACTTGCCTGAGCCGGTCGGTCCGGTGACCAGAATCAGGCCGCGCGCCACATCCGTAATCTTCCGAAACACACTGCCCATCCCCAAGTCTTCCATGCTCAGGATTTTCGAGGGAATGGTACGAAACACCGCGCCTGCGCCGCGATTCTGGTTGAATGCGTTGACCCGAAAACGCGCAACGCCCGGCACTTCAAAGGAAAAGTCGGTTTCCAGACGCTCCTCGAAATCCTGCCGTTGCTTGTCGTTCATGATGTCGTAGATCAGCGCCTTGACCTCTTTGGCGTCCAGCGGGGGCAGGTTGATACGCCGCACATCGCCGTCGACGCGGATCATCGGTGGCAGACCTGCAGAGAGGTGCAAGTCCGACGCGCCCTGTTTGGCACTGAAGGCCAGCAGCTCGGTAATATCCATACAGCTCCTCAATCACATAGAATGCCGCAGACTTTAGCCCTGCTGGCGCAAATCAATGTCCACGATAGCAGCGAACATTTCAACGCTCGAACAACGAATTCGCGACGCAGCCCTCGCCGCCAACCGCGAACCGGCGTCCGTCGGCCTGCTGGCGGTGAGCAAAACCAAGCCCGCCGGCGACTTGCGTGAAGCTTACACCGCAGGCTTACGCAACTTTGGCGAAAATTATTTACAGGAAGCACTGGGCAAACAACTCGAACTGAGCGACCTGCCCTTGTGCTGGCACTTCATCGGCCCCATTCAATCGAACAAGACGCGCGCTATCGCCGAGAACTTCGCCTGGGTACATTCCGTGGACCGCTTGAAAATCGCCCAACGCCTGTCCGAGCAACGCCCCGAGGCGCTTGAGCCACTGAACATCTGCATTCAGGTAAACGTCAGTGGCGAAGCCAGCAAGTCGGGCTGCACGCCTCAGGACCTGCCGGAGCTGGCCGCCGCCATCATCGCCCTGCCGCGACTGAAGCTGCGCGGCCTCATGGCGATCCCCGAGCCCACAGACGACCCTGCGGCTCAGCATGCCTCGTTCGCCGCTGTGCGCACGTTGCAGGAGCAATTGAACCTGGCGCTCGACACACTTTCCATGGGCATGAGCCACGACCTGGAAGCCGCCATTGCACAAGGCGCAACCTGGGTGCGTATCGGCACAGCTCTCTTTGGCGCCCGCGACTATGGCCAGCCATAACCTTCCCCACAAGGACCCCTTCATGAGCAAGACTCGTATTGCCTTCGTCGGTGCCGGAAACATGGCTTCCAGCCTGATCGGCGGCCTGCGCGCCCAAGGCGTGGACGCGGCACTGATCTGTGCCAGCGCGCCGGGTGCCGAAACCCGCGAACGCATCGCCAACGATCATGGCATCCAGGTATTTGCCGACAACGCCGAGGCGATCAAGGGCGCAGATGTCGTGGTGCTGGCGGTCAAGCCGCAGATGATGAAAAACGTCTGCCAGGCTTTGAAGTCCAGCCTTGAAGCCAATCAGCTGATTGTGTCGGTTGCGGCCGGCATTACCTGCGCTAGCCTGACTCAATGGTTTGGCGATCAGCCGGTGGTGCGCTGCATGCCCAATACCCCGTCGCTGCTGCGTCAGGGGGCCAGCGGGCTGTATGCCACCGACAAGGTCACTGCCGAACAACGCGGGCAGGCCGAGCAACTGCTGTCTGCCGTCGGCGTAGCGGTCTGGGTCGAGCAGGAAAAACACATGGACGCTGTAACGGCCGTGTCTGGCAGTGGCCCTGCGTACTTCTTTTTGATGATGGAAGCGATGACCGCGGCAGGTGTAAAACTGGGCCTGCCGGAAGACATCGCGAAAAAGCTGACCCTGCAAACCGCACTGGGCTCGGCACTGATCGCGACCGGCAGCGATGTGGGTGCGGGCGAGCTGCGTCGTCGTGTCACCTCGCCGGGCGGGACCACCGAGGCGGCCATCAAGGCATTTCAGGCAGGCGGCTTTGAAGCACTGGTGGAAACGGCACTGACTGCCGCAGATCATCGTGCAGCCGAGCTGGCTGAGCAACTGGGCAAATAATTTTCGGGTTTCCTGGAGCAGATCGATGATCGGATTGAACACCGCTGCAATTTACGTCCTGCAAACGCTTGGCAGTCTTTACCTGCTGATCGTGCTGTTGCGCTTTGTGCTGCAACTGGTGCGGGCCAATTTCTACAACCCGCTGTGCCAGTTCATCGTGCGCGCCACCCAGCCGTTGCTCAAGCCGCTGCGGCGCATCATCCCCAGCCTGGGCGGGCTGGACATGTCTTCGCTGGTACTGGCGATCATCGTGCAGATGGTGCTGATGGCCCTGACCCTGCTGCTGATGTTCGGCACCACGGGCGATCCGCTGCACCTGCTGCTCTGGTCGATCATCGGCGTAACCGCACTGTTTCTGAAGATATTCTTCTTTGCCCTGATCATCAGCGTGATTCTGTCGTGGGTAGCACCGGGTAGCAGCAACCCCGGCGCAGAACTGGTCAACCAGATCTGTGAACCCGCCCTGGCACCGTTCCGCAAGATCGTTCCGAACCTGGGCGGGCTGGATATCTCGCCGATCCTCGCATTCCTGGTGCTCAAGTTGCTGGACATGCTGGTCATCAACAACCTCGCCGCCATGAGCAACATGCCGGATGTGCTGCGGTTGCTGATGTAAGCAATCTTGTTCCACGCTGGAGCGTGAGGAACGATAACCTCAACTATCGTGCGACGCTCCGCGTCGCATGTCGTTCTGGACGCTCTGCGTCCTGTCCCGAGGTGCAGCTGATTTGTGCCTCACAACATCGCTTATTGCCGCTGCACCCCGCGGTCTTTAGACTTACGCCTCATTTATGCGAGAGCAGGGTCGATGCCCACGGTATTCCCTCACGATTCTGTCGGACTGGTCACACCACAGACGGCGCACTTCAGCGAGCCTCTGGCGCTGGCGTGCGGTCGTTCGTTGCCAGCCTATGACCTGATTTACGAAACCTACGGTCAGCTCAATGCAGCCCGCAGCAATGCCGTGCTGATCTGCCACGCGCTGTCCGGGCATCACCATGCCGCGGGCTTTCACAGTGCCGATGACCGCAAACCGGGCTGGTGGGATAGCTGTATCGGTCCCGGCAAGCCTATCGACACCAACAAGTTCTTCGTCGTCAGCCTTAACAATCTTGGCGGCTGCAATGGCTCGACCGGCCCGAGCAGTATCGACCCGGACACCGGCAAGCCGTTCGGTGCCAATTTCCCGGTGGTGACCGTAGAAGACTGGGTCAACAGTCAGGCCCGACTGGCGGATCTGCTGGGCATCGACACCTGGGCTGCGGTCATTGGCGGCAGTCTGGGTGGCATGCAGGCACTGCAATGGACCATCAGCTACCCGGATCGCGTGCGCCATTGCCTGGCAATCGCCTCGGCCCCCAAGCTGTCGGCACAGAACATCGCGTTCAACGAGGTGGCACGTCAGGCCATTCTCACCGACCCTGAATTCCACGGTGGCTCGTTCCAGGAGCGCGGTGTGATCCCCAAACGCGGCCTGATGCTGGCACGGATGGTCGGGCACATCACCTACCTGTCGGATGACTCGATGGGCGAGAAATTCGGCCGTGGTCTGAAGAGCGAAAAACTCAACTACGACTTCCACAGCGTCGAGTTTCAGGTCGAGAGCTACCTGCGTTATCAGGGTGAAGAATTTTCGGGGCGTTTCGACGCCAATACCTACCTGTTGATGACCAAAGCGCTGGATTACTTCGACCCTGCCGCCAACTTCAACGACGATCTGGCCAAGACCTTCGCCAACGCCACTGCCAAATTCTGCGTGATGTCGTTCACCACCGACTGGCGCTTCTCGCCGGCCCGCTCGCGAGAGCTTGTGGACGCACTGATGGCTGCACGCAAGGACGTCTGCTATCTGGAAATCGACGCACCTCAAGGCCACGACGCCTTTCTGATCCCGATTCCGCGCTACTTGCAGGCTTTCGGTAATTACATGAACCGAATTTCGTTGTGAGGACGTCATGAGAGCCGATCTGGAAATCATCCAGGAGTGGATTCCCGCAGGCAGCCGCGTGCTCGACCTGGGTTGTGGCGACGGCGAATTGCTGACCTGGCTGCGTGACCACAAGCAGGTCACCGGTTACGGGCTGGAAAACGACGCGGCCAACATTGCCGAGTGTGTCGCCAAGGGCATCAACGTCATCGAGCAGGACCTCGACAAGGGGCTGGGCAACTTTGCCAGCAACAGCTTTGACGTCGTGGTCATGACCCAGGCCCTGCAAGCGGTGCATTACCCGGACCGAATCCTCGACGAGATGCTGCGCGTCGGTCGCCAGTGCATCATCACCTTCCCGAACTTCGGTCACTGGCGCTGCCGCTGGTACCTGGCGAGCAAGGGCCGCATGCCGGTGTCCGAATTCCTGCCGTATACCTGGTACAACACGCCGAACATTCACTTCTGCACCTTCGGCGACTTCGAAGAGCTGTGCCGCGAGCGCGATGCGCAGGTGCTCGACAGGCTGGCGGTCGATCAGCAGCACCGTCATGGCTGGGCCAGTAAACTCTGGCCCAATCTGCTCGGCGAGATCGGCATCTACCGCGTCACCAGCCCTGGGCTGACGGACCACAGGATTGCCGTTTAACCGACCGTTTCCAAGCACCACGACAGGCCAACCATGAACCTCACACAACTCGTACTGGCCAGCCACAATGGCGGCAAACTCAAGGAACTCCAGGCCATGCTCGGCGGCAGCGTAACGCTGCGTTCGGTCAGCGAGTTCAGCCTGGTGGAGCCGGAAGAAACCGGCCTGTCCTTCGTCGAGAATGCAATCCTCAAGGCACGCAACGCCGCGCGCCTGTCCGGGCTGCCGGCGCTGGCCGACGACTCGGGGTTGGCGGTGGACTTTCTCGGCGGTGCGCCGGGTATCTATTCCGCTCGCTACGCCGATGGCCAAGGCGATGCCGCCAACAACGCCAAGCTGCTGGAGGCGCTCAAAGACGTGCCGGACGGCCAGCGTGGTGCACAGTTCGTCTGCGTATTGGCGCTGGTACGCCACGCCGACGATCCATTGCCGATCCTCTGTGAAGGGCTGTGGCACGGGCGCATCCTGCACGCCGCCAGCGGTGAACACGGCTTCGGCTATGACCCGCTGTTCTGGGTGCCGGAGCGCAACTGCTCGAGTGCCGAACTGGGCCCGACCGAGAAGAACCAGCTCAGCCATCGCGCTCGCGCCATGGTCCTGTTGCGGCAACGCCTGGGTCTGCAATGACCCACGATTCGCCTGCGCAGCCGCTGTTTCTCGGCGAGAGCGGTTTCTCGTCAGAAAGCCCACGCCCTGCGCTGCCGCACCTGCCACCGCTGTCGCTGTACATCCATATTCCGTGGTGCGTGCGCAAATGCCCGTACTGCGACTTCAACTCGCACACCGCAAGCCCCGTACTGCCGGAACAGGAATACGTCGACGCCCTGCTCGCCGACCTGGACCTGGACCTGCCGCACGTCTACGGCCGCGAGCTGCAATCGATCTTCTTTGGCGGCGGTACGCCGAGCCTGTTCAGCGCAGACGCACTGGGCCGCCTGCTCAAGGGCGTGGAACAACGCATCCGCTTTGCCAGCGACATCGAAATTACCCTGGAAGCCAACCCCGGCACCTTCGAACAGGTCAAATTCAGCGCCTATCGCGGCCTGGGCATCAATCGACTGTCGATCGGCATTCAGAGCTTTCAGGAATCCAAACTCAAGGCGCTGGGCCGCATTCACAACGGCGACGAAGCAATTCGTGCCGCCGATATGGCGCGTCAGGCCGGTTTCGACAACTTCAACCTGGACCTGATGCACGGCCTGCCGGATCAGTCCCAGGACGAAGCGCTGGCTGATCTGCGCCAGGCCATTGCCCTCGCGCCGACCCACCTGTCCTGGTATCAACTGACCCTGGAGCCCAACACGGTGTTCTGGAATCAGCCACCGGTGCTGCCCGAAGACGACATTCTTTGGGATATTCAGGAAACCGGACAGCAGTTGCTGGCCACTCATGGTTACGCGCAGTACGAAGTGTCGGCTTATGCGCAGCCCGGAAAACCGGCCAGGCATAACCTCAACTATTGGGCGTTCGGAGATTTCATCGGTATCGGCGCAGGCGCACATGGCAAGTTGAGCCATCCGGACGGACGCATCATGCGCACCTGGAAGACCCGGCTGCCCAAGGATTACCTGAACCCGGACAAGCCGTTTCAGGCCGGGGCAAAGCTGTTGCCGCTCGATGAATTGCCGTTTGAATTCTTGATGAATGCATTGCGACTGACAAATGGTGTGGACGCTGCGTTATTTCGCGAAAGAACCGGTCTAAGCCTCGATTCGCTGACCGAGGCGCGTCGACAGGCTGAACAAAAGGGGTTGCTGCACCAGGACCCGGCACGCCTGATCGCCACGCCACAAGGCCAGTTGTTCCTCAATGACCTGCTGCAATACTTTCTGATCTAAGGACCCTGCATGGATTTCGTACTCGATCTGCTCGCCACCGTTTCACGCTGGAGTCGCAGCAATCTTTCAGAAATCGCGCTCGCGCTGGTGGGCTGCCTGCTGGTGCTGTTCGGCTCGGACATCAAAGGCTGGCTGGAACAGCGAATCAGCGGCATTACCGGTGCCCTGCGCATCCCGCTGATCGCCCTGCTCTGCGCAGTCGGCAGCGGCGCGGCGCTGATCTATGCCACGCCGTGGGTAGTGCGCGGCCTCAGCCAGTTCAACAACTACAGCCTGGCGCCGGTGCTGCTGGTGGTGCTGGTGCTGATCGGGGTGATTGCGGACAGGAAGTGAGCGCTCCCTTTCACTGCCCACAGTGTGAAACCAGCTGTAAACAAAAGCCCGGCATCTCTGCCGGGCTTTTTAGTGTTGCCAATGCAGATCAAGGCACCAGTTTGTCCAGCAACGCCTTGTCACGTACCGCGCCCTTGTCAGCGCTGGTCGCCAGCAGGGCGTAGGCCTTGAGGGCGGTGGTCACTTTGCGTGGACGCGATTCCACCGGCTTCCAGCCTTTCTTGTCCTGTTCGGTACGGCGCTCGGCCATCTCGGCATCGTCGATCAGCAGGTTGATCGAGCGGTTGGGGATGTCGATCAGCACTTTGTCGCCATCGCGCACCAGACCGATTGCACCGCCTGCCGCCGCTTCCGGGGAAGCGTGACCGATGGACAGGCCTGACGTACCGCCCGAGAAGCGGCCGTCAGTCAGCAGTGCGCAATCCTTACCCAGCCCTTTGGACTTCAGGTACGACGTCGGGTAAAGCATTTCCTGCATGCCCGGGCCGCCTTTCGGGCCTTCGTAGCGGATGATGACAATGTCGCCCGCTTTGACTTCGTCAGCGAGAATCCCGCGCACCGCGCTGTCCTGGCTTTCGAAGATCTTCGCGTTGCCTTCGAAGACGTGAATCGACTCGTCGACACCGGCAGTTTTCACTACGCAGCCATCCAGCGCGATGTTGCCGTACAACACGGCCAGGCCACCTTCTTGCGAATAGGCGTGCTGGACGCTACGGATGCAGCCGTTTTCACGGTCAGCATCCAGGCTTTCCCAACGGGTCGACTGGCTGAACGCGGTCTGCGTCGGGATGCCTGCCGGGCCCGCCTTGAAGAAGGTGTGCACGGCTTCGTCGTCAGTCTGGGTGATGTCCCATTTGGCGATGCCTTCGGCCAGGGTCTTGCTGTGCACGGTCGGCAGGTCGGTGTGCAGCAGGCCGCCACGGGCCAGCTCGCCAAGGATGCTGAAGATCCCGCCAGCGCGGTGCACGTCTTCCATGTGGTACTTCTGGATGTTCGGCGCGACCTTGCACAGCTGCGGCACCTTGCGCGACAGGCGGTCGATGTGGCGCAGGTCGAAATCGATCTCGGCTTCCTGAGCGGCGGCCAGCAAGTGCAGGATGGTGTTGGTCGAGCCGCCCATGGCGATGTCCAGCGTCATGGCGTTTTCGAACGCCTTGAAGTTGGCGATGTTGCGCGGCAACACCGAATCGTCGTTTTCCTTGTAGTACTGACGGCACAGGTCAACGATGGTGCGGCCAGCCTGCAGGAACAGTTGCTCGCGGTCGCTGTGGGTGGCGAGAGCCGAGCCATTGCCCGGCAACGCCAGGCCCAGTGCTTCGGTCAGGCAGTTCATCGAGTTGGCGGTGAACATGCCGGAACACGACCCGCAGGTCGGACAGGCGCTGCGCTCGTACTCGGCGACTTTTTCGTCACTGGCGGTCGAGTCAGCAGCGATGACCATCGCATCGACCAGATCCAGGCCGTGGCTGGCCAGTTTGGTCTTGCCCGCTTCCATTGGCCCGCCGGAGACGAAGATCACCGGAATGTTCAGGCGCAACGACGCCATCAGCATGCCAGGGGTGATCTTGTCGCAGTTGGAAATGCACACGATTGCGTCGGCGCAATGCGCGTTGACCATGTACTCGACCGAGTCGGCAATGATCTCGCGGCTCGGCAGCGAATAGAGCATACCGTCGTGGCCCATGGCGATGCCATCGTCGACCGCAATGGTGTTGAATTCCTTGGCCACGCCACCGGCGCGTTCGACTTCACGCGCGACCAGCTGGCCCATGTCCTTGAGGTGGACGTGGCCCGGTACGAACTGGGTGAAGGAGTTGGCGATGGCGATGATCGGTTTCTTGAAGTCTTCATCCTTCATGCCCGTGGCGCGCCAAAGGGCACGGGCGCCGGCCATGTTGCGGCCGTGGGTGGACGTTTTCGAGCGATAATCAGGCATTGGAGCACTCCGGCAAAAATAAGGCTGATCAGGAAGGGAGTGAGCTTCTATTGACGTCGCAGGCGAGCGGCAGTGACCGCAGGCAGCGAAGAAACCGAACACCACGGGATCACCGTGTACTCGGCCTGAGCTCATAAACCCGCCGGGGGATGACTGGCGATGAATAGCGCGATTCTACACCGCCGACTCCGTTTGGTGGGTGAACAATATTTGTACAGCTCGCGCTGTAATCCTTGTGGACAAAACGCTGTCAGCGCGTCTATCTTCCTCGGCAGGCCGCCTCATGTGGCCACGTCGCTCGGACGGTTCCGGGCGCTTACGTACGCGAGATACTCATGGCAGACCAAGGTTCGCCGCGCCGCTTTGCGCGCATCGATCGACTCCCCCCTTATGTGTTCAACATCACCGCCGAGCTGAAAATGGCCGCCCGTCGTCGTGGTGAGGACATTATCGACCTGAGCATGGGCAACCCCGACGGGGCCACACCGCCGCACATTGTCGAAAAACTGATCACCGTCGCCCAGCGCGAAGACACCCACGGCTACTCCACCTCGCGCGGCATTCCACGCCTGCGCCGGGCGATATCCAACTGGTACAAGAAGCGCTACGAGGTCGACATCGACCCTGAAAGCGAAGCGATCGTGACCATTGGTTCCAAGGAAGGCCTGGCGCACCTTATGCTCGCCACGCTGGATCAGGGCGACACGGTGCTGGTGCCCAACCCCAGCTACCCGATCCACATCTACGGTGCCGTGATTGCCGGCGCCCAGGTGCGATCAGTGCCGCTGGTGCCAGGCGTGGACTTCTTCGACGAGCTGGAAAAAGCCATTCGCGGCTCGATTCCCAAGCCGAAGATGATGATTCTGGGCTTCCCGTCCAACCCGACTGCGCAATGTGTGGAGCTGGATTTCTTCGAGCGCGTGGTGGCCCTGGCCAAGCAGTATGACGTGCTGGTGGTGCATGACCTGGCGTACGCCGACATCGTCTACGACGGCTGGAAAGCCCCGTCGATCATGCAGGTGCCGGGCGCCAAGGACATTGCAGTCGAGTTCTTCACCCTGTCCAAGAGCTACAACATGGCGGGCTGGCGGATTGGCTTCATGGTCGGCAACCCCGAACTGGTGAATGCACTGGCGCGGATCAAGAGTTACCACGACTACGGTACCTTCACGCCACTGCAGGTGGCGGCGATTGCCGCGCTGGAAGGCGATCAGCAGTGCGTGCTCGACATTGCCGAGCAGTATCGCCAGCGCCGCAACGTGCTGGTCAAAGGCTTGCACGAACTCGGCTGGATGGTCGAAAACCCCAAGGCGTCGATGTACGTCTGGGCAAAGATTCCCGAAGCCTACGCGCATCTGGGCTCGCTGGAGTTCGCCAAGAAGCTGCTGGCCGAAGCCAAGGTGTGTGTCTCGCCGGGCATCGGTTTCGGTGAGTACGGCGACGATCATGTGCGCTTCGCCCTGATCGAGAACCAGGACCGCATCCGCCAGGCCGTGCGCGGCATCCGCAGCATGTTCAGGGCCGACGACAAGCTCAAGTCCTGAGTTCGCCTTTTACGCCATGCCTGCTGACCGAATGCGCTCGGCAGGCATGCGCATCCCCACCGATTACGCCCCGCCCTGACTGACCGACAGTCGCCTCGGCAATTTTTACTTACTGCAAATGGCCGCGGACCGGTATGATCGCGCGCCCCGATACACCCGGAATTCTGAAATAAAATGAAACCCACCTTGATCGCCGCCGCAGAACTCGATCGCATCGACACCTGGGCCAAATACTCCAGCCACATGTGCGGGGGCTGCGTATCCAGTTGCTGCACGTTGCCGGTAGAAGTGAAGATCAAGGACCTGATCCGCATCGGCATCGTCGATGAGTTCGAACGCGGCGACCCGGCCAAGAACATCGCCAAGCGTCTGCAGAAAGAAGGCATCGTCGAGCGTTACAACCAGAAGTCGGAAATCTTCACGTTGCAGCGCATGAGCAACAACGACTGCCTGTATCTGGACCGTAAAAGCCGCCTGTGCACCATCTATGACAAGCGCCCGGACACTTGCCGCAACCACCCGAAAGTCGGACCGCGTCCCGGTTATTGCGCCTACAAGCCCAAAGAAGTCGTGCGTCAGGAAAGCGGTTCTTTGAGAAACGCCACCAGCGCGCCAGTGCCGAAGTTTTGACCCCTTGAAGGGCTGCGCAACGCGCAGAATATCGGCTCACATCAATCAAGCCCCGGTCAGGGGCTTTTTTGTGGGCGATGGAAAAAGCCTATCGATGTTAATTTTTGTGAAAAATAAAAATACTTCACATTATTTACTCATTGATTCACTATCCGATTCACAGATCAGAACAATAACGCTCGAATGCCAGCGACACAGGCATCGGCACTGACTTTGAGGATTACTGCATGACCAGCAAAAACGTTGGCGTTATCGGCCTGGGTGCGATGGGTCTGGGCATTGCCCGTTCACTGCTGCGTAGCGGCTTCACTGTGCATGCCTGCGATGTGCGCAGTAGCGTGACCGAAGCGTTTGCTCAGGAAGGCGGCGTTGCCTGCCAATCCCCGGCCAGCATGGCCGCTGCCTGCGATGTGATAATTACCGTCGTGGTCAATGCCGGGCAGACCGAAACCGTTCTGTTTGGTGAAAACGGCGCGGTCGCGGCGCTGCGTCCGGGCAGTCTGGTCATCGGTTGCGCCACCGTTGCGCCGACCTTCGCCGTCGAACTTGGCGAGCGTCTGGCCGCACAGAACCTGCTGTACCTCGACGCACCGATCTCCGGCGGCGCCGCCAAGGCTGCCGCTGGCCAGATGACCATGATGACTTCCGGCCCGGCCGAGTCTTACGCCAAGGCCGAAGCCATCCTCAATGGCATGGCCGGCAAGGTATACCGCCTGGGCGACGTCCACGGGCTGGGCTCGAAAGTCAAAATCATCAACCAGTTGCTGGCCGGCGTACACATTGCAGCCAGCGCCGAAGCCATGGCCCTCGGTCTGCGTGAAGGTGTCGATGCTGACGCGCTGTACGAAGTGATCACCAACAGTGCCGGTAACTCGTGGATGTTCGAGAACCGCGTGCCGCACATCCTCAACGCCGATTACACGCCGCTGTCGGCTGTGGATATCTTCGTCAAGGACCTCGGCCTGGTGCTGGATACCGCGCGCAGCAGCAAATTCCCGCTGCCGCTGTCGGCCACCGCACACCAGATGTTCATGCAGGCCTCCAGCGCCGGTTTCGGCCGCGAGGATGACTCGGCAGTGATCAAGATTTTCCCGGGCATCGAATTGCCGAAAGCCAAGCCAGAAAAAGCCTGAGGAGCGACTGATGAGCCTGAACAACGCTCGCCCGCTGCTGGGCTGCATTGCCGATGACTTCACCGGCGCCACCGACCTTGCCAACATGCTGGTGCGCGGCGGCATGCGCACCGTGCAGAGCATCGGCATCCCCAGCGCCGAAATGGCTGCCGGTCTGGACGCCGACGCGATTGTCATCGCCCTGAAATCGCGCACCACGCCAAGCGCCGACGCGGTGGCTGAATCCCTCGCCGCGCTGGAATGGCTGCGCGAGCGCGGTTGCGAGCAGATCTTCTTCAAATATTGCTCGACCTTCGATTCGACCGCCGCTGGCAATATCGGTCAGGTGAGTGAAGCACTGCTGAAACAACTGGACAGCGACTTCACCCTGGCCTGCCCGGCCTTCCCGGAAAACGGCCGCACGATTTTCCGCGGCCACCTGTTCGTACAGGACCAGTTGCTCAGCGAATCAGGCATGCAGAACCACCCACTGACGCCGATGACCGATGCCAATCTGGTGCGCGTGCTGCAAGCGCAGACCACCGGCAAAGTCGGCTTGCTGCGCTATGACACAGTCGCCAACGGTGTGGATAGCGTGCGCAGCAAGATTGCCGAACTGCGCGCCGAGGGCGTGAGCATGGCGATTGCCGACGCCCTGTCGGACGCGGACCTGTACACACTGGGCGCAGCCTGCGCTGACCTGCCACTGCTGACCGGCGGCTCGGGGCTGGCATTGGGCTTGCCGGGCAATTTCCGCAAAGCGGGCAAGCTGCGTGACATTGATGCAGCCAAACAGATCGCTATCAGCGGCGGCGAAGTGGTGTTGGCGGGCAGCGCTTCGGTTGCCACCAATGGCCAGGTCGCGGCCTGGCTGGAAGACAATCGCCCTGCGCTGCGCATCAACCCGCTGGATCTGGCCGCAGGCAAGCCGGTGGTCGAGCAGGCGCTGGCATTTGCCAGAGACGCCGGGCAAACCGTGTTGATCTACGCCACCAGCACTCCGGATGAAGTCAAAGCCGTGCAGAAAGAGCTGGGTGTTGAACGCTCCGGTGCCATGGTCGAAGCCGCGTTGGGCGAGATCGCCAAGGGGCTGCTGAACGCTGGTGTGCGCCGTTTTGTAGTCGCCGGTGGCGAAACCTCCGGTGCGGTGGTTCAGGCGCTGGGCGTGCAACTGTTGCAGATCGGCGCACAGATCGACCCGGGCGTTCCGGCCACGGTCAGCAGCGGTGCACAACCGCTGGCACTGGCGCTCAAGTCCGGTAATTTCGGCGCTCGCGACTTCTTCGCCAAAGCCCTCAAGCAACTGGCGGGGGCAGCCTGATGATTGATGAAAACGCCCTGCGTCAGGAAATCTGCGACGTCGGCAGGCTGTTGTATGGCCGCGGCTACACGGTGGGCAGCGCCGGCAACATCAGCGCGCGGCTCGACGATGGCTGGCTGATCACCCCGACCGACGCCTGCCTGGGCCGCATGGACCCGGCGGATATCGCCAAGGTCAATCTGGCCGGTGAATGGGTATCGGGTAGCAAGCCGTCCAAGACCCTGGCCCTGCACCGCGAAGTCTACGACCGCAACCCTGAAGTCGGCGGCGTGGTGCACACCCACTCGACGCATCTGGTCGCCTTGACCCTGGCCGGGGTGTGGCAGGAGGACGACATTCTGCCGCCGCTGACGCCGTATCAGGTCATGAAGGTCGGGCATATCCCGCTGATCCCTTACCAGCGTCCGGGCTCGCCGAAAGTCGCCGAGCGCGTGGCGGAACTGGCCAACAGTGTGCGCGGCGTGATGCTCGAGCGGCTCGGCCCGGTGGTCTGGGAAAGCTCGGTGGCCAAGGCCTGCTACGCCTTGGAAGAGCTGGAAGAAACAGCGCGTCTGTGGCTGATGAGCAACCCCAAACCTGCACCGCTGGACCCGGCGGCGCTTGAAGAGCTGCGTCAGGTGTTCGGCGCCAGGTGGTAACGAGCACACGGTGATCGGGGAGCGCATTGCGCCTCCCGGTCGAAAAACAATAACAACAGGAATCGAGAGCATGACTCACCCCTACCCCGCTGTTTCGTTGTCAGTCTTTACCACCATCGACCGGAGTGCACGGGCATGACGCCGCTCATGTTGATGGTCGTGGCCGGTGCGGGCATCGCACTGCTGTTGTTTCTGGTGCTCAAGTACAAATTCCAGCCCTTTGTCGCCCTGATGCTGGTCAGCATTATCGTGGCGCTGGTCGCCGGTGTTAAACCGGCCGATCTGGTTGCCACCATCGAAGGCGGCATGGGCAAGACCCTCGGCCATATCGCGATCATCATCGCCCTGGGCGCGATGATCGGGCGCATCATCGAGCTGTCCGGCGGGGCTGAAGCACTGGCCAAGACCCTGATCAACCGCTTCGGCAACAAGCGCACGCCTCTGGCGCTGACCATTGCGGGTTTCATGGTCGGTATTCCGGTGTTCTTCGAAGTCGGCGTGATCATCCTCATGCCGTTGGCATACGGCGTGGCACGTGCGGCACGCAAGCCGCTGCTGATTTTCGCGCTGCCGATGTGCGCCGCCTTGCTCGCCGTGCATGCGTTTCTGCCGCCACACCCTGGCGCGGTCGCCGCTGCCAGTCAGTTGGGCGCGGACCTTGGACGGGTGCTGATGCTGGGCATTCCGATCGTTGCGGTGCTGTGCATGATCGGTTATTTCGTCGCAGGGCGCATGACCCGCAAGACCTACCCGATGACCGACGATATCCGCGCCGAAGTCTACGGCCCGCACGTTACCAACGAAGACCTGGAAGCCTGGGCCCGCAACGATTATTCCGCTGTGCGTGAGGCCACTGAAACCAGAACCCTGGGCGCAGAAGAGACCGCCAGCAGCCTGGCGAGCAAGCTGCCGCCTGCGCCCGCACCGGGTTTCGGACTGATCATCGCGCTGATCCTGCTGCCGATCGTGCTGATTCTGATGGGCACACTGGCCACCACCATGCTGCCAGCCACGTCCACGCTGCGCGCAGTGCTGACCGTACTGGGTGCCCCCTTGGTTGCGCTGCTGATCGATACCCTGCTGTGCGCATGGCTGTTGGGCTCGCGTCGCGGCTGGAGCCGTACTCAGGTGTCCGACGTGATCGGTTCGGCCTTGCCCGGTGTGGCGATGGTTATTCTGATTGCCGGTGCCGGTGGCGTGTTCGGCAAGGTGCTGGTCGACACCGGCATTGGTGCCGTGGTCTCCGAGGCGCTGCGCAACACCGGTCTGCCGGTACTCGCGCTGGGCTTCCTGCTGACCCTGCTGCTGCGCGCTGTTCAGGGCTCCACCACCGTTGCACTGGTGACCACTGCAGGCATTCTCAGCCCGCTGATCGCCACGCTGGACCTGAGCGCCAACCACCTGGCCCTGCTGTGCCTGGCGATGGGCGGTGGCGGTCTGGCCATGTCGCACATCAACGATGCCGGTTACTGGATGTTCACCAAGCTGGCGGGCCTCAACGTCGCCGACGGCTTGCGCACCTGGACCGTACTGGTCACGCTGCTCGGCACACTGGGCTTCGTGATCACCCTGCTGCTTTGGCCATTCGTCTGACCCTTTGAAGACTGGAGTTAACATGCCTCGTTTTGCCGCCAACCTCAGCATGCTGTACCCGCAGCATGACTTTCTTGAGCGCTTCGCCGCAGCCGCTGCCGATGGTTTCGGCGCGGTCGAGTACCTGTTCCCTTACGCCTACGGCACTCAGGAACTCAAGCAGCGCCTGAGCGACAACGGTCTGGTGCAGGCGCTGTTCAACGCCCCGCCAGGCGACTGGGAAGCAGGCGAGCGAGGCATTGCCACGCTGCCGGGTCGTGAGGCGGAATTTCGCAGCGGCATCGAGCGGGCTCTGGAGTATGCGCAGGTGCTGGGCAATGACCGAGTGCATGTCATGGCTGGCTTGCTGGCCGATGAAAGCTTGCGTGAGCGTCATCAGGCGGTCTATCTGGAGAATCTGGCGTTCGCGGCTCAGCAAGCCAAGCGCGCAGGGGTCACGATTCTGATCGAGCCGATCAACACCCGCGACATGCCGGGCTTCTTCCTCAATCGTCAGGATCAGGCACAGGAAATCTGCAGACTGGTGGGCGCTGACAATCTGAAGGTGCAGTTCGACTGCTACCACTGCCAGATCGTCGAAGGCGACCTGACCAGCAAGCTGCGCCGGGACTTTGCGGGTATTGGCCATATTCAGATCGCCGGGGTACCGGATCGTAACGAGCCGAACCTGGGCGAGCTGAATTACGAACACCTGTTCAACGTGATCGACGAGTTGGGCTACAGCGGCTGGATCGGCTGCGAATACCGCCCTAAAGGCGACACCAGCGTGGGTCTGGCGTGGTTGCGCGAGCTACAAGCCAAGGGCTGAAACACGCGGGATAGACGACGCGGAGCGTCGTGAACGGCATTCCCACGCGGAGCGTGAGGAACGATCATTCTGTAACTGTCGTGCCNACGCTCCGCGTCGCATGCCGTTCTGGACGCTCCGCGTCCGATCTTGAAGAGGTATCAGTCCTCTACGTCGAACTGGTCCTTTATATAGCGGATTTCAGTCCGGCCGTGCGGCGCTGGCTGGCCGTCTTCATCGAGGTTGACGAAGACGATCTTGTCGACAGTCAAAATGCTTTTGCGGGTGATCTTGTTGCGCACCTGGCATTTGAGGGTGATCGAGGTGCGGCCGAATTCCGTGGCGGTGATGCCCAGTTCGATGATGTCGCCCTGACGCGAGGCGCTGACAAAGTTGATTTCCGAGATGTACTTGGTCACCACGCGCTGATTACCCAACTGGACAATCGCGTAGATCGCCGCTTCTTCATCGATCCAGCGCAGCAGGCTACCGCCGAACAATGTGCCGTTGGGGTTGAGGTCTTCGGGCTTGACCCACTTGCGGGTGTGGAAATTCATGTTCACTCCTGAGCGTCTGGCCGGTAGAGATGCGCATGATGGCAGAGCCGGCGGCCCACGCCCATGCCTGCGTCATAGCAACTGTGCATCGACCCGATTACAGGCAGATGGCAATTACATGGCCTTTAAACCGACAGAAAGCCTTGGGAAGAATCGCGAGCGCAGCTATACTGCCCAACGTTTCAAAACGGTCATCCACGCTTGATACCGTTCCCGCCACCTGTCCGAGGGGCGCTGCAGCAGGTTTTTCCTGTCAGGCTCGGATGGGGCGTTGTTTGCCAGGACGATCCTCGACCGGCAAACCTTAAACGCACAACGGCGCCCATTCGCATTTTTATGGAATGGAGACTCTCAATGAGTGCTGTAATCACGCCCGCAGAATTCAATGACTACAAGGTTGCCGACATTTCCCTGGCCGCCTGGGGTCGTCGCGAAACCATCATTGCCGAATCCGAAATGCCTGCCCTGATGGGTCTGCGTCGCAAATACGCTGGTGATCAGCCGCTGAAAGGCGCGAAGATTCTCGGCTGCATCCACATGACCATTCAGACCGCCGTGCTGATCGAAACCCTGGTTGCCTTGGGTGCCGAAGTTCGCTGGTCGTCGTGCAACATTTTCTCCACTCAGGACCAGGCTGCTGCGGCCATCGCTGCTGCCGGCATTCCTGTGTTCGCCTGGAAAGGCGAAACCGAAGAAGAATACGAGTGGTGCATCGAGCAGACCATCCTCAAGGATGGCCAGCCATGGGACGCCAACATGATTCTCGACGACGGCGGCGACCTGACCGAGATCATCCACAAGAAATACCCGGCGATGCTGGACAAGATCCACGGCGTCACCGAAGAAACCACCACTGGCGTTCACCGCCTGCTGGACATGCTGGCCAAGGGCGAGCTGAAAATCCCGGCCATCAACGTCAACGACTCGGTGACCAAGAGCAAGAACGACAACAAGTACGGCTGCCGTCACAGCCTGAACGACGCCATCAAGCGCGGCACCGACCACTTGCTGTCCGGCAAGCAGGCGCTGGTGATCGGCTACGGTGACGTGGGCAAGGGCTCGGCCCAGTCGCTGCGTCAGGAAGGCATGATCGTCAAAGTGACCGAAGTCGACCCGATCTGCGCCATGCAGGCCTGCATGGACGGTTTCGAACTGGTCTCGCCATTCATCGACGGCGAAAACGACGGCACCGAAGCAAGCATCGACAAGGCCCTGCTGGGCAAGATCGACCTGATCGTGACCACCACCGGTAACGTCAACGTTTGTGATTCGAACATGCTCAAAGCGCTGAAAAAACGCGCTGTGGTGTGCAACATCGGTCACTTCGACAACGAAATCGACACCGCTTTCATGCGCAAGAACTGGGCATGGGAAGAAGTGAAGCCACAGGTTCACAAGATCCATCGCACCGGCCCTGGCGCGTTCGACGCCCAGAACGATGACTACCTGATCCTGCTGGCCGAAGGCCGTCTGGTCAACTTGGGTAACGCCACTGGCCACCCAAGCCGCATCATGGACGGCTCGTTCGCCAATCAGGTGCTGGCGCAGATCTTCCTCTTCGAGCAGAAGTACGCTGACCTGGCTCCCGCCAAAAAGGCCGAGCGTCTGACCGTTGAAGTACTGCCCAAGAAGCTTGACGAAGAAGTGGCCCTGGAAATGGTCCGCGGCTTCGGCGGCGTTGTGACCAAGCTGACCAAGACCCAGGCCGATTACATCGGCGTTACCGTCGAAGGTCCGTTCAAGCCGCACGCTTATCGCTACTGATTGAGCAGGCTCGGTCCGCTTCTTACGCAGAAGCGGATCGAGCGTGATCAGCCATCACCGGCAGCACTCGCTGCCCCGGTGATGCTCAGTATCTGAAGGCCGTTCCGGCCTTTTCGCGAACAAGTTCGCTCCTACGACGAGATCGGCTCCATGTCTCAAGAACGCCGCTTCAGCTTCGAGTTCTTTCCTACCAAGACCGACGCTGGACATGAAAAGCTGCTGACCGTTGCTCGTCAGCTCGCTACGTACAACCCCGATTTTTTCTCCTGCACTTACGGTGCCGGTGGTTCTACCCGCGACCGCACGCTTAATACCGTGCTGCAGCTGGAGAACGAAGTAAAAGTGCCTGCTGCACCGCATTTGTCGTGCGTGGGCGACAGCAAGGAAGATTTGCGCAACCTGCTGGCTCAGTACAAGGATGCGGGTATCAAACGCATCGTGGCCCTGCGCGGCGACCTGCCTTCCGGCATGGGCATGGCCAGCGGTGAGTTGCGTCACGCCAATGACCTGGTGAGCTTCATTCGCCAGGAAAGCGGCAGCCATTTCCACATCGAAGTCGCCGCCTACCCGGAAATGCATCCGCAGGCGCGCAATTTCGAGGACGACCTCAAGCACTTCGTCAACAAGGCCAACGCCGGCGCCGACAGTGCAATCACGCAGTACTTCTTCAACGCCGACAGCTATTTCAACTTCGTCGAGCGGGTCGAGAAGATGGGCGTCAGCATTCCGATCGTGCCGGGCATCATGCCGATCACCAACTACAGCAAGCTGGCGCGTTTCTCGGATGCCTGCGGTGCGGAAATCCCGCGCTGGATCCGTAAACAGCTGGAAGCCTACGGCGATGACGTGCAAAGCATCCAGGCGTTTGGCGAAGAAGTCATCACGCAGATGTGCGAACGACTGCTGCAAGGCGGTGCCCCCGGTCTGCATTTCTACACGCTGAACCAGGCAGAACCGAGCCTGGCGGTGTGGAACAACCTGCAACTGCCACGCTGAAAACGGCTGCGGCACCGCGGTCCGACCGGTAATTTCCGTGGGATCGCGGCCTCATACACCGTTGGGCAGCAGGAAAGCGGCGTATTGCGTTCGCTCTGTTATACTCCAGCCTTCCCGCCAGGCTTACGCCCGGAGGCCCGGTCTTGCAATCGTCATCCGTTCACGCCAACAGCGCAATTTTCATCAAGCGCAGACGTCACGGAATGCACTGAAGACCCGGCAGGACCGGACGGGATCGCGTTGTCTTTACACGCCATTCGCGCCAGGCAAGACATCCCTTGAGCTTAAGCTCCAACAGAACAGGATTACTCATGTCCTTTGCTTCCCTCGGTCTCTCCGAGGCTTTAGTCCGCGCCATCGAGGCAGCGGGCTATACCCAGCCTACCCCAGTGCAACAGCGGGCCATTCCCGCCGTGTTGCAAGGTCGCGATCTGATGGTTGCGGCACAGACCGGTACTGGTAAAACCGGCGGTTTCGCCCTCCCTATTCTGGAGCGGCTGTTTCCCAATGGTGTTCCGGACAAATCCCAGCGTCATGGCCCGCGCCAACCGCGCGTTCTGGTCCTGACCCCCACCCGCGAACTGGCCGCACAAGTGCACGAGAGCTTCAAGCTCTATGCCCGCGACCTGAAGTTCGTCAGCGCCTGCATCTTCGGCGGCGTCGGCATGAACCCGCAGGTTCAGGCCATGTCCCGTGGTGTGGACGTACTGGTAGCCTGCCCCGGCCGCCTGCTCGACCTGGCCGGTCAAGGCAGTGTCGATTTGTCCCACGTTGAAATTCTGGTGCTCGATGAAGCAGACCGGATGCTCGACATGGGCTTCGTCCATGACGTCAAGAAGGTCCTCGCGCGGCTGCCGGCCAAGCGTCAGAACCTGCTGTTCTCGGCGACCTTCTCCAATGACATCACGTCGTTGGCTGGCAAGCTGCTGCACAACCCCGAGCGCATCGAAGTCACGCCGCCGAACACCACGGTCGAGCGTATCGAGCAACGGGTTTTCCGTCTGGCTGCCAACCACAAGCGTTCGCTGCTGGCGCACCTGATTACCGTCGGTGCCTGGGAACAGGTGCTGGTCTTCACCCGCACCAAGCACGGTGCCAACCGTCTGGCCGAGTACCTGGACAAGCACGGCCTTGCGGCTGTCGCGATCCACGGCAACAAGAGCCAGAACGCCCGTACCAAGGCACTGGCCGACTTCAAGGCAGGTGATGTACGCATCATGGTCGCGACCGATATCGCCGCACGCGGCCTGGATATCGATCAGTTGCCGCATGTCGTCAACTTCGAGCTGCCCAACGTCGACGAAGACTACGTTCACCGTATCGGTCGTACCGGCCGTGCCGGTCGTTCGGGTGAAGCTATTTCCCTGGTTGCGCCGGACGAAGAGAAGCTGCTCAAAAGCATTGAGCGCATGACTAAACAGAAGATCGCCGATGGCGACCTGATGGGCTTCGACATCACCGCAGTCGAGGCTGAAAAACCGGAAGTGCGTGAGCGTCCGGATGTTCGCAACTCTCGTGGTGCACGTCCTGCCGGCGACAAGAACAACGGCGGTCGTCGCGACAAGGGCAAGGACAAAGGCAAGGAAAAACCTGCTGCTGCAGCCGCCACTGGCGAACGCCCTGCAAGGCAGCCACGCGAAAAAAAACCTCGTGAGGGCACGCCTCGCAGCGAACAGCGTGCATCGCAGCCATCCATACCGCGTCCGGCGGCCGATCGTGCGCCGGACGAATTCCGCGACGACGAAGTAGACAACTTCGGCAATCGTGCTGACTACGTCAGTCCTTATCAGGGCAAAGGCCAGAACCGTGGTCGTCGTCCTGCAGCAGCACCCGGTGCAGCACCGGCTGCTGGCGGCGCAGCTCGCCCAGCCAACTCGGGTCGACCTGCGGGCGGCGCTCGTAACGGTTCCGGTACTGGCGCGCCAAAGCGCAACGGTTCGGGTTCGTCGGCTCCGCGTTCACGTGATGGTCAGCCGCGCGGTCGTCGCCCGGCACGTGAAGATCAGCCCTTGCCGCGTGAAGGTCAGGAGCCAGCCGTGCGTGCCCCGCGCGACGGTCAGCCTCAGCCGAAGATCGTGCATAAGGAATCCAAGATCGACCGTTTCCCGTCTGCCGAGCAGCTGGACCAGTTGCCGAGCCGCCCACGCGGTGAAAAACCGGCCCTGCTGACCCGCAACCGCGACAGCTGATAGCCACGCAACACCCAAAACGCCCCGACTTGCTCGGGGCGTTTTTGTTTGTCGTGTCGTTCGTTGTGTCGATGATGATCATCGCTCCCACGCTCCGCGTGGTAGCGCAGCCTTGATATTGACTATCGTGCCGACGCTCCGCGTCGGCATGCAGTTCTGGACGCTCTGCGTCCTCTTTGTTGCGCTCCGCGTCAAACACAGGTTCTGCGATGTCAGTGCCACTGTAACAAAGAAGCGCTTTATTCATCGCTCCCACGCTCTGCGTGTTAGCCCAGTCCCGGACGCTCCGCGTCCGATCTTGAGACGGCAGCGCGGCTCAGACCTGTGACGCAGAGCGTCACGAACTGCATGCCAATGCGGAGGATTGGCACGATAGTTATCTCAGGAAGTTTCAGCGCACCAACAAAAACGCCGACCCAAGGGTCGGCGTTTTGTCGATCAGGCGTGCAATTACTTCTTCTGTACGCCTTCGAAGGTGATGTCCAGATCCAGCGTCTGCGACGTCGGGCCAGGGCCTTTGATGCCGAAGTCGTTCAGGTTCAGCGTCGAAGTACCGTTGAAGCCGGCACGGTAGCCGCCCCACGGATCCTTGCCTTCGCCGTTGAAGGTTGCCTTGATCACGATTGGCTTGGTCACGCCGTGCATGGTCAGGTCGCCAGTCACGTCAGCAGTTTTCTCACCGGTCGATTTGACGCTGGTGGAAACGAACTTGGCTTCCGGGTATTTGGCAACGTCCAGGAAGTCCTTGCTGGCGATGTGTTTGTCGCGCTCGGCGTGGTTGGTGAACAGGCTGGCGGTTTTCAGCTCGACATTGATTTTGCTGGCTTCAGGCTTGGCAGCGTCGAAGCTGAACGTGCCGTCCCAGTCCTTGAAGGTACCGTGAATGAAGCTGTAGCCCAAGTGGCTGATCTTGAAGTCAACGAATGCGTGTTGACCTTCCTTGTCGATAACGTAGTCGGCGGCCATGGCCTGGCCAGCAGACAACAGTGCGGTACCCAGAGCCAGAGCGGCGAGAGACTTCTTCAACATGCTTTTATTCCCGTTTTGGTTGAACAATCAATTACGACCCAGCATGCGCTTGAGGGTCACATCGCGATCGATGAAGTGGTGCTTCAATGCAGCAAGACCATGGAGCCCCGCGAATATCACGATGACCCAGGCCAGATACAAGTGAATCCAGCCCGCCGTTTCTGCCTGATCAGGAAGGCCCGAAACCAGCGCGGGCACATCGAACAGGCCGAATACCGGAATCCCCACGCCGTCAGCGGTGGAGATGAGGTAACCGGCAAACATCACGGCAAACAGTGCTACATACAAAAACAGGTGACCGAATGCGGCACCGATGCGCGTCAACTTACTGTAGCTGGTCAACGGCGGCGGTGGCGGGCTGAGCAGACGCCAGACCACGCGGATCAACATGATCGCAAACAGGGTGATACCAATACTCTTGTGCAGATCAGGGCCTGCCTTGCGCCACGTATCGTAGTAATCCAGCCCGACCATCCACAGCCCCAGCGCGAACATTCCAAACACGACAGCAGCCACACCCCAGTGCAGCACCATGCTGACCAGACCGTAGCGAGAGGATGAATTACGTAGCTGCATTACCAGTACCTTGTCAGAAGTGTTACCAGACTAGCTTTTTATCTATCGAATGAAAGCGCAAAATTTCGCTCGGACATATCGAACAATACGATAGGTCTGTTCGACGTTTCGTATGCCGGTTCTGCTGGTGACACCAACACCTGACAGGCTTTACAGCATCTCAGGCTGTCCTCGCTGCGGCAGCATCTCGATAATTTGCCGTCAGTAATACTTTGCAATGACCATCGGCCGTTCGATACCGATGAACGGCATGATCCGCTCAGATATCCCCAGCCCACACAGACAGAACGAATTCAGCGGGCATAAAAAAAGGACGCGGTATACACCGCGTCCTCTTTGGCTCAGCTATTGCCCGGTCAGTTGTTAACGTCTGCGGGCGCTGTTTCAGCAGGGGTTTTGGCAGGAGCCGGTTTGCTCTGAGCCTTTTTCGCTGCCTCTTTTTTCGCAGCTTCCTTTTTTGCTGCTTCTTTCTTCGCCGCTTCTTTTTTGGCGGCTTCCTTGCTCTGCGGCTTTTTCGCAGGTTCAGCCTTGGTCGCCGGTTTCTTCGCAGGCTCGGCTTTTACCGGCGGCTTGGCAGGCTGAACCACCGGTGCAACCACGGGCGCCGGAGCAACAGCCGGTGCAGGCGCTGGAGCAGGCTCTACAGCCTTCTCTATCGGAGCAGGTGCCGGGGCCGGTTCTTCAGCACCACCAAACATGCGCGAGAAGAAGCCTGGCTTGTCGGCCTGCGGCTTGGCAGCTTCAGCCGGTTTGTCGGACGAACCGCCGAACATGTTGCTGAAGAAATTGCCTTCGGACTTCTGCGAAGCCGGAGCCGGCGCTTTCGGCGGTGCAACCTTGACAGGTTCGAACGACTTGCCAGCCGCCAGATCCTGGACCTGACCGGCCGCACGCTGACCGCTGCGCAAGGCACCTTCCAGAGTGCCGGGGTACAAGGTGTCGGTGTGCTCGCCAGCAAAGGCTACGCGCAGAATCGGCCGCTCCCACAGACGCCAGTATTTACTGATCTGGCCGGGACCGAATGCCAGGTAGGAACCACCGGTGGACGGGTCGACGCTGTAACGGCGGATTTCATAGCCGGTGTAGGCGCCGCGTGCTTCAGGGTAGAACGCATGCAGACGGATCAGCACCTGATCGACCATCTGCTTGTCGCCGAAGGCTTGCATGATGCGTGCGTTGTCGCCGGACAGGTTGATCACCACGTTGGCGCCGCCCTTGAGCGCGGGCTCTACCCACAGCATGCCCAGACCGGTGTTGCTGAACACCTCACCGGACATGCGTGCCTTGCTGTCCCAGACCGGAGTCTTGAACTTGAGCATGATCTGGTCGCGCCAGCCGTAGTTGGTGCTCTTGATCGCGCCCATGTGCTGAGCGTCCAGCGCAGGCGTCATCTGGATCTTGCCCAGCGAACGCAACGGCACGGCCATGACCACGTAATCCGCCGTGTAGCTGGTCGCGCCAGCCTTGACGGTGACCTTGTCCTTCTCTTGGACGACTGCCGTCACCGGCGAGTTGGTCTTGACGGTCTTGAGTTGCTTGACGAACGCCTGGGTCAGCACCGCACTGCCTCCGGGCAGGCGCGCAGCACGCAAGTCACGCTCGTCGACCGAGCGATAAACCCGCGATTGCTGGGCGAGGTACAGCAACGACAGGCGCGAAGGCTCGTCGTAGCGGGTACGGATCTGCTGATTGATCAACTGACGCGCCGTAGCAGGCAGGTTCAGACGGTCCAGCCAGTTGGCGACGTTGATCTGGTCCAGCGCAAACAGCGTGCTGTTGGACGCCGGGTTTTCCGGGTCGTCAACCGAACGCGCGAGGTTATCCAGCGTGTCGTTGTAGCGCTTGATGGCTTCGGCGGTCGCCGGCTGCTTGACGGCCAGGTCAGCCTGGGTGAAGTACACACCGTCGATCAGGTAGCTGGGCGTGCGTACGAATTCAGGCGCGGGCACGGTAGTCAGCTTGAAGCTGTCCAGGTAGCGGTTCAGCACAGGCTGAGCCTTGGTGTTGCCGATCCACTCGCTGGTCGCCAGACCGGAGCGTCCACCCAGACTCGGCTTGGCTTCCAGCACCGTCACCTGCCAGCCTTTGGCCTGCAGTTCATAGGCGGCAGTCAAACCTGCCAGACCACCACCGACGACAATGGCGGTTCGTTGTTTTTCATCGGCGAGCGTCGAAACGCTGACCAACCCTGCCACTATCAGCGCACAGGCGCGCAGCCAACCAGAAAGCATTCGGCGAACTCCAGAAAACATAGGGAAGATTGGGCAAGTCAGCCCGGCACATCGACTTGCTGCGCAGGATACGCGAGCCATCAAATAGCCGCCAGCAATGTCCATCAGCCGTTAAAACTGCATCAAAGGTTGTTCCGCAGCCGGGCATTGCATAGGCTTGCGCGATTGTTCGTCCTCGCATCAGGCGAGTCGCTACCCGGAGATTGAAAATGGGCCTCAATGACCAGTGGATGCAACGTGACCTGAAGGTCCTGTGGCACCCCTGCACCCAGATGAAAGACCACGAAAATCTGCCGTTGATACCGATCAGGCGCGGTGAAGGCGTATGGCTTGAAGACTTCGAAGGCAAGCGTTATCTGGACGCTGTCAGTTCCTGGTGGGTCAACGTTTTCGGGCACGCCAACCCGCGCATCAACCAGCGCATCAAGGATCAGGTCGACCAGCTGGAGCACGTGATTCTTGCCGGCTTCAGTCATCAGCCGGTCATCGAGCTGTCCGAACGGCTGGTCAAACTGACGCCCGAGGGCCTGAACCGCTGCTTCTACGCCGACAATGGCTCATCGTGCATTGAAGTCGCGCTGAAGATGAGTTTTCACTACTGGCTCAATCGCGGCCAGCCAGACAAGAAACGCTTCGTCACCCTGACCAACAGCTACCACGGCGAGACCATGGCGGCGATGTCGGTGGGCGACGTGCCGTTGTTTACCGAAACCTACAAGGCGCTGCTGCTCGACACCATCAAGGTACCGAGCCCCGACTGCTATCACCGCCCGGACGGCATGAGCTGGGAAGAGCATTCGCGCAACATGTTCGCCGCCATGGAACAGACCCTCGCCGAACACCACGCCAGCGTTGCAGCAGTAATCGTCGAACCGCTGATTCAGGGCGCAGGCGGCATGCGCATGTATCACCCCGTCTACCTCAAGCTGCTGCGCGAAGCCTGCGACCGCTACGGCGTGCACCTGATCCACGATGAAATCGCCGTGGGTTTCGGCCGCACCGGCACCATGTTCGCCTGTGAACAAGCGGGTATCCGCCCGGATTTCCTCTGCCTGTCAAAGGCGCTGACCGGTGGTTACCTACCGCTGGCAGCCTGCCTGACCACCGACGATGTGTACGACGCGTTCTACGACGACTACCCGACCCTGCGCGCGTTTCTGCACTCACACAGTTACACCGGCAACCCGCTGGCCTGTGCGGCGGCGCTGGCGACACTGGATATCTTCGAGCAGGACAACGTCATCGAGAACAACAAGGCCCTGGCGCAGCGTATGGCGACAGCCACGGCGCATCTGGCCGATCATCCGCACGTCGCGGAAGTGCGTCAGACCGGCATGGCCATCGCTATCGAAATGGTTCAGGACAAAGCCACCAAGACCGCCTACCCGTGGCAGGAACGACGTGGCATGAAGGTCTTTCAGCATGCGCTGGAACGTGGCGCATTGCTGCGGCCACTGGGCAGTGTGGTGTATTTTCTGCCGCCGTATGTGATTACCCCGGAGCAGATCGACTTTCTGGCCGAGGTGGCCACCGAGGGCATTGATATCGCTACGCGCAGCAGTGTCAGTGTTGTTGTGCGCGAGAACTTTCATCCGGACTTCAGGGATCCGGGTTAGGGGCTAAAACCAAATGCAGCCGGACTGGCGCCTTCGCGAGCAAGCTCGCTCCCACTGGCTGGGGCTTGTCCGAGCGACCTTAGCTGGCTCGCGAATGCACCCTCACAAAACGAACACCAGAACCGAGACACACCATGAGACTGTCCCGCTTTTTTACTGAAGCGCCGCTGAGCCTGGGCGAGCACGAACTGCCTGAGGCCCAGGCGCATTACATCAGCCGCGTGCTGCGCATGACCGAAGGTGACGCGCTGCAACTGTTCGACGGATCGGGCCAGGAGTTTCGCGGCACCTTGCTGGAAGTCGGCAAGAAGCGCGTGCATGTGCAACTGACCGAAAGCTTTGCCGGGCAGGTCGAGTCAGGCCTGCGCATCCACTTGGGCCAAGGCTTGTCGCGTGGCGAACGCATGGACTGGGCTATTCAAAAGGCCACCGAGCTGGGCGTCAGCGAAATTACCCCGATTGTCAGCGAACGCTGCGAGGTGCGCCTGAAGGACGAACGCGCCGAGAAGCGCCAGGCGCACTGGCAACAGATCGCAATCAGCGCCTGCGAGCAGTGCGGTCGATCGGTGGTGCCGGTGATTCATGCCCCGATGCCGCTGGCCGAGTGGATCAAGCACACCGAGGCCGACCTGAAACTGGTCCTGCACCCGGTGGCTGAACCTCTGACCAGCCATGACAAGCCTGCCAGCCTGGCCTTTCTGATTGGTCCGGAAGGCGGTCTGAACGATGCGGAAGTCGATCAGGCGCAAGCCGCAGGCTTCCACGCTGCGCGCCTCGGCCCGCGCGTTCTGCGCACTGAAACCGCCCCAGTGGTCGCGCTCAGCGTGGCGCAGCAGCTGTGGGGCGATTTCTGATCACTGATGATCGTCCCCTCCTCACAGCACATAAAAACAAATCGCCACGAAGTGCATCAAACTGCCGCCGATCACGAACAGGTGCCAGATGCCGTGAAAGTGGCGGATCTGGTCGTAGGCGAAGAACAGAATGCCGACGGTGTACAGCACACCGCCGCCGGCCAGCCAGATGAACCCCGCCAGGCCGAGCGCAGCAATCAGTGGCTTGACCGCCACGAGGACGATCCAGCCCATCACGGCGTAGATCACGATGGACATGATTCGCGCTTCGGAACGGGGTTTTATCTCCTGCAGAATGCCGATCAGCGCCAGCCCCCAGACGATACCGAACAGGGTCCAGCCCCATGCGCCGCGCAATGTCACCAGACAGAACGGCGTGTAACTGCCCGCAATCATCAGGTAGATCGAAAAGTGATCGACCTTCTGCATGATCGATTTCGAACGGCCCTTGACGCTGTGGTAGATCGTCGAAACGCTGTACAGCGTGACCAGACAGGCGCCATAGATCGCAATACTGACCACCTTCCAGACATCGCCGTGCAGACTCGCCATCACCAATAGCCAGATTGCGCCGACACCGGCCAGTACTGCGCCCACCAGGTGGGACCAGGCGTTGAATTTTTCTCCGTAATACATCCGCTCAATACCCTCTTGTGGCAAAACACTGGGAGAGAGGCTCGCGGTTATTGAAACAAATCGCAACACCCTGTTTCAGTGACGGATATTTTAAGCAGCTATCGGCGCACGACTTGTGCACAATCAGCGCACATCAATAACCAGCGCCACGACATGCAGATCGATGACGAACTGACGCTCAAAAAACTGGAAATATTCCTGGCCTTCATGCGCACCGGCAATCTGGCGCGGGCGGCGGAGGAGTTGCAGACCAGCAACGTCAGCGTGCACCGCGCCATTCACTCGCTGGAAAGCGCCCTGCGTTGCCCGCTGTTCAAACACGAAGGCCGCAACCTTACGCCGCTGGAAAGCGCGTATGTGCTGGAAGAGCGTGCGCAGAAACTGGTGCAGGATGTGCTCGCCACCGTAGAGCTGACCCGTCAGGCGGCAGGCTTTTCGGCGGCACGCTTCCGCCTTGGGGCTTTGTATTCACTGACCGTCAAGACGGTGCCGCAGCTGATCATGGGCCTTAAAATCCGCCGCAGCGAGCTGAATATCGATCTGATTCTGGGTTCGAACATGGACCTGCTGTACAAGCTCAAGAACATGGAAGTCGACGCCATGCTGGTGTCGCTGGATGAAAGCACCCATGACCCGGACTGCGAGCAGCTGGCGTTGTTTTCCGACGATATCTTCCTGGCTGTGCCCACCGACTCGCCGTTTGCCGAGCACAGCGAGGTGGATCTCAGCGACCTGCGTGAAGCGACATTTATCACCCTCACCCAAGGCTTTGCCACTCATCGCGATGGCATACGGGTGTTTCAGCAGGCCGGGTTCGAGCCCAAAGTGGCGATGCAGGTCAATGACATCTTCACCCTGCTGAGCATGGTCAGTTCCGGCGTCGGCTATGCGCTGCTGCCGGGGCGCATAGCCGCAGTGTATGAAAACCGTGTGCGGCTGATTCCATTGCAGAGCCGCTACCGGATGCAGCAACACATCGGCATGGTCTTTCTCAAGTCCAGAGAGCGAGACCCTAACCTGCTGGCGCTGCTGGCCGAGTGTCGGATGTATGCGAATCGCCTGCTGGAGCAGGCGACCTGATCGAAGGGATCTAACCGACGATTGCGCGCACGATGAAATACAGCACCGACGGCCCCAGCAGACAGCCCAGTCCTGTATGAAAAGTGGCGGTCAGCGCGCCATAAGGCACCAGACGCCGATCCGTTGCCGCCAGCCCTGCGGTAACGCCGCTGACAGTACCCGCCAGACCACCGAAAACCATCGCCGAACGCGGGTTGTCCAGCCCCATCCAGCGCGCCGCCATGGGCGTACCGACCATCACCAGAATCGCCTTGATCAGGCCGGTGGCAATCGACAGGGCCATCACGTCGGAGGTCGCACCCAACGCAGCACCGGTCACCGGGCCGACGATGTAGGTCACAGCACCCGCGCCAATGGTGGTCATGCTGATTGCATCGCGGTAGCCAAACACCCAGGCAATGCTCGCGCCCACGATAAACGGCAGAATCGTGCCCAACAGCAAGGCAATTGCTCCGATCAGCCCGGCCTTGCGTGCCTCGGTTGCCTGCACTTCAAAGGCAGTCGCCACGATGGCGAAGTCACGCAACATCGCCCCGCCCATCAGGCCGATGCCTGAGAACAGCGCCATATCGGCAAGCCCCTTCTGGCCGCCGGTCAACGTGCCGCCGACCCAGGCCAGAATCAGCCCGATGACAATCGCGATGGCCGAGCCATGCACCCGGCCGAAGGTCAGGCGCTTTGAAAGCACCACCGAGACCCACATGATGATACCGACGAAGGCAAATGCGGTGATCAGCCCGTTGTGTTCAAGTCCTTTCTCGATGAGGTCCCACATATCAGCGACCTCCAGCCGGGGCTATTTCAGGCTTGATCACAGGCGTCAGCAGCGGCTCTTCCTTGGGTAACGGCTCGCCGCGATTGGTACGACTGATCACTGCGATGGTGCAGGCACACAGCACCACCGAACCCACAGCGGCCAACACCGCCACCGGCCCGCCCTTGAGTGCGGTCACAACGTTTTGTTGAGCGGCCATCGCCACCACGACCGGTATGTACAGCGCGCCCCAGAAACCCACGCCCATTTCGCAGTCCTTGGTCATGCCGCCGTGTTTCTGCATCCACAGACGTGCGCAGATCAACAGGATCATGGCGATCCCGACCCCGCCCACATTGGATTTCACGCCCAGCAGAACGCCGAGCATGTCACCGAGAATCACGCCCGCGAGCGTGCAGATAGCTAGTAGTGCAACACCATAGATAATCATTGTTGTTATTCCTCTGTTTGCATTGCTGAAGTTGTTGTTTTTGTCCTTCGTAGCAGCTGCACGGCGGCTCTATGGAGTGCGGCGACCCTCCTCGCGCGACAGCGCGATCAGGCTGTCCAGACGCGCAGCCTGAAAGGCCAGCGCTGTTCCTTGCTGGAAGACTTTGCGCGCCAGCCCGGTCAACACGGCACCGGGCGGCAATTCGATGTGCAGGCGCACGCCTCGCTCCCAGGCAGTTTCCACGGTGCTGCGCCAATCGATGACCCGGCACATGTTGAAGGCCAGGTCGTCGCGCAGTTTTTCGGCATTCAGCAGCGGACGCGCCGTACTGCCGCTGAGGTAACGTATCTTCGGTGCCTGCAACGCAATCCTTGAAAAGGCTTCTGCCAGTTGCTGCGCGGGAGCTTCCAGCAAGGCGCAATGCGACGGCACGCTGACCGCAAGACGCTTGACCGCCGCGGCCCCCGACGCCTTGGCCAAATGACCGACCTGCTGCATCGCCTCGGCGCTGCCCGAGATCACCATCTGGTTGTCGGCGTTGATATTGGCGAGAAACACCGGCATTTGCGGGCTGTGTACTTGCCTGATCAGCGCCTCGACCTGTGTCTGGTCCAGACCGATCACCGCAGTCATGCCATAACCTTCGGGCCAGGCGTTCTGCATCAACTCGCCGCGCAACGCGACCAGGCGCACGGCATCGTCAAAGGCCAACGCCCCCGAAATCACCGCTGCCGGATAAGCGCCGATGGACAGCCCTGCAACGTAGTCCGGCACACAGTCGCGCGCCTGCAACAGGCGGGCGCAGGCGACACCGGCGATCAACAGGCAAAGCTGGACGGCGCGGGTCGCTTGCAGCGCCTGAGTGCTGTCCAGCGCCAGTACGTCTTCGCCCAGAGCATCGGCAGCTTGCTGCAGGCAATCGTGGACGACAGGGTCGTCAGGCAACTGATGCAGCATGCCGGCCTGCTGCGCGCCCTGACCGGGGAACACCCACAGGCTGCTCATGCGCACGCCTCGATCAGATGCCACGGATCTGCAACCAGCCGCGCCCCTGCTGCGGTCTTGAGCAACACCCGCCCCGCTGGCCGCGCCCATTCACGCAGCGCCACAGCGCCATGATCGAGTTGCAGCTGGACATCGACCCGGCAGACCGATGTTTCCAGCGCCTCGACCAATTCGGCTGCGCAACTGCGACTTAACGGCTCAGGCGTACGCAAAATCAGGTCCAGATCGCTGTCCTGATTCAACGCCGCAATACCACTGGCCAATTCGAACCCGGCGCTGCCACCGACACCCCAGACCAGTTCCAGCGCATCCATCACCGGGCGGACCTGGCGCAAGGCACGCAACGCGGGCCAGCCCTGAGTATTCTCGGTCGGGCACAAGACCAGTTGTTCGGGGGTTACCCGCCGATAGACATCCGTCAACAGCATGCTCGCGGCATAGCGCTGCTCACGACCGTAGCCGCGCAACCCCACGGCCACCTGACCGGCTGGCATGGCCTGCCGACGCACCACGACCGGCTGCCCGGCCAGCACCGTTTCAACCGCCCATTTGGGCGCATCGTCCGGCAAGGCAGACAGTGGCATGCCCCACAGCAAATCATGGGGCAGTACTGCGCAAGCGCTGTCGATCACCATTGCGCCCGCAGCAACTGGCGCACGGTAGCCGATGCCGCACGATTGCTCGCGCCCAGACGGCTGCTCAGGTCGACCCCGCTGGCCTGCACGTCTTTGATCGCGCTGCTCAGAACATTGCGGACCTGAGTCAGGTCGTTCGCAGTGGGCTGCTCGATCTGGCTGACCGAAAGGGTTTCCCACAGCAGACCAAGGCTGGCATAGCTGTCGATGTCGTAGGCCATTGGCGGGATGCTGGCGGCGAGCTTTTCCAGGTCTTCGACACTGCGCAGCGTTACCCGAGCGGCGGAAGCCTTGCCCATCGCATGCACCATCACGCCGGGATCACGCAGTGCGATCAACCGATTGGCCTGATACCCGTGGGCCAGAAACGCGCCGGACATAGCCTTGCCGACCAGCAGACCAATCACCGCATGCCCGGCAAGACGTGCCCGCGCATAGCTGTCCACCGCACCGGCCAGCGCCTGATGAATGCCCAGCGCTTCTTCGCGGCGGCCATAGGCCTGGCTCGGCACATCGACAATCGCAATCAGTGCACGTTTTTCGGCGCGGTCGCGGTCCTGCTCGATGGCATCATCCACAGCTTTGGCCAGGCCCCAGCCTTCCAGCAGACCGACCTCGCCCTGACGCGCCCGAGGGAAACGATTGCCGGTATCGGCAACTACCGCCACAAAGCGCACTGGCTGGTCGCCCAGCAAGCCATCGGCGACCTTGAGCGAGGCAGGCAGACCGTCAACTTGCGTAGCACCTGCGCTCAACGCGTTGAACCAGTGCAAACCCCGTTGTGAATAGCTCATGACCGGGCTCCTTGATAAAGGGTGCGTACACGTTGCGGATCGATTTGCGCGTCGGTGTCGAGGCTGGTGAGGCGCTGCAGAAACAGTTCGTACTGGCTACTGCGATGCGCTGCCGGTACGCCCTGCTTGAGCCAGCCGCTGACCTGCTGCCGGACATCGGCCACATCGTCTGCGGCAAAACCGTCCACCAGATCACTGGCAAACCGCTGCTCGCCACCGGTCAGGCTCCAGATGAACGGGCGGTCACGGGAGTCGTATTCTTCGATGCCGGCTTCCTGCTCGATCACCTGCGGGCCGTTCAGGCCCAGGCGAGCTTCCTGGGTCACCAACAGATAACTGCACAAGCCAGCAGCGATGGACATCCCGCCAAAACAGCCGACGCTGCCCGCCACTACGCCGATTACCGGCTGGTACTGACGCAAATCGACCATCGCGGCATGAATCTCGGCAATCGCCGCCAGACCCAGATTGGCTTCCTGCAAACGCACGCCACCGGTTTCCAGCAGCACGATGGCTGCGGTGGGAATACCGTTGCGGTTGTCTTCGGCGGCCAGCTCAAGCGCACCGGCCATTTTTGCGCCGCCGACTTCGCCCATGCTGCCGCCCTGAAACGAGCCTTCGATGGCCGCAATGACTACCGGCCGTCCATCAACAGTCCCCTTGGCGACCACCACGCCATCGTCGGCTTGAGGGACAACGCCTTGCCTGGCAAGCCAGGGCGACATGACGCGATCAAACGGGCCAAGCAATTCGCGGAAGCTGTCGGCATCCAGCAGAGCGCGGGCGCGCTGTCGGGCACCGAGTTCGATGAAACTGTGCTGGCTCAACAAGCGTGCATTATCAGTCATGACCGATCTCCTCAAAGCCCTGCTCCAGGCGCAAGCGCACCACGCCGGGCGTTGCCCCGAAGTCATGGATGTCGATGCTCAGCGCAGGCGGGGTCTGGCCGTCGAACATGCGCTCGAAAAGATGCTTCCAGCGCAGCGAGGCACCGTTGACCGAGGTCACCACCTGAATCGACAACTTGCCGGGCGAACCGGGCTCCAGCAGTACTTCCAGATCACCCGAGCCAACCACGCCCACCAGCGCGCGGCCTTTGGGCGGCTGTCCGGCAGGAAATTCAAAAGACAGGGTTTCCATTTCAGGCACTCCTCGAAACACGGCCGAGCGCAGGCTCCAGGCCGTCGATAAACAGGCAGGCAGCCAGCAGATCAGCCGCGCCGCCAGGCGAAGCATTCAGCGCCAGCAGTTGCTGATCCAGTTGGTTCAGTGCGCGACGCCCGGCAAGGCTGGCACTGCCGCCAACGTCCAGCACGTGCTGAGCGCCGCGCTGCATGGTGTGCAAGCCTTCGATACCGGCACGATGCAGCACGCAGGTGTCGGACAGGGTGGTCATGATCGCCAGCAGCGCATCCAGTCGGGCGTTCTGCTCGCCACTGCCCGCCGCGCGACTGCGTTGCAGTTGCGGCAAGGCGAAATCCCTGACTGCCGGGAAACCTTGCTGCGCCTGTTCTCGGGCGCCCATTACACCGTAACGGCGAACCACTTCATTACCGTGACTGCCTTGCACGAGCACTTGGCGATCCTTGATCTGCGCCAGGCTGGCAGCCCGCGCGAGCACGGCTTCGGGTGCGCAGTTGCGGGCGTCCAGCGCGGCAGCCGTCACCAGCAGGCCCAGTGCCCAGATCGCACCTCGATGAGTATTCACACCCTGGGTGGTGCGCAGCATCGTGGCTTCGCCATCGCGACCGAGACGACCGAGCGCCTCACGTAATGGCTGGCCCACCGTGTTGAATTGCCCGGCGGCGTCAGCCATTAACTTGAAGGTCGGCCACAGTGACAGCGCCGAGGAATGCATCAGGCCCAGATGCAGGTCGGTGTGTGCGCCGCTGCCACGCCGGTCCACCAGTGCAGGCTTGGGCGACAGGTCGGCTTCGGCGATCAGGGCATCGACGGCCAGATCGGCCAGTCGCTCGGCAAGCGAAGCAGCTTGCGGTGTCAATTGAAGTGCGCTCATCACCAACTCCTGAATTTGGCAGGCGGGCTGTACAGGCCACCGGACCACTGAACCAGATCGGCAATGCTCTTGGCCGCCAGCAGTTCACGGCTGGCATCGGTACGCCGGATACCCAGGTCTTCCGGAAGCGCGATCAGCCCTTCACGACGCATACGTGCAGTGTCTTTCGGGTTATGGCGCAAGCCGATCACGGTCACGCCCGCCACGGCGGCGATCATCGCCTGACGCTCTTCCAGGCTGCGGGCCTTGTAGAGGTAGGCGATGCCTTCTTCGGTCAACAAGTGGGTGACGTCGTCGCCGTAAATCATGATCGGTGCCAGCGGCATGCCGCTTTTCTTTGCCACCTCGACCGCATCGAGGGTTTCAACGAAGGTGGGTTTACCGCCTTCCTGAAACGTCTCGACCATCTGCACCACGAGCTTTTTGCCGCGTTCCAGATAGGCATCCGGGCCGCTCTCGTTCTGTTGGCGCATGTCCAGCCAGGCCGGAGTGGCATGACGTCGGCCGCGCGGATCATGGCCCATGTTCGGCGCGCCGCCAAAACCTGCCAGCCTGCCACGGGTGACGGTCGAGGAATGCCCGTCGCCATCCACCTGCAGGGTCGCGCCGATGAACAGGTCAACGGCATATTGGCCAGCCAGCTGACAGAGTTGGCGATTGGAACGCAGCGAGCCGTCGCGTCCGGTGAAGAACACATCCGGGCGCGCAGCGATGTAGTTTTCCATGCCCAGTTCGGTGCCGAAACAATGCACGCTCTCGACCCAGCCGCTTTCGATGGCCGGGATCAGCGTCGGATGCGGGTTAAGCGTCCAGTTACGGCAGATCTTGCCCTTGAGGCCCAGCGACTCGCCGTAAGTCGGCAGAATCAGTTCAATGGCTGCGGTATTGAAGCCAATGCCGTGGTTCAGCGACTGAACGTTGTGTTTTTCGTAGATGCCGCGAATCGCCATCATCGCCATCAATACGTGCACTGGCTTGATGTGCCGCGGGTCGCGGGTGAACAGCGGCTCGATGTAGAACGGCTTGTCGGCCACCACCACAAAATCGACCCACGAGGCCGGAATGTCCACGCGAGGCAGTTCGCTGACATCATCCACCAATTGATTGACCTGAACGATGACGATGCCATCGCTGAATGCGGCCGGCTCGATCAGCGCCGGGGTGTCCTCGGTGCTCGGGCCGGTGTAGATGTTGCCTGCCCGGTCGGCCATGAAGCCTGCGGCCAGCACCACGTTGGGAATCAGGTCCACCACCAGCCGCGAATACAGTTCGATGTAGGTGTGGATCGCACCGATTTCCAGCAGGCCGTCTTCCAGCAGTTGGCTGATGCGCAGGCTTTGTGTGCCGGCAAACGAGAAGTCCAGTTTGCGTGCGATGCCTTGCTCGAAAAGGTCCAGATGCTCGGCGCGGCCAACGCTTGGCATGATCATGTGCAGGTCATGCACCTTGCCCGGATCGACTTTGGCCAGCGCGCGGGACAGGAAGTCCGCCTGCTTCTGGTTGTTGCCCTCAAGCACCACCCGATCACCGGAAACCAGCAAGGCCTCCAGCGCCGAGACAATCTTGTCGGTCGGCAGCACTACGCCATCGGCCAGCGCCCGCACCTGCTCCAGACGCCGCTGCTTCTCGGTGCGACGACGTGTCCAGCGTGCGTCGGGGGAAGTTGTTGTCATGATCGCTCCACGATTTTGCTGTCGTGGGCCACCTTAGGAGCGATAGGGGCAGGCATCAATCAAGCAGCGAGGCGAATCGTTACGGCTGGAGTAACGATAGTAAAAGTGATCATTTTTTGATCACCTTTATTGGTGCCCGTAACATCCGCGAAACGCCCTGCTGATCTTTGTGTAGGACCGGTCTTTAACAGAACTTCTGCGCACCTGAGTAGCGGTTTTACGCCTAGCCTTCAGGCTTCCAGACCTCAAAGGAAGCACTGCCATGTCGTTCATAGTCAGGGAAGGCGATCTCACCACCACCGGCGGTTTTGTACTGAGCGCATCGGCAAGCGAGGTCATCGACCTGCGTCGCGTGGCCCGCATGGGCGACCCGGTGTGGTGCCCGGCATGCGGGGAGATTGGCTTCATCGCCCAGGGCAACCCTACGTATGTCGACGATCTGGTGGCGGTCGCTACTCAGGGTCATGAGGTGCAGTGTGGCTGCGCACCCGGCAGCAATACGCTGACCACCTCGCAGGAGCACGTCCGGGCCGACATGGACGCGACCGTCGACATCCCCGGAGAACTGGCCTCGACAGCGCGACTCTATGCCGAACATCTGGCGCGCTCATTGAGAGACGGCAGCTATACGCCCGAAGTACTAAGGCCTCTTTCGCAGCCATGTTGAGTTGCGAATCTCGTGCCCATGCTCCGTAGTCAGCATACACATGCTTTGTGGGAGTGAGCTTGCTCACGAATGCGGTGGTTTAAACGCCCTGCTTTCGGGGTCTGTACCGGCCCCTTCGCGAGCAAGCTCGCTCCCACATGACTTGCGTTTCAACTATAGCGCCAAGGCTCCGTATAGGTATGCCCATCACGGATGGGCGTTGGTCTCGAGCAAGTGATGCAGTTCCATGAACTGCTGCGTCAGTTTGTGCCGTGGGTCCAGGTGGATCAGCGGCAGGTTGGCCTGATGAGACTCGCGCATTTTCACCGATGCGCCCAGGTAGACCGGCAACACCGGCAGACCCTCGGCGATCAGCTCGTCGAGCATCTGCTGCGGCAGGCTGGCTCGGGGCTGGAACTGGTTGACGATGATGCCTTCAACCTGAAGATCTTCGTTGTGATCCTCTTTCAGCTCCTCGATCTCGCGCATCAGCCCGTACAGAGCTTGTCGGGAAAAACTGTCGCAGTCGAACGGGATCAACACACGATCAGACGCAATAAGCGCCGAAACCGCATAAAAGTTCAGTGCTGGCGGCGTATCCAGATAAATCCGCTCGTAATCCTCACTCAATTCGTCGAGCAGTTTGCGCAGCTTGTTGATCTTGTGTTTCGCCTCAAGTTTGGGCTGCAAGTCGGCAAGCTCGGCAGTGGCCGTGACCACATGCAGGTTATCGAACGGTGTTTCATAGATATCGACGTGGTTTTTCTTGGCGAACGGTGCTGCTGACAGCGTGTTCTTGAAGAACTCGGCAATACCCATCGGAATATCCTGACCGGTAAGCCCGGTGAGGTACTGAGTCGAGTTGGCCTGGGCATCGAGATCGATCAACAACGTCCGATAGCCTTCGTGAGCGCTGACTGCAGCCAGATTGCAGGCGATGCTCGATTTGCCTACACCGCCCTTCTGATTGAATACCACGCGACGCATGCTTTGGGTTCCTTGAAAGATGAAGAAACAGCAGGTGTGGCCGATAACGACCTTAAGAGGTGTAGAGTCTAGGCAGTGCATATGACAACAGCGAGCTTATCGCAAAACGGCACGTACCTGCCTGTCATCCTGAAACCAGACTTGAACTTTAAAATACACGTCTGTAAACGGTTTTTATGTAACAAATTTGCTAGTAATGACCCCCATCGGGATAATGCGCGCACTCGGTCAAATTACCGCACCCAGGCTGATATCTACCTGATATCGATGTAGCGAGAAACAAGCCCGCAGGGGCGGGAAGAGAAGTCTTGATCACCTTCAACATTGCACGATGGCATGCCTGGGCTCCGGGCCTGGCGAGCGCTGACGACTGGTTGCAATGGAGCCGCAATCCGACGTTGCTGGAAACCAGTGACGCCGCGCCAGACGTGTCTTTCCTGCCTGCCATGCAACGCCGCCGCCTGGGCCGCATGGCCAGAATGGCATTTGCCGTCGGCTGGCCATTGACTGAAGGCTTGGGACGCGTACCGCTGGTGTTTGTCTCGCGCCACGGAGAAACCCCGAGAACGTTTGAAATTCTGCGCGATCTGGCCGCGAACGAGCCGGTTTCACCGACCCAGTTCAGCCTTTCAGTGCATAACGCAGTGATTGGTCTGTGGTCGATCATGCGCGGTGAAACAAGTGAGATGACAGCCCTGGCCGCCGCAGGCGACGGGCTGGAGTATGGAGCGTTCGAGGCCGCAGCGTTGCTGGCCGAGGGTGCAGAAGCAGTATTGCTTGTGGTGACTGAAGAGCAGCCACCACACGCTTATGCACAATGGATTGATGACGTGCCCTTTCCCTACGCGGTCGGCTTGCTGCTGACGCCCGGCAACGAGTGGGAATTGTCTTTGCACAGCGACACACAAGGGAACCCGCAGACTCGATGGCCCCACGCATTGAATCTGCTGCAAGCCTTGCACACTGATCAATCCGTCTGCCTGCACCCCTGGAATAACCGGTTATGGAACTGGCAACGCAAGAACTGAAAAAACGTCAGGATGCTTATTACTGGCGTTTGCTGGCAACCGCCTTCAGCTTTGCCCTGTTCGGGTTCAGCGGCCTGTGTCTGCGCTTGTTCGTTTTTCCGATACTGAGTTGCCTGCCCGGCAGTGTAGCCAGTCATCAGCGCCGCGCCAGGCGGACCATCAGCCGCCTGTTCTGGCTGTTCATCCGCATCATGGCGCGCATGGGCGTGTTGACCTACGAGGTGCAGGGAGCCGAAAAGCTCGGCCGCCCCGGGCAGATGATCATTGCCAACCACCCGTCACTGATCGACGTGGTGTTCCTGATCGGGCTGGTGCGTGACGCCAATTGCGTGGTCAAGCGCAGCCTGTGGGAAAACCCGTTCACCCGCGGCCCGGTGCGCTCCACCGGTTACATCAGCAACGACGGCAGCATGGACATGCTCGATGCCGCCGTGGAGCGCCTGCAAAGCGGCCAGACACTGATTATTTTCCCCGAAGGCACCCGCACCCAGCCGGGTCAGCCGCCGGTCTTTCACCGGGGCGCGGCCGCCATTGCACTGCGTGGCGCGAGCATGATCACCCCGGTGACCATCAAGGTCCAGCCGACCACTCTGACCAAGGCCGAGCCCTGGTATCGCATTGCACAACGCCGCGTGCACTTCAGTTTGCGCGTCGGTGCCGATATAGACCCCACCGCCTTCAGTTCGCTGGGTCCGCCGCCCGTGGCGTCCCGCAAGCTCAACGATTACCTGCATGACTATTTCACCAAGGAGCTCGCCTCAGATGAGCGATCTGCACCAGGACATTAAATTGTTGATCATCGATGCCCTGGGCCTCGAAGACATCACCCCGGAAGATATCGGCAACGATATGACGCTATTCGGCGAAGGACTGGGACTGGACTCGGTGGATGCGCTCGAACTGGGCCTGGCCATCCAGAAACGCTATGGCATCAAGATCGATGCCGATGCAAAGGACACCCGTAACCATTTCGCCAGCGTCGACAGCCTTGCGGCCTTCGTCAGCGCCAGACAACCGGCCTGAGAATTGAACATGCAAACCCGTGAAGACATCTTCGAAATCCTGCGCGCCGCAATGGTGGAACTGTTCGAACTGGAGCCTGAGAGGGTCACACTTGAAGCCAACCTGTATCAGGATCTGGAAATCGACAGCATCGATGCCGTGGACCTGATCGACCACATCAAACGCAAGACCGGCAAGAAGATTGCCGCTGAAGAGTTCAAATCAGTCAGAACCGTGAACGACGTGGTAGAGGCCGTCTACAAACTGGTCAATACGGCCGAATGAAGCGGCTGATTGGCCTGATTCTGGTACTGGCCGGTGTGCTGTATCCGTTTGCCGTCTACTGGGGAACCGAACACTTCGCCCCGTGGCAGTTCGCGCTGCTGCTGGGCAGCCTGTGGCTGGCGCGCGCACTGACCGGCGAGCGCAAGCCAGGCAGCCTGGCGATGGCGATTGTCGCCCTGGTTTTTTGCGTGGCGCTGGGCGTACTCGACAGCCACCTGATGCTGCGCTGGTATCCGGTACTGGTCAGCGCGTTCATGCTCGGCCTGTTCGGTTCAAGCCTGGTCTACGGCCCGCCGATCGTGGAAAGAATGGCGCGCATAAACCGCCCTGAACTGCCCGAGTCCGGCATCCGCTACACCCGTAAAGTCACGCAGATCTGGTGCCTGTTCTTCCTCGCCAATGGCCTCACGGCAGCCATACTGACGCTCTGGGCACCGTTGTCCTGGTGGACGCTGTACACCGGCCTGGTTTCCTACGGGTTGATGGGCCTGTTGTTCGCTGTTGAATGGATAGTCCGCCCACCCGCTGCGGGCGGCAAATGAAATGGATCGCATGAACTGGTTGAACCTTGAACACTTGCTGCTCGACGCCCTGCCCGACCGGCTGCTGACGCTGGCCCCGACCCTGGACCACGCGCAATTTCGTGATCAGGCACTGAGCGTGGCCGCAGGACTGCAAGCCCGCGGTATCAAAAACCTTGCGGTACACCTGGAAGATGCCGCTGACCTGGCCGTCGCCTTGTTCGGCGCCTGGCGCGCCGGTGTGCATGTGTTGCTGCCCGCGGACTTGCAAGGCCAGACCCGCGAGCGCTGGGCCAATCAGGTCGACCTGTGGCTGACCGATCTGGCGCACGACACGCATTTAAGCGATCTGCACGCCGTGCAACTGGCTCCAGCAGCGCTCGACCTTGACCAGTGCCGGTTGAGCCTGTGCACCTCGGGTTCCAGTGGCGAGCCCAAACTGATTGAAAAACGCCTGCGCCAGCTGGCCAACGAAGTCTGCGGGCTGGAACAGTTGTGGGGCGCGCAGCTTGGTTCGGCATGCATGATCGGCAGCGTTGCGACGCAACATATTTATGGGCTGCTGTTCCGTTTGTTATGGCCGCTGTGCGCCGCACGCCCGTTCGTGCGCCGCCAGTTGCCGTTTGCCGAAGACCTGCAACGCGCCAGCCGCGAATACCCGTCCTTTGCCTGGGTCGCCAGCCCGGCACTGCTCAAGCGCATGGGCGACAACCTCGACTGGAGCAGCCTCAGCGCCGTGCGCCGGGTGTTTTCATCCGGCGGCGCATTGCCAGCCGAAGCGGCGCAAAGCCTGCAACAACGTCTTGGCCAGTGGCCGACGGAAATTCTCGGCAGTTCGGAAACCGGTGGCATCGCCTGGCGGCAGGGCGAACAACGCTGGCAAGCCTTCGATGGCGTAGAGCTGAGTCAGGACAACGAGGGTGCGCTGCGCATCAGCTCGCCCTATCTGCCGCCCGGTCATGTCGAGCAGACCGCCGATGCGGCGCTGATCGGTGCAGACGGGCGCTTCGAACTGCTCGGCAGGCTCGACCGCATCGTCAAACTCGAAGAGAAACGCGTGTCCTTGCCGCTGATCGAGCAGGCCCTCGCGGCTCACTCGTGGGTGAGTGAAGCGCGCCTTGGCGTGGTGCAGGCAAACCGTGCCTCGCTGGGCGCGCTGCTGGTGCTGAGCGACGCGGGCTTGCTGGCCCTGCGCAATCAGGGCCGTCGGGCGCTCACCGAAGCCTTGCGACAGTACCTGCAACCGCATTGCGAAACCATCGCTCTGCCGCGTCGCTGGCGTCTGCTGCGGCAGATGCCGCTCAACGCCCAGGGCAAGCTGCCTCAGGCAGAGGTCGAGGCGCTGCTGCTGGCGCCACGCTCGAAACAGCCAGAAGTGCTTGAGCAACAGAACGTCGAAGGCGAGCTGCACCTGCAATTGAGCGTCCCGCCAGATCTGGCATTTTTCAGCGGCCACTTTCCCAAGGCACCGGTCTTGCCCGGCGTGGTTCAGGTCGAATGGGCGATCAGTCTGGGGCAGCGCCTGTTGAATCTGCCACCCGACTTTGCCGGCATGGAAGTGCTCAAGTTTCAGCAACTGGTGCGCCCCGGCGACCGCCTGAAATTGACCCTGCGCTTCGATGCCGCACGCTCAAAGCTGCATTTCGCCTTTCACAACAGCGAAAACGCACCCTGCTCCAGTGGCCGGATTGTGCTGGAGGGCGGCCATGCATAAGCCTTGCGTGATCATTCCGGTGTTCGACCACGAGCTGGCCGTGCCCAACGTGGTCAAGGCCGTCCGCAATGCAGGCTTGCCCTGCATACTGGTGGACGATGCCAGCAGCCCGGCTTGCGCCGCAGTGTTACAGCAACTGGCGCAGGGTGAGGATATCTACCTGTTGTGCCTGCCGGTCAATCAAGGCAAGGGCGGCGCGGTCATGGCCGGGTTTCGCGAAGCGGCACGCCTGGGTTTCAGCCATGCGCTGCAGGTCGATGCCGACGGTCAGCATGACCTGAGCGATATTCCGGTGTTTCTGGAGCAGTCACGCCAGTACCCGCAAGCGTTGATCTGTGGCTATCCGCAGTACGACGAAAGCGTGCCCAAAGGCCGCCTGTACGCCCGTTATCTCACCCACGTCTGGGTATGGATCAACACCCTGTCGCTGCACATTCGCGATTCCATGTGCGGCTTTCGGCTCTACCCGCTGGCCCCGGTTCTGGCGCTGATCGACAGCGTGCAGATCGGCAGGCGCATGGACTTCGACTCGGAAATTCTCGTGCGCCTGTCATGGCGCGGCCAGGCGATGCGCTGGCTGCCGACCCGCGTTCACTATCCGCAGGACGGCCTGTCGCATTTCCGCCTGTTTCACGACAACGCCCTGATCTCGAAAATGCACGCCAAGCTGTTCTTCGGCATGCTGATGCGTCTGCCGGTGATCCTCTGGCGACGGTGGCGCTCATGACCATTGAAAAATCGCCCAAGGAACATTGGGCCAGTCACGAAGAGCGTGGCAGTTTCCTGCTCATGAAGCTTACCGCCTGGGGCATGCGCGTGCTCGGTCGTCGCCTGCTCAGCCCGGTGCTGTATGGCATCGTTCTATATTTCTTCGCCTTCGGCCGCCGTGCCCGACACAGCATCTGGGAATACCAGCAGCGCCTGGCGGACTGGAGCGCCAGACCCGAACTGCGCCCCAGCCAGCGGAGCGTGTTTGGCCAGTTCATGGCCTTCGCCGAGGCACTGCTCGACAAGCTTGACGTGTGGAACGGCAGGCTGGGCATCGAGCAGATCGAGATCATCGACCCTGCCCTGCTGCGTCACAACCTGCGCGGCGAGCGCGGACAAATGCTGGTCGGGGCACATCTGGGCAACCTTGAGGTGTGCCGCGCACTGGCCGAACTCGGCGAAAAAGTCACCATGAACGTGCTGGTGCACACCAAGCACGCCGAACGCTTCAATCGCCTGCTCGGTGAAGCCGGAGCGACTAACCTGCGGCTGATTCAGGTCAGCGAACTGGACCCGGCGATCATGCTGCAACTCAGCCAGCGTCTGGACGAAGGCGAGTGGCTGGCCATCGCCGGTGACCGCGTTGCCCTGCACGGCGGGCGCAATGTGCGGGTCGACTTTCTGGGCCAGCCCGCGACGTTCCCGCAAGGCCCGTGGCTGCTGGCCGGTCTGCTCAAATGCCAGGTCAATCTGTTTTTCTGCCTTAAAGGCCCGAAGGGCTATCGGGTGATTCTCGAACCGTTCGCCGACGCCATCGAATGGCGGCGCAGCGACCGCGCCCAGGTCATCGCCCACTGGGCCACACGTTATGCCGAGCGTCTTGGGCACTACTGCCTGGAAGCCCCGCAGCAGTGGTTCAATTTCTACCCATTCTGGAAGTCCGATGATGATTCAAGCTCCTGACCCGATCATTTTCGGTGAGCGCGCCTTGTGTATCGAAGACGTACTGGCCCTGGCCAATCGTCAGGCGCCGAGTGCGTTGCAAGGCGACGCTGAATTTCGCGCACGCATCGCCAGGGGCGCGCAGTTTCTCGATTCGTTACTGAACAAGGAAGGCGTGATCTACGGCGTCACCACCGGCTACGGCGACTCCTGCGTGGTGGCCGTGCCGCTGGAGCATGTCGAGGCGCTGCCGCAACATTTGTACACGTTTCACGGCTGCGGGCTGGGCAAGCTGCTGGACGCCCAGGCCACCCGGGCAGTGCTGGCGGCGCGTTTGCAGTCACTGTGCCAACGCGTTTCCGGGGTGCGTGTCGAACTGCTTGAGCGTTTGCAGGCGTTTATCGATCACGACGTGCTGCCGCTGATCCCGGAAGAGGGCTCGGTGGGTGCCAGCGGTGATCTGACCCCGCTGTCTTACGTGGCCGCGACCCTGTCCGGCGAGCGCGACGTGATGTTCCGTGGCGAGCGCCGTCCGGCCAGCGATGTGCACCGCGAACTGGGCTGGACGCCGCTGGTGCTGCGCCCCAAGGAAGCGCTGGCGCTGATGAACGGTACCGCGGTCATGACCGGCATCGCGTGCCTGGCGTTCGCCCGCGCCGATTACCTGCTGCAACTGGCGACCCGTATCACCGCCATGAACGTGGTGGCGCTGCAAGGCAACCCGGAGCACTTCGACGAGCGCCTGTTCGCCGCCAAGCCGCATCCGGGTCAGATGCAGGTAGCCGCATGGTTGCGTCAGGACCTGGCCATCGACGCGCCAACCGCACCGCTGCATCGCTTGCAGGACCGCTATTCGCTGCGCTGCGCACCGCATGTGCTGGGCGTGCTGGCCGACAGCCTGAACTGGCTGCGCTCGTTCATCGAGATCGAGCTGAACAGCGCCAACGACAACCCGATCATCGATGCCGAAGCAGAGCGCGTGTTGCACGGCGGGCATTTCTACGGCGGGCACATTGCGTTTGCCATGGACAGCCTGAAAACGCTGGTGGCCAATGTCGCAGACCTGCTCGACCGGCAACTGGCGCTGCTGGTCGACGAACGTTACAACCACGGCTTGCCGAGCAATCTGTCGGGGGCCAGCGCCGAGCGGGCCATGCTCAATCACGGTTTCAAGGCGGTGCAGATAGGCACCAGCGCATGGACCGCCGAAGCATTGAAAAACACAATGCCGGCCAGCGTGTTCTCGCGCTCCACCGAATGCCACAATCAGGACAAGGTGAGCATGGGCACCATCGCTGCGCGTGACGCCATTCGAGTGCTGGAGCTGACCGAGCAGGTTGCCGCCGCCACGCTTATCGCCGCCAACCAGGGTATATGGCTGCGCAGCAAGGCCGCCGATGCGCGCCCGCTGCCACCGGCACTGGCGGCCATGCACCAACAACTGGGCGAGGACTTTGCCCCTGTCATCGAAGACCGGGCGCTGGAGAATGAACTGCGCCTGTGCCTGAAACATATTGCCAACCGCCGCTGGAGGTTGCATGCGCAGTAAGGGTTTTCTGCACGTCGACACCGAAATCGTGGTGCCGTTTTTCGACGTCGACATGATGAACATCGTCTGGCACGGGCATTACGTCAAATACCTGGAAGTCGCCCGCTGCGCATTGCTCGACCACATCGGTCATAACTACATGCAGATGCTCGAATCCGGTTATGGTTGGCCGGTGATCGACCTGCAATTGCGCTATGTGCGCAGCGCGGTGTTCGGCCAGACACTGAACGTACGCGCCAGTCTGGTGGAGTGGGAGAACCGTCTGAAGATCAACTACCTGATCACCGACGCACACACCGGCGAACGCCTGACCCGCGCCAGCACCGTGCAGGTTGCGGTCGACAGCCAGAGCCGGGAAATGCAACTGGCTTCGCCCCAGGTCTTTATCGATGCAGTGAAGAGAGCCTTGCCATGAACCGTCCGTTTCGCGCCTTGCTGCTACTGGGGTTGCTGTGCCTGTCTTCACTGGCGCAGGCTTTCGATCTGCAACAACTGAGTGACCAGCTGGCTAAACCTGCGGTGGTGCAAGGGCGCTTCATTCAGGAAAAACACCTGCGCGCCCTGCCGCAACCGCTGCTCAGCAAGGGCCGCTTCGTGCTCGCCAGGGATTTCGGGCTGCTCTGGCTGCTGGAAACACCGCTGAAACAGGATTACCGCATCAATGCCAGCGGCATTTCCCGCCGCGAAAGCGTGGGCGACGTCAGCACCTGGAAGCCCGTACCGAACAAGAACGCCGGGGCCGAGCAGAACCGCTTGTTCCTTGCTGTACTGCAGGGCGACAGCAGCGGCCTGCAACGGGATTTCGACTTGCAGCTCAAGGGCGACGCAAACGCCTGGCGACTCACGCTCACGCCGCGCTCGGTGCTGCTGCAACAAGTGTTCAAACAGATCAACATCGATGGCGGCGAACTGGTCCAGCGTATCGAGTTGCTGGAAACCCAGGGCGACAGTACCGTCCTGAAAATGATCGACAGCAGCAGTGCCCCCACCCTGACCGATGCGCAGCGCAATGACTTCAAAGACTGAGCGGCTATTGCCGCGACTGTTCCTGCTGATTCTGGCAAGCGTGCTGGCGCTGGCCGGCTGGCAGTGGCACGACCGCTCACCGCTGTCGGCCAACCTCATGGAACTGGTGCCGGGCACTGACAACGACGAACTGGTGGTGAGCGCCGAAAAGCGCATGCAGGAGCCGCTCAATCGCGAAATGCTCGTGCTGGTGGGACACACCGACCGCCAGCAGGCTGTGGAACTGGCTCGCACGCTGGCGGAGCAATGGCAATCGAGCGGCCTGTTCGAGAAGGTTCAGTGGTCGCTGCAAGCTGATCTGCCTGCGTTGCGCACCCAGTTGCTGCAAGGGCGAATCGCGATGTTGCCGGCAGCCGATCGCGCTCTGTTGATCGATGAGCCGAAGACTTTCATCGAGCAGCGCGTACAAACACTCTTCGACCCGTTTGCCGGGTTCAGCCTGGTGCCGGGTCAGGATGACTGGCTGGGGCTGACCGGGCGTATCCAGAACGGCTTGCCGAAACAGGGCTCGGTCGAGGCGGATCTGGCCAGTGGCGCGCTGATTGCCAGCGCCGAGGGCAAAAGCTGGGTACTGCTGCGTTCGCGAACTCGAACCGATGCTTTCGATCTGCACCTGCCCGGTCAGGTCGCGGACCTGCTGGCGCAAGCGCGGGTGCAGGCACAGCAGGCCGGTGGTCAATTGCTCGCCGCCAGCGGCCTGCTGTACGCCGCCGACGGGCAGAAGCAGGCCAGCCGGGAAATCACCTGGGTGGGCGGCGGCGCAACGCTCGGCATCCTGTTGCTGCTGTTGCTCGCATTCCGCCGCTGGAGCGTGCTGCTGGCGTTCGTACCGGTGGTGGTCGGCATGCTCTTCGGCGCAGTGGCTTGCGTGGCGCTGTTTGGCAGCATGCACGTCATGACGCTGGTGCTGGGCTCCAGCCTGATTGGTGTGGCGGTGGATTACCCGCTGCATTATCTGTCCAAGAGCTGGAGCCTGAAACCCTGGCGCAGCTGGCCCGCCTTGCGCCTGACCCTGCCGGGCCTGACGCTGAGCCTGATCACCAGTTGTATCGGCTATCTCGCCCTGGCCTGGACGCCGTTCCCGGCACTGACACAAATTGCCGTGTTCTCCGCCGCTGGCCTGATCGGCGCTTACCTGACCGCGGTGTGTCTGCTGCCTGCACTGCTTGCAAAAGTCGAAATCAGCCCCGCGCAATGGCCGCTGAAACTGGCGCAACTGATGCTCGATTGCCGCGCTGCGCTGTTGCAGCGCATCAGCACGCCGATTCTGCTGGTGCTGCTGTTGGCCTTCTGCGGTGGCGGGCTCTGGCATCTGGCTACCAAGAACGATATTCGCCAATGGGTCTCGGCACCTCAGGCATTGACCGACGAAGCCCAGGCTATCGCGCGGATTACCGGTTATCAGCCCACCAGCCAGTTCTTTCTGGTGCGCGGCAAGGATCAACAGCAGTTGCTGGATCGGCAGTCGGCACTGACTCAGCGGCTCGATCAACTGGTCAGCATGGACAAGCTGCAGGGTTACATGGCGCTCAACCAGTTGCTGGATTCGCCTGCCGAGCAGCAACTGACCCGTGATGCACTGGGCAAATTGCCGCAACACTGGGCGCCACTGGTACAGCTTGGCGTTCCGGCCAACGCACTGAAAACCGAACTCGCGCAATTGCAGGCACTGCCAACGCAAGACATTGATCAGGCGCTTCAAGGCCCGCTCAGCGAACCGTGGCGCACGCTCTGGCTGGGCGCCAGCGAAGATGCCGAAGGCGACGCTCAGGTAGCCAGCATCGTCAGCCTGCGTGGCATGAACAGCATGGCGTTGCTGCGCGTGCAGGCCATCGGCCTGGAGGGCGTGCAACTGGTCGACCGTCTGGGTGAGCTCAACGAGGTGTTCGCCCACACGCAGATCAGCGCAGCGGAATTGAAGCTGGCATCGTGCGTACTGATCGTCCTGCTGCTGATCGCTCCGTTTGGCTTCGGCGGTGCGTTGCGCATTGTCGCCCTGCCCCTGCTGGCGGCCCTGTGCAGCCTCGCCAGCCTGGGCTGGCTCGGTCAGCCGCTGACTCTGTTCAGCCTGTTCGGCCTGCTGCTGGTCACGGCGATCAGCGTCGATTACGCCATTCTGATGCGCGAGCAGATAGGCGGCGCGGCGGTCAGCCTGCTGGGCACGCTGCTGGCAGCGGTCACCACCTGGCTGTCGTTCGGCCTGCTGGCTGTTTCCGGCACCCCGGCGATCAGCAACTTCGGCCTGTCGGTCAGTCTGGGGCTGGCGTTCAGCTTCCTCCTGGCGCCCTGGGCCAGCCCGCGTAAAGGGCTTCATTCGCCAGCCAATGCTGAAGGGCCACACGCATGAGTCTTGCAGCGTTGTCGTCACTCCCAGCCACCGCCCAACCGAAAAGGAATACCTGTGCCCATCACTGATAGGGAAATTCGTCAGGTCGTCATCATCGGTGCCGGCCCGGCCGGTTCAATAGCGGCTGCCCTGCTCAAACGCCAGGGCCATGACGTGCTGATCATCGAGCGCCAGCTGTTCCCGCGCTTCTCCATCGGCGAAAGCCTGCTGTGCCATTGCCTGGACTTCGTCGAAGAAGCCGGGATGCTCGACGCCGTGCAGGCCGCCGGTTTCCAGCTCAAGAACGGTGCTGCCTTTGCGCGCGGCGAGCAGTACAGCGATTTCGATTTTGGCGATACCTTCAGCAACGGCAAGCCGACGACCTTTCAGGTGCAGCGCAGCGAGTTCGACAAACTGCTCGCCGATCAGGCTGCGCTGCAAGGCGTGGACATCCGCTATCAGGAAGAGATCATCAGCGCCGACTTCGATGGCCCGCAGCCGGTTTTGCGTGTGAGGCGTGAGGACGGCAGCGAATACAGCGTGCAGGCCAGCTTCGTACTCGACGCCAGCGGCTATGGCCGCGTACTGCCGCGCCTGCTGGACCTGGAAGCGCCGTCGGGCTTTCCGGTGCGTCAGGCGGTGTTTACCCATATCGAAGACCATATCGAAAGCCCGCCCTTCGACCGTCAGAAGATCCTGGTCAGCATCCATCCGCAGCACAGCGATGTGTGGTTCTGGTCGATCCCGTTCAGCGAAGGTCGCTGTTCGATAGGCGTCGTGGCCTCGGCCGAGCGCTTCAAAGACAAGCCCGAGGATCTGGATGCCTGCCTGCGCGCCTTTATCGATGAAACACCGCAACTGGCCAGCGTGCTGAAAAATGCGGTCTGGGATACACCGGCAAGGACCATCGGCGGTTACTCGGCCAACGTCAAAACCCTTCATGGCAAAGGCTTTGCGCTGTTGGGCAATGCGGCGGAATTCCTCGACCCGGTGTTTTCATCTGGCGTGACCATCGCCATGCGTTCGGCGAGCATGGCCGCTGGCGTGCTGAATCGACAATTGCAGGGTGAGAGCGTGGACTGGGAAAGCGAGTTCGCCGTTCCGCTGAAACGTGGCGTCGACACCTTTCGCGCCTATGTCGAGGGCTGGTACGACGGTACGTTCCAGAGCGTGATTTTCTACCCCGGCAGCGCTCCGGACATCCGCCGCATGATCAGCTCGATTCTGGCCGGTTATGCCTGGGATGAGCGCAACCCGTTTGTCAGCGAGCCTAAACGCCGCTTGCGCACGCTCTCGGAAATCTGCGCGGACGGTGACTCATGAATCGACCGTTCCTGAGTGACAGCTATGTTGAGGAAACCCGCTTCGGCCTGTGGTTTCTGCGCAGCAACATCTGGCAGTACCGCGTGCTGCGCGTGGCGATAGACGACTTGCGCAGCCTGTTCGATAGCGCGCTTCCGGCCGCACCGGTTTTACTCGACGCCGGTTGCGGGCAGGGCAAGTCGTTTCAGCACCTGAGCAGGGTTTTTCAGCCTTCAAGGCTGATTGGTGTCGATGCCGACCTGCACAGCCTGGAGATGAGCCGTCAGGAGGCGCGCGCCAAAGGCATAGAGGTCGAGCTGATCGGCAGTGACTGCGCGGCGCTGCAAGTGCCGGACGCCAGCGTCGATCTGCTGTTCTGTCACCAGACCTTTCATCATCTGGTCGAGCAAGAGCAGGCGCTGGCCGAGTTTTATCGTGTACTCAAGCCAGGCGGTTACCTGCTGTTCGCCGAGTCCACCGAGGCGTACATCGACACCTGGGTAATTCGCTGGCTGTTCCGTCACCCCATGCACGTTCAGAAAAGCGCGGCGCAGTATCTGCAGATGATCCGCGACCAGGGTTTCGAGTTCGATGCACAGCATGTTTCGTACCCTTACCTGTGGTGGAGCCGCGCCAGGGACTTCGGCCTGCTCGAAGTCTTGAAACTGCAAAAGCCCAGGCCGTTCGGGCAACGTGAGGAAACGCTGGTCAATGTCGTGGCCCGCAAACCGCTACAAGGTGGCGCATCATGATCCGGGTATTATTTCTGGCCTTTCTGCTGCTGGGCGGCTGTGCTGCACAGGCACCGCTGCCGACTACCGCACCGACGATGCAATTGCCGATGCAGCTGCACATCGAACGCCGACAGGCTGATCAGCGGCAAGACTGGATGCTGGTCATCCAGCGCGAAAACGCCGGGTTGCGCTGGTCGATGATGGACCCGCTGGGTATCCCCCAGGCTCGCCAGTTGCTGATCAACGGACAATGGCAAGCCGACGGTCTGCTGCCCCCCAACCCCGAAGCACGCGAGCTGTTTGCGGCAATAATGTTCGCCATGACCTCGGATCTGGAAATGCATGGCCGCTACCCCACGGCATACCGCCAGGGTATGCAGCGGCGTCTGGATGATCGCTGGCTGGTCGAATATCAGTCAGCCAACGCCTACACCATCCGTCTCAAGGACGGGTTGAGCTACAGGGTTACACCGCTGAACGACGAGAGCATGCCATGACTGCCTATCTCAATGCGCTGGGCCTGATCTGCTCGCTGGGCGACAGCCGTGAAGAGGTGTCGCGCAGACTGTTCGCAGGCGACAGCTCGGGCATGGTGTTCGAAAGCGGCTGGGTGCCGGAACGCGCGTTGCCGGTCGGCGCGGTCAAATCCGCATTGCCGCCCATTCCGCCCGCCATGCAATCGCAGCGTAGCCGCAACAACCAGTTGCTGCTGGCCGCGGCCTTGCAGATCGAAGATGACATTCGTCAGGCTATCGCGCGCTACGGAGCCGGGCGGATTGGCGTGATCGTCGGCACCAGCACCTCGGGTATCGATGAAGCAAGCGAGAGCATGGCAAGCTGGCTGCGTGATAAGACCTTCCCCGACGATTACGATTATCGCCAACAGGAACTGGGCGCACCGGCGAACTTCCTGGCCAGCTGGCTGCAATTGAGCGGCCCGGCCTATGTGATTTCCACAGCCTGCACGTCCAGCGCGCGGGCGCTGCTCAGCGCACGCCGGGCGCTGGACATGGGCCTGTGCGATGCGGTGCTGTGCGGCGGAGTCGACAGCCTGTGCAGGTTGACCCTCAATGGGTTCTCGGCGCTTGAAGCCATGTCGCCACAACTGTGCAATCCGTTTTCCACGCACCGCAACGGGATAAACATCGGCGAGGCGGCAGCGCTGTTTCTGATGACCCGCGAAGCTGCCAACAGCCACTCGATTGCCCTGCTGGGCGCGGGTGCCAGTTGCGACGCCCACCACATCTCGGCCCCCGAACCTACCGGGCGGGGTGCGCGGGATGCCATGCTGCAAGCGTTGGGCAATGCCCGACTCGATGCCGCACAGATCGGCTATCTGAACCTGCATGGCACCGCTACGCCGCATAACGATGCGATGGAAAGCCTGGCCGTGCAGGCGGTATTCCCGAACGGTGTGCCCTGCTCGTCGACAAAGCCGCTCAGCGGCCACACGCTGGGCGCGGCGGGTGCGCTGGAAGTCGCGTTTTGCTGGTTGAGCCTGGCACCGGACAACAGCGAACAGGCACTGCCCCCGCACTTGTGGGATGGCGAAGCTGACCCGCTATTGCCTGCACTGCAATGGACACTGCCAGGTTCGCGCCTGGCACCTGCAAATGCTCGTTACATGATGAGCAACTCGTTTGCCTTCGGTGGCAACAACATCAGCCTGATTATCGGAGATGCCCCATGACCGAGTGGCCGCTCGCCGAACTCATCCCCCATGCTGGCGACATGATTCTCATCGATCAGGTGCTGAGTTTTGACCAAGAGCAGATTAAAACCCGCCTGACCGTGCGCGCCGATGGTCTGTTCAACCAGCCGGACGGCAGCCTGCCCGCCTGGCTTGGCGTAGAGCTGATGGCCCAGAGCGTCGCGGCCTATGCCGGTTGCCAGGCGCGCACCAAGGGTGAAGCGGTCAAGCTGGGGTTTCTGCTCGGCAGCCGCAAGTTCGAATGCAACGTAACGCGCTTCCCGCTGGGCAGCGAGCTGCATATCCATGCCGTGCGCTCCTTGCAGGACGACAGCGGCATGGGCGTGTTCGAATGCACCCTGACCGGACCGGATATCAAGGCTTTTGCCCGACTCAATGTATATTGCCCGCCCAACACTGCTGACTATCTGGCTGAAGGAGCCCCGGCATGACTGAATCGATACTGGTCACCGGCTCCAGCCGTGGCATCGGCCGCGCCATCGCCCTGCGTCTGGCCCAGGCCGGATACGACCTGATCCTGCATTGCCGCACAGGTCGCAGCGAGGCCGAAGCCGTACAGGCCGAAATCGTTGCGCTGGGCCGTCAGGCGCGCGTGCTGCAATTCGATGTCTCGGACCGGGCCGCCTGCAAGGCGATTCTGGAAGCTGATGTGGAGACCCACGGCGCTTATTACGGCGTGGTGCTCAACGCCGGGCTGACCCGCGACGGCGCTTTTCCGGCACTCAGCGATGATGACTGGGATCAGGTGCTGCGTACCAACCTGGACGGTTTCTATAACGTGCTGCACCCGCTGACCATGCCGATGATTCGCCGTCGCGCGGCGGGCCGTATTGTCTGCATCACCTCGGTTTCCGGGCTGATCGGCAATCGCGGCCAGGTCAATTACAGCGCATCCAAGGCAGGGCTTATCGGTGCCGCCAAGGCGCTGGCCATCGAACTGGGCAAACGCAAGATCACCGTCAACTGCGTCGCGCCGGGGCTGATCGACACCGCAATGCTGGACGAGAACGTGCCAGTCGACGAACTGATGAAGATGATCCCGGCGCAACGCATGGGCACGCCCGAGGAAGTGGCGGGTGCCGTGAATTTCCTGATGTCGGCCGAAGCAAGCTACATCACCCGTCAGGTGCTGGCCGTCAACGGAGGGCTGTGTTGATGAAGCGTGTGGTCGTCACCGGGATGTCCGGCATTACCTCGGTGGGCAGCGACTGGCCGACAATCGATGCGAGCTTCACCGCCAATCGCAGCGGCATCCGCAGAATGGACGAGTGGAACCGTTTCGCCGAACTGAATACCCGACTGGCTGGCCCCATCGACGATTTCGCGGTGCCCGCACACTGGACACGCAAGCAACTGCGCAGCATGGGCCGCGTGTCGCGACTGGCGGTGGCTGCTGCGGAGCAAGCGCTGATCGACGCCGGGCTGCTGAATGATCCGCTCATTCGCGACGGCCGCATGGGCACGGCCTGCGGCTCGTCCACCGGCAGCACCGACGAGATCAAGGCTTTCGGCAACATGTTGATCAACTCGGTGGCTGTGGGCCTGAACGCCAACTCCTACGTGCGGATGATGCCGCACACCACCGCTGCCAACATCAGCATTTTCTTCGGCCTGACCGGACGCCTGATTCCGACCTCCAGCGCCTGTACCAGTGGCAGCCAGGGCATCGGCTATGCCTACGAGGCGATCAAGTTCGGCCGTCTGCCGCTGATGCTGGCCGGCGGGGCCGAAGAGCTGTGCCCGACCGAGGCCATGGTGTTCGACGCGCTGTACGCCACCAGCCTCAAGAATGACGCGCCACACAGCACACCACGCCCCTACGACAGCGGGCGAGACGGCCTGGTGATCGGTGAAGGCGGCGGCATGCTGGTGCTCGAAGAACTTGAGCACGCTCAGGCACGTGGCGCGCACATCTATGCCGAAATTGTCGGCTTCGGCAGCAATGCCGACGGCGCCCACAGCACTCGTCCCGAGCAGGCCACCATGCGTCGCGCCATGGAACTGGCCCTGGAAGATGCCAACCTGCCTCCCGAAGCCATCGGCTACGTCAATGGCCATGGCACCGCCACCGAACAGGGCGACATCGCCGAAACCCTGGCCACCAGCAGCCTGTTCGGCTCACGCATGCCACTGAGCTCGCAGAAAAGCTTCCTCGGCCACACGCTGGGAGCCTGCGGCGCGCTGGAGTCATGGTTCAGCATCGAAATGCTCAACAGCGACCGCTACATTCATACGCTGAACCTGGTCGACATCGATACCCAGTGCGGCGAACTGGACTACATCGTCGGCGAACCCCGGCGGATGAGTAACGAATATGTGATGAACAACAACTTTGCCTTTGGCGGGGTGAATACGTCATTGATATTCAAGCGTTGGGGGTGAGACCACGCACGTCTCAACTCTCGTACGTCGCTCCGCGTCGCATGACGTTCTGGACGCTCTGCGTCCGGTCTTGAATGATTTGTGACGCAGAGCGTCACGCCAGGCATTCCCACGCGGTGAACTGCCCCCAAGAAGTTGGACACCAATCCGACCTCATGGGGGTGTTCAAATGGGTAAGTATTCAGAGCAGTTC
>NZ_LKEK01000036.1:0-142501 GCF_001466905.1 Pseudomonas sp. ICMP 3272
AGCGTCACCCAAGGCATCCCCACGCTGGAGCGTGAGGAACGATAGGTGTCTGGCAGAAACTCCGCGTCCGGCCCTGGATCGCTCAGTCGCTGTACAGCGCCTGAGTGCGGCGCAGGCGCATGCGGCTGCCGTTGAGGTGCAGGTACATCGCCGAGCGCGCTGCGTCGACGTTGCCTTCGGCGATGGCGTTGTAGATTTGCCGGTGTTCGGTGTTGATTCCGGCCAGGTAGGCGTTGCGATCGCTCTGCCCTGTGTAGGCCGAGTTCATCCGCGTGCGGGGAATCAGCTTGGTGCCCAGATGTTTCATGATATCGATCAGGTACGCATTGCCTGACGCCTTGGCGATCTTGAGGTGAAATTGAAAATCGGCATTGATGGTGGTTCCGGATTTCTGCGGGCCTTCAAGCAGCGCATCAAACGCCCGCTTGAGCTCAAGCAACGCCTCAGGGCTGCGTCGTTGCGCAGCCAGCCCTGCTGCCTCGACTTCCAGGCTCAAGCGAAACTCCAGCAGGTTCAGCACATCGGACAAGGTGGCGATGGTCGCAGGCCCTACCGAAAAACCTTCAGGCGGTGGCATGTCGAGAACAAAGGTGCCGACGCCATGCCGGGTTTCCACCAGCCCGGCGGCCTGCATCCGCGACAGCGCATCGCGCACCACCGTGCGGCTGACACCCTCGGCTTCCATGATGTGGATCTCGGAAGGCAGTTTCTCGCCGCGCACCAGCACGCCGTCACGCATGCGCTGGGCGAAGCGGTCGACCAGGGTTTCTGCCAGGCGTCGATGGTTCTTTTGCGAGGAAAGCGCGTTGTCCGACATTGCAGCCTCAGTTCTGTCCGATACGCGAGTATAGGCTGCGATCCCCACACAAAACACGCCTTGAGTACGGTTATACTCAGCCACCCGACACGGACCCGATCATCCGCCATGGAACAACCTTCCACATCAAAAGGCCGTCGCTCCAGCCTGACTCAGCAACTGGTCGCCGAGTTTTCGCGCAGAATTCACGAAGGCGAGATCCAGAGCGGTGAAAAGCTTCCTACCGAACAGGTGATCATCCGTGAAACCGGGGTCAGCCGCACCGTGGTTCGTGAAGCGATGTCGCGTCTGCAAGCCGAAGGTCTGGTCGAAACCCGGCATGGCATCGGCACCTTCGTGGTCGATGCAGCGCAGCCAGGGAATTTCCAGCAGGTTGAACCGCCAATCGGCACACCCGGCGACGCGGTATCCATCATCGAGCTGCGCCTGAGCATCGAGCCGGAATCTGCCGCGCTGGCGGCTCAACGCCGCACGCCCGAGCAACTGGATGCCATCCGTCAGGCACTCGATGAGCTGCATCGCTGCGCGCGCCTGGGACACGACACCATGAAGGCCGACTTCGAGTTTCACCGACAGATATCACTGTGCACCGCCAACAGCTTCTTTACCGACGTGATGAGCCAGCTCGGCAGCAGCATCCTGCCTCGCACCCGCAGCGGCTTCGGCAATATCACGTCGTTGCACGCAGAGGATGATCCGGGCATCCAGCAACGCGAACAGGAGACCATCTTCGACGCCATCGTCCATCAGGATCGGGATGCCGCCCGAGCCGCGATGCGCCTGCATCTGATCAACAGTCTGCTGCGCCTGCGCGCAAAGGATTAGCCACTAAAACGCTTATAGTTTACCATGCCGCCCGTCGGTTTCCGAGAGGAACTAACAGGGAATTCGCACGCTTTGTCTGCACAAGGCCAAAACGAAACTGCCCCCGCAACTGTAGGCATCGAGCCTGCTCCATGACTGCCACTGGATTCAGCTCCGGGAAGGCCGGAGCCCGGCGATGACATGCCAGTCAGGAGACCTGCCGACCTGCTTCAACCCACTAACCGGCGGGGTGTCCGGGAAGGACATCCGCACGCGGCGGCATTTTCCGTCGTGCCCGGTCATTTGCCGGGGATGTGTTTCCTGATGTGCATTGCGCCTTGGCACCTGCTCCAACGGAGACCGCATTTCATGTCGCTGCCCCGCCTTGCCGTACTTGCCGCCAGCCTGACGCTGTCCACCCTGACCCTCGCCGCCCCCACTCAGTATCCGCTGACCCTTGAAAACTGTGGTTCGACCCTGACGTTCGCGCATGCACCGACCAAGGCAGTGACCATTGGTCAGGCCGGCACTGAAATGCTCTACGAACTGGGCCTGGGCGACCGGCTGGTGGGCACGTCGCTGTGGTTCAACAACGTTTTGCCACGCTTCAAGGCGCAGAACGATAAGGTAGAACGTCTGGCCGACAACGACCCAAGCTTTGAAGCGGTGATTGGCAAACGTCCGGAACTGGTGGCGGTGCAGCTGGAGTGGATGGTCGGCAAACAGGGCGTGGTCGGCACACGCGAGCAGTTCCATGACCTGAAAATACCCACTTACATTCTGCCGTCCGATTGCGAAGGCAAAGATAATCTGGTCGGTGCCGACGGCACACGCCTGGAGCCGTTCCGCATCGAGACCATCTACAAGAGCATCGAGCAACTGGCGCAGATTTTCGATGTACAGGACCGCGGTGACACGCTGGTTGCCGACCTCAAGGCCCGCTTGAGCGCCGCGATTGCCAACGTCAAACAGAACAAGGCGAACGACGTCTCGGCGCTGTTCTGGTTTTCCAGTTCCGATCTCGCCAGCGACCCGTTCGTGGCAGGCCGCAAAGGCATCCCGGACTTCATGCTCAACAGCCTGGGCATGCGCAATATCGTCAAGTCCGACGAAGAATGGCCGACAGTGGGCTGGGAGACCATTGCCAAGGCCAATCCAAGCATTCTGGTGATTGCACGCATGGATCGCCGCCGCTTCCCGGCCGACGACTACCTGAAAAAGATCGAATTCCTCAAGAGCGACCCGGTTACGCGCAACATGGACGCAGTCAAGCATGACCGGATCGTGATCATCGACGCCGAGGGCATGCAGGCTGGCCTGCGCCTGTTTACCGGGTTCGAGGAACTGGCTGACGCCGCCAACCGTTTCAACGCTGCACAATGAGATTACAGGTAGCGCTGGGCCATGTGCTCTGGGTCTCGGCAGTGCTGGTGCTGGCGATCATGGTCGGCGCGGCGATTGGTGAAACCTCGATCAGCCTGAAGGTGGTTTTTCAGGTGCTGGCCAACAAACTCTGGGCTGCCGGCTATGTGCTCGACCCTATCGACGAAGGCATCGTCTGGAACTACCGGCTGACCCGCGCGATTGTCGCGGCAGCCTGCGGGGCCGGGCTGGCGATCTGTGGCGTGGTGCTGCAATCCTTATTGCGCAACCCGCTGGCAGACCCGTATCTGCTGGGAATTTCCGCCGGGGCCTCGACCGGCGCGGTGCTGGTCGCCATTCTGGGCTTTGGTGCGGGGGCTATTTCGATGTCGGCAGGCGCGTTTGCCGGGGCCGTGGCGGCGTTTTCGCTGGTCGCCCTGCTGGCCCACTCGTCGCGAGGCACCACAGCAGCCGGGCAGATCATTCTGGCCGGAATCGCCGGTTCACAGCTGTTCAATGCCCTGACCTCGTTTCTGATCACCAAATCCGCCAGCTCCGAACAGGCACGCGGCATCATGTTCTGGCTGCTGGGCAACCTCAGCGGCGTACGCTGGCACTCGGTATGGCTGGCAGTGCCGACGGTGCTGGTCGGTCTGCTGGTATGCCTCTGGCACCGGCGAGCGCTGGACGCGTTCACCTTCGGCAGCGACTCGGCGGCGTCACTGGGGATTGCCGTGCGGCGCGTGCAGATCATCCTGATCGCGACCGCAGCCCTGGTCACCGCAGTGATGGTGTCAATCGTTGGCTCCATCGGTTTTGTCGGGCTGGTGATCCCGCACGCGGTGCGTATGCTGGTCGGTGTGCGCCATGCACGGCTGGTGCCGTTGAGCGCATTGAGCGGCGCGCTGTTCCTGATCGCTGCCGACATCCTCTCGCGCACGCTGATCAAGGGTCAGGCGCTGCCGATTGGCGTCATTACCGCGCTGATCGGCGCACCGGTCTTCGCTTTGATTCTTATCCGGGGCAATAGCACGCGATGAACGCCTTTCCTCATCTGGCCAACGCACCGGTGCTGGGCTGCACGGGGCTGGGTTATTCGGTGCGTGGCGCTGCGCTGCTGCGCGACGTCGACTTGAGCATCGCAGCCGGCGAGACACTGGCCGTGGTCGGCCCTAACGGTTCAGGAAAATCCACCCTGCTGAAACTATTGGCCGGTATTCAGAAACCGATCTGCGGTAAGGTCAGACTGGGCGGGCAACCACTTGAGACAATGAGCCGCAGAGACGTGGCGCGCCTGCTGGCGGTGGTCGAACAACAAGCAGAAACCAGCGATGCCGTGACGGTTCTGGATGCCGTCGAGCTGGGCCGCACGCCCTGGCTATCGGCACTCGAGCCGTGGAGTACCAACGATGACGCAATCGTTCGCCAGGCGTTGCAGGATGTGGACATGCTGCATATGCAGAAACGTGCCTGGCACACCCTGTCCGGTGGCGAGCGGCAGCGCGTGCACATCGCCAGGGCGCTGGCGCAACGACCCAGGATCCTTCTGCTGGACGAGCCGACCAATCACCTGGATATCCAGCACCAACTGACCATCCTCGGTCTGGTCAGGGCCTTGCCGGTAACCACTGTGATAGCCCTGCACGACCTGAATCAGGCGCTGGATTGCGACCGCGTGGCGGTCATGGAGAAAGGCCGGCTGGTCGCACTGGGTGCGCCGGTCGAGGTGCTGACCCCGGAACGCCTGCTGAGCACCTTCGGCGTCGTGGCGCACTGGCTGACCGACCCGTTCGACGGCGCGAAAATCCTGCGTTTGCGCTCTCACTAAAGACGCGCCGATGGTCAGCCGGTCACCTGGCGCATGCTTCAACAGGTGCGCCGCGCGGCCTGTAGCACTACAATGCGCGCTTTGCCCGCCGCAGGATCCCGTTGCCATGTCGTTACCCAAGCACCACCTGGAATTGCTCAGCCCTGCACGGGATGTAACCATTGCCCGTGAAGCCATCCTGCATGGCGCCGATGCGGTGTACATCGGCGGGCCGAGCTTTGGTGCGCGACACAACGCCTGCAACGAGGTCAGCGACATTGCCGAGCTGGTCAAATTCGCTCATCGCTATCACGCGCGGATCTTCACCACGATCAACACCATCCTGCATGACGACGAACTGGAACCAGCCCGCAAGCTGATTCACCAGCTCTACGACGCAGGCGTAGACGCCTTGATCGTGCAGGACCTCGGGGTGATGGAGATGGACATTCCGCCCATCGAGCTGCATGCCAGCACCCAGACCGACATCCGCACCATGGGCCGGGCGAAGTTTCTCGATCAGGCCGGTTTCTCGCAACTGGTGCTGGCCCGCGAGCTGAACCTGCAGGAAATTCGTGACATCGCCCGCGAAACCGATGCTGCTATCGAGTTTTTCATTCATGGCGCGCTGTGCGTGGCGTTCTCCGGGCAGTGCAATATTTCCCATGCGCAAAACGGCCGCAGCGCCAACCGCGGCGACTGCTCGCAGGCTTGCCGCCTGCCCTACACGCTCAAGGATGATCAGGGCCGCGTCGTCGCGTTCGAAAAGCATCTGTTGTCGATGAAAGACAACAACCAGAGCGCCAACCTGCGCGATCTGGTGGACGCAGGCGTGCGCTCGTTCAAGATCGAAGGTCGCTACAAGGACGCAGGCTACGTCAAAAATATCACCGCTTATTACCGCCAGCGTCTGGACGAGATTCTCGAAGACCGTCCGGACCTCGCCCGCGCTTCCAGCGGCCGTACCGCGCACTTCTTCGTGCCAGACCCGGAAAAGACCTTTCATCGCGGCAGCACCGATTATTTCGTCAGTGACCGCAAGATCGACATCGGTGCGTTCGATACGCCGACGTTTACCGGTCTGGCAGTCGGCACCGTCGAAAAACTCGGCAAGCGTGACCTGATCGCCGTGACCCATGAGCCGCTGTCCAACGGTGACGGTCTCAACGTGCAGATCAAGCGTGAAGTGGTGGGCTTCCGTGCCAATATCGCCGAGCTCAAAGGCGAGTTCGAAGAAGACGGCCAGAAACGCTGGCGCTACCGTGTAGAACCCAACGAGATGCCTGCGGCCCTGTCCCGTGTGCGCCCCAACCATCCGTTGAATCGCAACCTGGACCACAACTGGCAGCAGGCGCTGCTCAAGACCTCGGCCGAGCGCCGCATCGGCATTCAGTGGCAGGTTACCCTTCGTGAAGACCAACTGCGCCTGGAAGCCATCAGTGAAGAAGGTGTGAGCGTCGCGGTAAACCTTGACGGTCCGTTCGGCGCAGCCAACAAGCCCGAGCAGGCACTGGATCAGCTGCGCGATCTACTGACCCAGCTGGGCACCACGATCTACCATGCGCAGGACGTCAGGCTCGACGCGCCACAGGCGTTCTTCGTGCCCAACTCGCAGCTCAAGACCCTGCGCCGCGATGCCATCGAGGCGCTGACCGAAGCGCGCATCAAGGTGCATCCGCGCGGTGGCCGCAAGGCCGAAACCACCCCGCCGCCGGTGTACCCGGAGTCGCATTTGTCGTTTCTGGCCAACGTCTACAACCAGAAGGCCCGCGATTTCTACCATCGCCACGGCGTACAGTTGATCGACGCGGCCTACGAGGCCCACGAAGAAACCGGTGAAGTGCCAGTGATGATCACCAAACACTGCCTGCGTTTCTCGTTCAACCTGTGCCCGAAACAGGCCAAAGGCGTGACGGGCGTGCGCACCAAGGTCGCGCCCATGCAACTGGTGCAGGGTGATGAAGTGCTGACCCTGAAATTCGATTGCAAACCTTGCGAAATGCACGTGATCGGCAAAATGAAAGGTCACATTCTCGACCTGCCGTTGCCCGGCAGCGCTGCGGCTAAATCGGTGGTCGGCCACATCACCCCGGAAGACCTGCTCAAGACTGCGCGTCAGCGTTCTCCGCACTGATCGATACAAGGGGGTTGGCGCCCTGCCAGCCCCCTTCCGTCTTCTGACAAAGCCCTCTTAAAGAACGCGCTCCATATGGGTCGTATTCCACACCGGGTCGTTTTCCACATCGGTCACAGCAAAACCCTGTTTCTCCCAGAAACGGATCGCGCCGGGCAGAAACGGATGAGTATGCAGGTACAAAACCTCTATGCCACCTGCCTCGGCATGGGCCCAGAGCGCCTGACATAAACGGCTGGCAAGCCCGTCGCCGCGAAACTCCGGCATTACGAACAGGCGCACGATCTCAACGGTTCTGCGCCCGCGATAATCGAGCTGCGGGAAACGATGATCGAACGGCAGGTAGCCCACAGCCGCGATGATCTGCCCTTCACTGCAGGCGATCAGAAACTTGCCGTCCTCCCCGTCCAGATACACCTGCTCGAAACCGGCCAGATCGGGCGGAACGGTGACGGTGTCGAGCAAGGGAAAGATTTCGGCACGCGCACGCATGACGAAATCGACGGTGTGCGGGATCTCGGAGGGGTGTACCTCAGTAATAGTGATGTTCATGAGCACGGACTTATTGGGGGAATTGCAGGGTGATACAAATGTTACGCCAGACTTGGGCTTTTGAACGCACGGCTTAACTATAGAGCAGGCGGCGCGGCGCAGAATTGTGACGCGGAGCGTCACGACAGGCATTCCCACGCGGATTGAGGAACGATATGTGCCTGGAGCGACTGGGGTGCCCAGAGGCAAAAACGCCGATTATCGTGAGCGGGCAATGCGGCGCACAGCTTTACAGCGCAAACCCTTCGATGCGCACCAATGCAAGGCAGGAAAAATCATGCGCCAGACACCTCGTAAACGCGGCACAGCCTTGCGGGCATTGCCAATGCGCGTCTGAACCGCTGCAACCGCAAGCTGGCACAGCCCCTGCATGATGTTGGATAACCCCACCATGAATGTGGTCGGGCTGCCCCGGTTGATCGACGTTGATCGCCAGTCTCGAAGAGACCAGAGGGCCACATGGGTGCATCCGGCAACGTGGCTTGATGGCATCCCCGAACACCCAATAAGAGAACAGGCAAAGGCGCCTGGAACCGAAAGGTTCCGGGCGCTTTTTTTTGCTTCAAAAAACCTGATTGGCCTCGGCCGGGACTTGCTATGAACACCACAGTCTTCCCCATGAACGATGTAAAAACCCTGATCGTCGTCGGTAATGGCATGGTCGGGCACCATTGCGTCGAGCAGTTGATCGCAGGCGGCGCACTGGAGCGTTATCGCATCCATGTATTTGGCGAAGAAGCACAGCGTGCCTACGACCGCGTGCATTTGTCCGAATACTTTACCGGCCGCGATGCCGAGTCGCTGGCCATGAGTGAAATGTCTGTCTACGAACAACCTGGCCTGACGCTGCACCTGGGCGTACCGGTGCTGGAGATTGATCGTGATCGTCATGAAATCATCACTGCCGAAGGCTGCTTCAGCTACGACAAGCTGATCCTGGCCACCGGCTCCTTCCCGTTCGTACCGCCGATCGAGGGCGCACAGGGCAACTCGCGGCTGGTCTATCGCACGCTTGAGGACCTGGACACCATTCGCTACGCCGCCTCGAAAGCTCGCCGTGGCGTGGTAGTCGGCGGTGGTCTGCTCGGGCTTGAAGCGGCCAACGCACTGAAGTCGCTTGGCCTGGAAGCCCATGTTGTCGAGTTCGCCCCGCGCTTGATGCCGGTGCAACTGGACGAGCACGGCGGGGCCGCCTTGAAAGCGCGTATCGAAGCGCTGGGCGTTGGCGTACACCTGTCGCGCGCCACACAATCGATCAGCGACGGCAAGCAATACCGCTATCGCATGAACTTCGCCAACGACGAATTTCTGGAAACCGATCTGATCGTGTTCTCTGCCGGTATCCGCCCGCAGGACGCTCTGGCTCGCCAGTGTGAACTGGAACTCGGCCCGCGTGGCGGTATTGCAATCGACGAGCACTGTCGCACCAGTGACGCCGATATCTATGCAATCGGAGAGTGCGCGGCCTGGAACGGCAGCGTATTCGGCCTGGTAGCACCCGGTTATCAGATGGCCCGTGGCGTCGCCGCACAGTTGTGCGAAAAGGACACTGAGCCGTTCTTCGGTGCCGACATGTCCACCAAGCTCAAGCTGCTGGGCGTGGATGTCGGCTCCATTGGTGACGCGCACGGTGCGCTGGCCGGGGCTGTCAGTTATCGTTTCATTGACGAAGCCACCGCCAGCTATCGCCGGCTGGTGGTGTCGGCAGATGGCAAGCAAGTGCTCGGCGCGGTGCTGGTCGGCGACAACAGTTACTACGACACCCTGCTGCAATACGCCCAGAACGGCATCACCCTGCCCGCCGACCCGTCCAGCTTGATTCTGCCGCGTGGCGAAGGCGCGCCGACGCTGGGTGCCGATGCCCTGCCCGCCACCGCGACCATCTGTTCCTGCCATAACGTCAGCAAGGGCTCTATCTGTTCGGCAATCGACAATGGCTGCACCGACCTCGCCGGGGTCAAGGCCTGCACCAAAGCAGCCACCGGTTGTGGCGGCTGCACTGCGCTGCTCAAGCAGGTGTTCGAACATGAGTTGATGGCGCGCGGTGTGGCGGTCGACAAAAGCCTCTGCGAGCACTTCGCCTACACCCGCCAGGAGTTGTACTCGATGGTCCGCGTCGAAGGTATCGAGACCTTTGACGAACTGCTGACTCGCCATGGCAAAGGCGCGCATGGCTGCGACATCTGCAAGCCTGCGGTCGGCTCGATTCTCGCTTCGTGCTGGAACCGCCCGATCACCGAACCTTCGCTGGTGCCACTGCAGGACACCAACGATACCTTGATGGCCAACATGCAGAAAAACGGCACCTACTCGGTCGTACCGCGTATTCCGGGTGGCGAAATCACCCCTGACGGCCTGATCGCGATTGGTGCCGTGGCCAAGAAGTACGACCTGTACACCAAGATCACCGGCGGCCAGCGCATCGACCTGTTCGGCGCGCAACTGCATGAACTGCCGGACATTTGGAGTGAGTTGATTGAGGCGGGTTTCGAGACCGGGCATGCCTACGGCAAATCGACCCGGACGGTTAAGTCCTGCGTCGGCAGTACCTGGTGCCGCTATGGCGTGCAGGACAGCGTCGCCATGGCACTGCGCATCGAGGACCGTTACAAGGGTCTGCGCTCACCGCACAAACTCAAGTTCGCCGTATCCGGCTGCACCCGCGAGTGCGCCGAAGCGCAGAGCAAGGATGTGGGTGTAATTGCCACCGAGAACGGCTGGAACCTGTACCTATGCGGCAACGGCGGCATGCGTCCACGCCACGCCGAGCTGTTCGCCACCGACCTGGATGACGAAACCCTGATTCGCTACATCGACCGTTTCCTGATGCTCTACATCCGCACTGCCGACAAGCTGCAACGTACCTCGGTCTGGCGTGAATCGCTGGAAGGCGGCCTCGACTATCTCAAGGCAGTCATCATCGACGACAGCCTGGGCCTGGCCGCAGAGCTGGAGTCGCAGATGCAGCTAGTGGTCGACCGCTATGAATGCGAATGGGCCAATGCCCTCAAGGACCCGGAGAAGCTCAAGCGCTTCCGCACCTTCGTCAATGACGGGCGTGGCGACCCGGACGTGCATTTCGTCAAGGAGCGCGCCCAGCGTCGTCCGGCAAAACCCGAAGAGCTGGCCCTTATCCCGCTGTTCAAGGAGGTGGTGTAATGAATTCGTCCAACACCGTATTGGCGGGCGAAAACGCCCATTCTGCACTGCAACTGCACTGGCATGCCCTGTGCGGACGCAAGGATCTGGTCGCCAACTCCGGCGTGGTAGCGTGGCTGGACGGCACGCAGGTAGCGCTGTTCTACCTGCCTGAAACCCCTGAGGGCGAACAGCTCTTTGCCATCGACAACCGCGACCCCAAGTCCGGTGCCAATGTGATCGGTCGCGGATTGATTGGCCATATTGCTGGCGAGCTGGTGATTGCCTCGCCGTTGTACAAGCAGCATTTTCGCCTGCACGACGGTAGTTGCATCGAGTACCCGGAGCAACGTCTGGAGGTCTGGTCGGTACGGCTTAACGGAGATCAGGTAGAGATTGCCGTCTAGCTGATAACAATAGGGCCAGACAACCTGGTCGCTGGCCGACCAGGCTGTTGCGTGGGATGAATGACCGACTATTGCAGCTCGGACACCAGCGCTTTGTTGAAGCCCTGCGGATCTTCCATCTGCGGGGCATGCCCCTTGCCCTTGAACTCCACCAGTCTGGCGCCAGGGATCATCTGCGCCACCTGCTTGCCCAGTACCTTGTAATTGCCGATCTTCGCCTTGACCTCGGGCGGCGCGATGTCGCTGCCGATGGCGGTGGTATCGGCATCGCCGATCATCAACACGGTCGGCACCTGCAGCCTGGGAAACTCGTAGAACACTGGCTGGGTAAAAATCATGTCGTAGATCAGCGCCGAGTTCCAGGCAACGATCTTATGGCCCGGCCCCTTGTTCAGGCCCGCCAGCATGTCGACCCATTTGTCGTATTCAGGCTTCCAGCGCCCGTCGTAGTAGGTCTTCTGCTCGTAGGCGCGAATGCCTTCGGCGGTGGTCTTCAGTTCGCGCTCATACCACTGATCGACGCTGCGGTAAGGCACGCCAAGGGCCTTCCAGTCTTCCAGTCCTATTGGGTTGACCATCACCAGTTTCTCGGTCTGTTTCGGGTACATCAGCGCGTAACGCGTGGCCAGCATGCCGCCGGTGGAATGGCCGACGACCGACGCCTTGTCGATACCCAGCTTTTCGAGCAACGCGTGGGTGTTCATCGACAACTGCTGGAAGCTGTATTGATAGTGCGCAGGTTTGGTCGAGGTGCAAAAACCGATCTGGTCAGGCGCAACAACGCGATAGCCCGCAGCACTCAGCCCCTCGATAGTGTCTTCCCAGGTCGCGGCGCAGAAATTCTTGCCATGCATCAGCACCGCGGTGCGGCCATTGGCCTTGCCGGTGGGTGCGACATCCATGTAACCCATTTCCAGCGTCTGGCCCTGGGACTGAAAACTGAATTTGTGCAGCGCGTGGGGGTAAGTGAAACCTTCCAGTTGCTGGCCATAACCGGGCGTTTCAGCCAGTGCTGCGCCTGACAGCGTCAACGACATCAACATGCCGGCAATCTTTGCAGCCCGCATAAGGGGCACCTCCTGTAGCCTGTGGATAGGGGTCGAAATCTGCAGCCGCTTCCACGTTAAACCGCAGACCAGCAAGTAGACCTTGTTTCCCGCTACAGATTCGCCCCTTTCCTGCCTGTAGAACCGTAAGCAGACGTTTCATCATGCCAGCCCGACGGCGGCAAAACGCTGGACGCCCCCTGCCACGCTTGCCTAGACTGAGCCGTCGGTTACAGGCCGTCGTGGTCAGCCAGGTCTGATGCCAAGGAACAGCAATGAATCGAAATGAACTGCGCAAGGCCGACATCAACCTGATGGTGGTCTTCGAGACATTAATGCAGGAGCGTAACGTCACCCGGGCAGCCGAAAAGCTGTTTCTCGGCCAACCCACGATAAGCGCCGCACTGAATCGCCTGCGCAACCTGCTCAATGACCCGTTGTTCATCCGCGTGGGGCATCGTATGGAGCCGACCGCGCGTGCCCATGAAATTCTCAAGCACCTGACGCCAGCGCTGGATGCCATGTCTACCGCGCTGAGCCTGACCACCGATTTCGATCCCTCGGTCAGCAAGATGACTTTTCGCATCGGCCTGACCGACGACGTCGAATTCGGCCTGTTTCCCGCCATGCTCAAGGCCATCCGCGAGGAGGCGCCTGGCGTGGTGATCGTGGTCAAACACGTCGACTACCTGAATATCTCCGAAGTGCTGATGTCCGGCGACATCACCGTCGGCGTCTGCCTGACCCGTGAGCTGCCGGCCAATGCCAAACGCAAGACGCTGCGCAACGTGCAGCCACGGCTGGTGCGCGCCGACAAACCGCGCAGTCCGATGAGCATCGACGAGTATTGTTCACGACCTCATGTGGTGGTGTCGCACGTGGCCAGCATCAGCAGCTTTGCCGACGAGTGGCTGACCGCACTGGGTCGCAAGCGTCAGGTCGTGTTGTCAGTGCCGCAGTTCGCCACCCTGCCCGCACTGATGGCTGGCACCGACATGATTTCGGGCCTGTCCGACTACGCGGCCAAGGCCATGAGCGCATTGGGTTTGCTGTATGACGAGCCGTTGCCCTTCCCCACGCCGGGGCTGGACCTGTCGATGACATGGCTGAGTGTGATGGACAGCGACCCTGCCGAGCGTTGGCTGCGCAGCAGGATCGAGGAGTTCATGGGCGAGCGCCAGGAAGCGCCCGCCCTGGCCGGTTGATCAGCCGAAACGACCGGTAATGTAGTCTTCGGTCTGGGTCTTGGAGGGCTTGGTGAAGATGGTGTCGGTGTCGCCGTGCTCGATCAGTTCACCCATGAACATGAAGGCGGTGTAGTCAGAGCAACGCGCCGCCTGCTGCATGTTGTGGGTCACGATGATCACGGTGAACTGCTCCTTGAGTTCAGTGATCAGCTGTTCGATACGCCCGGTCGAAATCGGGTCAAGTGCCGAAGTGGGCTCATCGAGCAGCAACACCTGAGGGCGCAGCGCGATGGTGCGGGCGATGCACAGACGTTGCTGCTGACCACCGGACAGACCGGTTGCGCTCTGCTTGAGCTTGTCCTTGACCTCATCCCACAACGCCGCACCACGCAGTGCCTGCTCGACGCGATCTTCCATTTCCCGACGCGACAGCTTTTCGTGGTGCTTGATGGCATAGGAAATGTTGTCGTAGATCGACATCGGGAACGGCACCGGCTTCTGGAACACCATGCCCACATGACTGCGCAGGCGGTTCATTGAATAGCCAGGCGCCAGGATGTTTTCGCCATTGAGCAGCACTTCGCCGCGTGCTTCCTGTTTCGGGTACATCGCATAAATACGATTGAAAACGCGCAGCAGGGTCGATTTACCGCAACCCGACGGGCCGATGATCGCAGTGATGCGCTTCTCGGGGATGGTCATGTCGATGGACTTCAACGACTTCTGGTTGTTGTAGAAAAACTCCAGACCGCGCACTTGGATCTTGGTCTTTTCGTTGGCCAGGGAAAGGTTGTTCATCAGGACGCCCTATTGCGCAGAAGAATTAAGCGAGACAGCAGACTCAGTATCAGTACGAACAACGTCATGACCAGTGCACCGGCCCATGCCAGGGAGTGCCAATCATCGAACGGGCTCATGGCGTACTGGAAAACCACCACCGGAACACTGGCGATTGGTTTGAGCAGATCACTGCTCCAGAACTGGTTGCCGAAAGCGGTGAACAGCAGCGGCGCGGTTTCGCCGGTGATACGTGCCAATGCCAGCAATACGCCGGTAACCACACCCGCCTTGGCCGCACGCAGAACGATTTGCAGGGTCAGCTTCCATTGCGGCACACCCAGCGCCAGCGCGGCTTCACGCATGGTCGAGGGTTGCAGTTGCATCATTTCGTCAGTGGTACGCACCACCACCGGGATGACCAGCAATGCCAGAGCCAGTGCACCGGCAATCGCCGAAAAGCCCACCTGATGGCCTGTCACTGCGTTGAGCGGCAGTACCACAACGGTATAAACGAACAGGCCGAGTACGATGGAAGGTGCCGAAAGCAGGATGTCGTTGATGAAGCGTACTGCGTTACCCAGCTTGGTGTAGCGGGCAAACTCGGCCAGCCAGATACCGGCCATCAAGCCGATTGGTGTACCGATCAACAGGCCTATGCCAGACATCAGCACGCTGCCGTAGAACGCGTTGGCCAGGCCACCCTCGGTGCCAGGTGGCGGGGTCATGCCGGTGAACAACTGCAGGTTTAGCGCGTCGATACCCTTGATGATAGTGGTCAGCAGAATCCACACCAGCCACAGCAGGCCGAAGGCAGTGGCACCACAGCTGAGCACCATCGCAATCTTGTTCTTGATGCTGCGAACCCGATACAGGCTCTCGCTGCCTGTCACATCCTTACTCATAACCCCTCCTTACGCGAAAGGCGCGACAGCATCAGACGTGCAAGGGCCAGCACGATGAAGGTGACCACAAACAACAGGAAGCCAAGGGCGATCAGTGCCGAACGGTGCAAGTCGGTATAGGCCTCGTTGAACTCGTTGGCGATCACCGAAGCAATGGAACTGCTCGGCATCATCAGCGATGCAGAGAACTGATGGGCGTTGCCCAGTACAAAGGTTACCGCCATGGTTTCGCCGAGCGCGCGTCCCAACCCGAGGAACACACCACCGACCACTGCCGAACGGGTGTAAGGCAGCACGATGTCCCAGACCACTTCCCAGGTCGTGCCGCCCAGTGCGTAGGCCGACTCTTTGAGGGCCACGGGCACGGTACGGAAGACTTCCTGCATCACCGAGGTAATGAACGGCGTGATCATGATCGCCAGCACGATACCGGCGGTCAGCATGCCGATACCCAGCGGCGGGCCCTGAAACATCGGACCGATCAGCGGCAGTGCGCCGAGGTTTTCGGTGATCCAGGGTGACAGGTGTTCAGCCATGAACGGGCCAAAGACAAACAGCCCCCACATGCCGTAGATGATCGAAGGGATACCGGCCAACAGCTCGATGGCCGAGGCAATCGGCATGCGCAGCCAAGGCGGAGCCACTTCGGTCAGAAAGATTGCAATGCCGAAACTCACCGGTACGGCGATCAGCAAAGCCAGAAAAGAGGTAACCAGAGTGCCGTAGATCGGAACCAGTGCGCCGAACTTGCCGGCGTTTACGTCCCACTCGGTGCTGGTCAGAAAGCCAAACCCGAAAGTCTGGAATGCCAGACTGCCGCCCCACAGGGTCGACAAGGCAATACAACCCAGCAAAGCAAGCACCAGCATCGCTGCGGCCTGCAATGAACGCTTGAACCACAGGTCATGACGATGATCCCGTTTGGCGCGCTTCTCGCCCTCGGACTCACCAGCGGAGACGTTAGCGGACAGGTATTGGGTGTTTTCAGTCATGTTGAGGCCACTCGCAAGGAAAAGCCCCTGTCACCGAGCCGATATCGCGGCTGATGACAGGGGTGGTACGGGTTGAATCACTTACTTGGTGAATTCCGTTTTCCAGTAGCTTTCCACGCGTTCAACCAGCGATTTCGGCAATGCTACATATTCCAGTTTCTCGGCTTGTTTCTGGCCGTTTTCCAGGGACCATTTGAAGAAGTCGAAAGCGGCTGCGCTTTTCTCTTCGTTCTTGGCTTTCTTGTACATGATGATCCAGGTGGTCGCGGTGATCGGCCATGCAGCCTCACCCGGCGCGTTGGTCATGATCAGGTTGAAGTCTTTGGCGCTCGCCCAGTCGGCAGTGTCAGCAGCGGCAGCAAAAGCCTTGGCGTCTGGCTTGATGAATTTGCCGGCAGCGTTTTTCAACTGGGTGTAAGACAACTTGTTGGTCGTTGCGTAGGAGTACTCAACGTAACCGATCGAACCCTTGATCTGTTTCACGTAGGCAGAAACACCTTCGTTACCCTTGCCGCCCACACCGGCTGGCCATTGCACGGTCGAACCGAACTTCAGCTTCTCGTTCCACTCCGGGCTGACTTTGCTCAGGTAGTTGGTGAAGTTGTAAGTGGTACCCGAACCGTCCGAGCGGTGAACAACAGTGATCGCAGTATCAGGCAGCTTCACGCCCGAGTTCAGGGCAGTGATTGCCGGGTCGTTCCACTTCTTGATGTCGCCCATGAAGATCTTGGCGATAGTTGGGCCGTCCAGCTTCAGCTCGCCACTTTCAACGCCTTCGACGTTGACGATCGGCACGATACCGCCGATGACGCTTGGGAATTGACCCAGGCCGCCAGCCTGCAGGTCCTCAGCGGACATAGGGGCGTCGGATGCACCGAAGTCAACAGTCGCTGCCTTGATCTGGGCAATACCGCCGCCCGAACCGATGGACTGATAGTTGATACGGTTATCCTTGGTTTTGCTGTAGTCCTGGGACCACGCTGAAATAACCGGGTAGACGAAACTCGAACCAGCACCTGTGACATCAGTCGCATGGGCCACACCGCTGAGGCACAGCGAAGCGATCAGAAGCGACAAGCGTTTTTTAGTCAGCAGTATCACGGTAATACCTCAGTCCAGGAGATTGTGTGGTGGCCCAGTTAAGGAGGCCCGAGGCGGATTTAAAACCTGAAATGTTGCTGTTTCATGACAATCCAACGAATCGTGTCAGCGAAGGAACTTTTTTGTAGGCGATTTCCTACGCTGCCGACGTTGAAAAAACCCGTAGAGCCCAATGTTTACGGCGAAATCATGCCCCACAGCGCTAAATAGCTTTGTGCCACCTTTAGATGGATAGCCAAACGCCATCTGCGTTATAAAAATGTAAGAAAGTATGATTTTAAGAATCGTTGGGGATGACCGAACGGTCACGTTATAGCTAAATCAACTTAAAAATGTTCCATCAGCGCTCATCACATCTATGCAAACCAGCGAATGCAAAAGGTTTGAAACCGCCGACGCAAGGAGTCGGCATTGGTGGGAGCGGGTCGCACGAAGCTACCGTTCGTCGGGTTCAACGGCACCTATGGCCACTGGCCAATGACCAATATACGTACGTTAAAGAACTACTTTAAAACAACGGAGTAAGCATCATGATCAAGACTAAACTGACTGCCCTCACCCTGGCAGGCCTGATGGCCGTCGCTTCGGGTGCAGCTTTTGCCGAATCGACGACCAGCTCTGAAACGCCGATCAACAAGAATGCGACCAAGCTGCCGGGCACTAACACCCAGCCGATGGACCGCACCTCTTCCGAAACTCCTGGCGCGCAAACAGACAGCAAAAAAGCGGCTGCCGAAAAGTCGATGAAACATGACAAGGGCGCGCATGGCACGCACGACAAGAGCAACGTTACTGAAAAAACCAAGACTCAGTAATCAAGCTTCTGACGCGGGCAGGACAACAGGCTCTGCTCGCGTGTCAGTGACAGGCCCCGTAACACCGTTCTACCCCATTGCATTCACGGAGGTTGCAGCATGATCAGGAATAGATTGGGGGCATTAGGCCTTGCAGCACTGCTGGCGCTCTCGGGCGCAAACGCATTCGCAGGCTCTACAGGCCCGACGAACCCGGTAGGCGACGGCCCGAAAGTGCCCGGCACCGGAGCGGAAAAGAATGTCGACGGAACCAGTCCCGGCGCGCCAGGCACAAGCCCAGGCACCAAAGGCATGGACCCGCAGCCCGGAAACAACGGCAGTGCGGCTGACAAGCGTCATGACTCGAAACAACCGCATGACGCCAATCATCAAGACAGTCAGGATGAACATAAAGCGCCTTGATGGCAGGCCAACTCTTCAATGACGTCGGCAGCATGTTCAGTCGCCCACTGCACATAACACACCTCCACCGGCATACCATGCTCGGCGCAGAAGTCCAGCCAGCGCAGTTGGTTGTCCTGGAGACGATCCCCTGGTCCCTTGACCTCTATCATTCGATAGCGCCGCTGCTCCGGGAAGAACTGGATCAGGTCCGGCATTCCGGTGCGGTTGGCTTTTACATCCTGCAACAGACGATGAAACCAGTGACGCAGGTGCTCAGCGGGCAGGCAATACAGTGCCTGCTCCAATAGCTGCGGCGTCAACGCAGCCCAGAATACGAAGGGTGACTGCAGGCCGAATTTGCTTTGAAAATGCTCGCGAATGGTCGCCAGATATTCACCTGACTCCAGTTGCATCAGGCAGGCATCGAACAATGCCACCCTGCGCTGATAGAAATCCGGGCTGTACAGGTCGCTGGGTGCACTGTGAAACGGGTGAAAGAATGCGCCCGGCAAGGGCGCGAAAATGGCCTTCCAGCACAGCAGACCAAACAGGGAATTGACCAGCGCATTCTCGACGTAATGCACTTCCCCACCCTGCTCTTGTTCAAGGTGCTGGCGTATCAGACGCTCGACACTTATTCCCGATACTGGCGTGATCTGAACGTCCAGCCGCGCAATGGCCTGCACGGTGCGCTTGCGCGCGCCCGTCAGGCCGAGCTTGCGTTGCAGCCGTGGCAGTACGCGTGACAGGTGCTGGACCTCGGCATCACTTTCAGGAGCCAGACGGGCCTGTTCCGCCAGCGTCAGCGCCGCGGTGTACTCGGCGTTGCGCTCCAGCACGCGGATTTGCCTTGAACGCGCACCGGGATAGCTGGACTGACGGTACACCGCCATCGCCAGAGGCCAGTCCTGCAGGCGCTCAGCCTGTTGCCCGATACGAAACAGCAGTTTGGCGCGGCGCATATGCAACCAGGCATTACCGCACTGGACCGAGATGACCCGCTCGGCCAGCGCATGCAGCTCGACACAGGTTTCCAGCGCCTCTCGGCAGGCATGCAATTGCAGGCACACATCGATGTCAGCGCGCTGATTGATGACGCGCGACTGCACCGAGAACTCGACCTTTTCGTAGCGGTAGATGCCCAGATCAGCCAGCACGAACTCCGACCACTCCTGATAAAGATTGCCGAAGTACAACAATCGCAGGCGGTCACAGAGCGGCATGATATTCAGGCTGAACACGGCGTCAGACAATGTCGGGTGCCATTGCTCAAGTGCCTGCGGCGCTTCATACAACGGCTGCAAGCGCTCCAGCCATGCCTGCTTGCGCTCTGGCCCCTTGACCGCATGGGCTTTGAAGCACTGGGTCAGCTCGTCCCGGCGCAGCAGCTGGAACAGTTCGCTCAAACCCAGTGGCGGACTGGCGGCGACCCACCCCCGCTCCAGCAGCGGCTGCACCGCCTCATGGGGATCGCCGATCTCGACGTAACTCAGTTTGCTGGCCCGAAACAACACGCCCTTGCGCATCACCATGCGCACCAACAGGCCTTGGGCACACACGGGCACCTCGGCAAACTCGCTGATGAAGCGGCGCTCGGATGCGTCGAGCAGGTCGTCGTAGCGCCGGGCAATCCAGGCGAGGACCTGCCGGAAGTTTTCCAGGTAATAAAACGGATTGTCGAGAGGTGCAGTATTCAAGGCCAGCGTTCACATGACGAATGAGCAGACTGGGCAAGGATACTGGTTATCCGTACAGATTCCAGCGCAAACACCTGCCAAGCGCCGGTCGGCCGATCAATGGCATGTATCGCGGCCAGACAGTCGGCCTTAGAATCAGCCGGATAACATCTGTAGTCGAGAGCCGGATATGCAAGCGCCACTGATTTATCTCGCAGGCTTCGACGTGTTCCGGCCCGACGCCGTCGAGTACGGACGCTACCTCAAGGCATTGTGCTCGGCACACGGGCTTGAAGGTTTGTACCCCTTTGACAATGAAGTGCCCCTCGGGCGCACGCCGCACGAAACTGCGCAGCAGATTTACTCGATGAATGTCGCGATGATTCACCGCTGCGCTGCCGTACTGGTCAACCTGAATGTGTTTCGCGGTCTGGAGCCGGATTCGGGCAGCGCATTTGAGGTCGGTTTGGCGGTGGCATTGAACAAGCCCGTTTGGGCGTACTTTGAGCCGGTGACCTCGTTGCGCGAACTGGTTCCTCATGATGAACACGGGTTTGATCGCGACGGCTTCATGGTTGAGGACTTCGACTTGCCCCGCAACCTGATGCTCGCCTGTAGCTGGGCGGGTACCAGCTCTACCGTGGAGCTGGGTGCCGAGGCACTGGCAAGGTACCTGAGTGGCTTTGAGGTCATGCCCGGCGAGTAGCTGAACGCACGCGCTCAACCCCACCCCAGAAAGTCCCCACCGTTGTCACGCAGCATCTGCAACATGCCCTCTGCCGCTGGCGACAGGTAGCCGCCCTTGCGCAGGGTCACGCCGATGGTGCGTTTGAGAGTGGTCTGTTCCAGTGGCACTTCACGCAGGTGTTGCATGGTCTTGCCAAACTCCAACGACTCGCGGGCGATGAAGCTCAGCAGGTTGCTTTGGGCAATCAAGCCTGGCAACAGGGAGATCGAGTTCGCCTCGATCTGCACTGTCGGCAGCGGCAGGCCGTTGGCAGCAAAGGTCGCGTCCAGCCACTTGCGTGATGAAACGCTGACCGGCGGCAGTACCCAGCGATACGCGCAGAGGTCACTCATCTTCAATGAGGTCTTGAAGATCGGGTGTTTTTTGCTGGCGACCACCACGGCTTCGTCCCTGAGTATGGCAAAGCTGGTGACGTCTTCGCTGTCGGGCGCCAGTGCGCAGATGATCATGTCCAGTTGCCCTGAACGCAGCGACTCACGCAACAGGTCATCCTGGCCTATCACCAGCTTGAAGGTGACATCCGGCGTACGCTGCAACAAGGCCGAGGTCAGTTTCGGCATCAGGTATTCAGCCATCGTCGCGGCGCAGCCGACGCGAATGTTGCCCACCATGCCACTGGCGAAATCCCGTACCTCCCGTTGGGTCTGGGCAATGCTCTGCTGCAGTTCCTTGCCGCGTGCCTGCAACAGCTCACCCACCGGGGTCAGCTTGATGCGTCGACCGTCACGCTGAAACAGCCGTGTTCCGAATGATTCCTCCAGCCGCTGAATGCTTTTTGTCAGCGCGGGCTGACTGCGATTGAGCTTTTCTGCGGCTCGCCCGAGGTGGCCCAGTTCGGCAATGGTTTCAAAATAAGTCAGATCGCGCAGGTCCATATCTATCAACCAAAGTTATCAATTCATGATTATTAGAAAATAGACTTGATCGGTTGCCAAGTCGATACTGTTTGCATGTGATCCACCCGATTCAAGGAGAACGTCCTTGTCACACGCTTCACGCTTTTCGCTTTCCACCCTTGCCCCGTTGACTCAATGGACGGGCCTGATCCTGATGGCCGGTGCTGCCGGTCAACTGCTCAAACTGTTCAACATGCCTGCTGCGATGTTCCTCGGCCCCATGCTGGTTGCTATCGGCTTTGGTGTGTCGGGCGCCACCATCCGCATGCCCAAGCGGGCGTTTCAGCTCGGCCAGGGCACCGTTGGTGTGCTGATTGCGCATGCCATGTCAGTCAGCGTATTGCTCACGGCGCTACAGTCCTGGCACGTCATGCTGCTGGCCACGATCCTGACCGTGGTGCTGAGCGCTGCGGTGGGTCTGGTACTGGTGCGCTTTGGCGGAATCCCGAGTAACACGGCTGCCTGGGGCACGTCGCCCGGCGCGGCTTCGGCGATGGTCGCCATGTCCGAGGATTACGGCGCAGACTCGCGAGTCGTTGCCACCATGCAATATGTGCGCGTGGTCTGCGTAGTCACCATCGGCGCACTGGTCAGCCATTTCATCGGCGCACCGGATTCCGGCGCCGACCTGCACAGCACCGCAGCCGCCTTACCCGGTCTGAACCTGATCGATCTTGCCCTGAGCCTGGCAGTGATCGTAGCGGGCGTAGCATTGGGCTCGCGCTTGCCGGCGGGTGCCTTGCTGGTGCCGTTGATGCTGGGCGGCGCGCTGCAACTGAGCGGCGTCATGCAGATCAGCATTCCTGACTGGCTGCTGCCAATCGGCTATGGCGCTATCGGCTGTTATGTAGGGCTGCGTTTCGACCGGCCGACAGTTCAATACGTGTGGCGGCGGCTGCCGATGATGATTCTGGCCTCACTGCTGCTGATCGTACTGTGTGCCCTGTCGGCCTGGCTGATTGCAGCGATGATGGGCAAGGATTATCTCTCGGTGTACCTGGCAACCAGCCCGGGCGGCCTGGACACCATGGCCATTATTGCCATCGATACTCATGCCGATGTCGGCTTCGTGCTGGCCATGCAGACCCTGCGCCTGTTCGGCGTGATCCTGACCGGCAGCTTCCTGGCCCGGCAGATTATCCGCCTGAGCGACAAACGCATCCCTGCTCTCTGATTGCCGATGCCAGGCTCAGCCGTTCACTCATGCCCCGCCAGAGCACTGGCCAGGCTGGGTGCCAGCGGCAACACCGGCAACAGCGTCGCCTGATAGGCGTGATAAAGGTCAGGCTTGCCCGGCCAGATATCAGCACTGGGTTCGTTGCGCTGGTTCAGCTCATGGCGCCAGCTGCCATGCTCATGATCGATGAACAGGGTCTCGTTGAACTCCCAGAAGCAGCGATACCAGTCTTCATACTGTTGCTCGCCGGTACGTTGCAGCAACGCGGCGGCAGCAGCGGCCGCTTCGCAGTGGGTCCAGTGCAGACGATGACGGACCACTGGCTGGTTCTGCCAGTCGAGGGTGTAGACGATACCCGGCGCACCGTCGACATCCCAGCCGTAGCGGCAGGCATTGGCAAACAGCTGGCGGGCGTCATCCAGTAACCATTCAGGATTTGAACGCCCGGCGTGACGACGCGCGGCCTCCAGATGCAGCACCAGCCGTGCCCACTCGAACGCATGCCCCGGCGTGGTGCCGAACGGCCGGAAGCCGTCGGCCGGGTTTTCGCGGTTGTAATCGGGCAGCGGTTGCCAGTTTTGTGTGAAGTGCTCGATGACCTGAAAATTGTTGGCCCCGGCATGTTGGTGGATTACCCGCTCGACAATGCTCAGTGCCCGGTCGAGCCATTGAGCATCGCCAGTCACGTCGGCCAGCGCGAGGAAGGCTTCGGTGCTGTGCATGTTGCTGTTGGCGCCGCGATAGGCTTCTTCGTTGCTCCAGTCCTGCGCGAACGATTCACGCATGGCGCCTTCCTGCTCGCTCCAGAAACGGGTCTGGATGACCTGGATGGCGTCGGACAGCAACGCCTGCGCGCCAGGCCGCCCCGCCACCACGGCAGAACTGGCCGCCAGTGCGACGAAAGCATGCAGATACGCCTGTTTTTCGGTTCTGCCGCCGTCTTCCAGCGCGGCACTGAACCAGCCATCGTGTTCGGCATCGCGCAACGGGCCACGCAATGCGGCGATGCCATGATCGACCAGCGCGGCACAGCCGGGTATGCCTTGCACATGGGCCATGGCAAAACAGTGGGTCATACGTGCGGTATTCATGGTTTCTGCCGTGGCACCGACCATCAGACGGCCGTAGTCATCAAGACTGCCAAAACCGTTGTCGAGCCGGGAAGCCTTGGCGAAGGTCAACAGACGGTTGCCTTCCAGTGCCAGCCATTGGTGATGGGCTGGCGAGCGCAGCCAACTGCTGAAGGTGTGATTATTATTATCCATGACGCGATGCCGCCCCCTTCGATAAGGTTGTGCCCAGACTGTACCGGAGGTCATTTCGACCGAGGGCATAATGCGCGCCCGGTCGATCGTCGGCAAGCAGACACAATCTGTATCAATGTAGGGTTTTACACCTTGAAGCGTGAGACCACCTGATTCAGGTCAGCGGCAAGACGCGACAATTCGTGACTCGACGCACTGATCTGGTTGGCACCCTGAGTCGATTGCATGGACAGATCGCGAATGTTGACGATGTTGCGGTCGACTTCACGCGACACTTGCGCCTGTTCTTCCGCAGCGCTGGCGATTACCAGATTACGCTCGGATATCTGATTGATCGACGACGTGATTTCACTCAGCGACTCGCCCGCGCCCTTGGCCAGCGCCAACGTCGAATCAGCCCGGTCCCGGCTGGTGTTCATCGAGTCGAGCGCCTGCGCTGAACCGCTGCGCATGGCATTGACCATCGAGTCGATTTCCAGCGTCGACTGCTGGGTGCGATGCGCCAGCGCACGGACTTCATCCGCCACTACCGCGAAACCACGGCCCGACTCGCCCGCGCGCGCCGCCTCGATGGCCGCGTTGAGCGCCAGCAGGTTGGTCTGTTCGGCAATCGAGCGGATCACGTCCAGCACCTTGCCGATATCCTGGGACTGATTGGCGAGGTTTTGCACCAGTGTCGAGGTGGCCTGCACGTTGTCGGTGAGTGTCTGAATCGACTGTACCGTCTCGATCACCCGCGTCTGGCCTGCCAGTGCCGAGGTGCTCGACTGGGTGGAGGCGTCCGACGTGGACACGGCGTTACGCGCAACTTCCTCTACTGCCGAGGTCATTTCGTTGATCGCCGTGGCGGCCTGATCGATCTCTGCATTCTGCTGGTTCAATCCGCGATAGCTGTCCTCGGTGACCGAGTTGAGTTCGGTGGCCGCCGACGCCAGCTGGGTAGCTGAGCTGCCGATATGGCGCATGGCTTCACGCAGATTGACCTGCATCATTGCCAAGGCACGCAGCAGTCGGGTGACTTCGTCTTCGCCGTCAACTTCGATGGTATGGGTCAGGTCGCCGTTGGCAACCTGCTCGGCAGCAGTCACGGCACGTTGCAACGGGCCCACGATGCTGCGCGTCAGCCAGAGCGCCAGACCGATGGTGCACAATGCAGCGAGAACGACAAAGACGATGACGATGTCACGCGATTTGTCATATTGGGCTTCGGCCGACTTGCCTTCGGCATCGACCTTGGTGACATAGAAATCAGCCAGATCATTGAGCTGTTTGCCGGAACCATCGACGATCTGTTTCATATCAACCAGCAGCAGCTTGTTCAGACCGGTGCTGTCGCCCTGCCCGGCGAGAACAAAAGAGCGATCCAGCGCGCTGCGGTATTGGCCCATGGTGACCATGAACTGGTCAGTCAGGGTCGTCTCTTCAGGGGTGTCGACGAACGTCTTGAGGATGCCCAGCTTCTTGTCCAGATCACCCAGACGTACGTCCAACTGCCCGCGATAGGTCGGAATGCTCGCAGGGTCGGTATCCAGCGCCATGCGCAAGGAGATGGTCCGGATACGCAGCATGATTTCCCGGATATCGTTGACCACTCGCATGCTGGGCAGCCAGTTGGTCTCTACCGCCACTTCGCTCTGGCGAATGGTCGACATCTGTGCCAGCGCGAACCAGCCAAGTAAAGCCACCAACAGGGAAATCAGGGTAAAACCCAGACCGGCACGACGAGCGATTGTGAGTGTGCGTAGATTCATGACCAGTGCTCTTTTGTATTTGGAGGGCAGTATCTGACGCGAAGTTGTCAGACAACCGAGAGCATATCGTCCCTGTCCGACAATTCTTTAGGATTGCCGGTGATCATTCAGGCTTTTTACTCGAAAGGCAGATCGACTACCCGGACCGGGCCTGCGCAAAGCGCTGTCCGGAGGGCTGCACTCAGCGTGCTGCCGCCATTTGCCAGAGCCGCGCCAGGTCACGCGCGCGCTCATGCAGCAGACGACTGGTATCGCGACAGGCCTGTTCAAGGCTCATCGGTCCACTGACCAGCGCGAAGGCCGCGCCAATGCCGTGCGGGTAAAGCTGTTCGTAGCCTTCGCCCAGCGTTCCAGCCAGCACGATCACTGGCACTTGTTGGCGCTGCGCGACTCGTGCAACGCCAAGCGGCGTCTTGCCGCGCAAGGTCTGCGCATCAAAACGGCCTTCGCCGGTAATGACCAGGTCGGCCCCGGTCAACGCCTGCTCCAGCCCGGTCAGCTCGGCAACCACTTCAACGCCTGCGCGAAACGAGGCATTCAGATACGCCTTGGCAGCAAAGCCCATTCCGCCTGCCGCACCGCTGCCAGGGCTGTTGCGCAGGTCCAGCCCGAGGATCTGCGCCGAATGGTCGGCGAAACACCCAAGTGCGGCATCCAGCGCCACAACCTGCTCGGGCGATGCGCCTTTTTGCGGGCCGAAGATATGCGAGGCACCATTCGGTCCGCACAATGGATTATCGACGTCGGCAGCAATCTCGACGCACACGTCAGACAAGCGCGGATCGAAGCCGCTCAGGTCGATACGGGCCAGATCGGCAAGCGCGAGACCGCCCGGTGGCAAGGGCTGATCGTCGGCATCGAGAAAGCGTGCGCCCAATGCCGAGAGCATGCCGCTGCCGCCGTCGTTGGTTGCGCTGCCACCGATGGCCAGAATCACGCGACGGGCACCCGCATCCAGTGCCGCCGAGATCAACTGGCCCGTACCTGCTGTGCTGGTCACACAGGCGTCGCGCTGTGCCAGCGTCAGTAATTGCAAGCCGCTGGCCATGGCCATTTCGATGATTGCGGTTCTGCTCTCGGCCAGCCAGCCCCACTGAGCCTGGACCGGATCGCCCAGCGGACCGCTGACCCGGGCGCTCATCAGTTCACCATTGCAGGCCGCCAGCAGCGCTTCGATGGTGCCCTCCCCGCCATCTGCCATCGGGCATTTGATCAGTTGGGCATGCGGCCAGACCTCGGCCAGACCACTGGCGATGGCGTCGGCAACGGCCTGTGCACTGAGGCTGTCCTTGAACGAGTCGGGGGCGATGACTATTTTCATTGTTGTTCTCCATATCCGATGCTCGCATGCTCTCATCCGCCACCGGGTTTTCCGCCTGCCCTTCGCACAATGATCGGCAACCGTTATCGGGCATTTGAACAAAAACCGTGTTCAGTCGTGACGAGTGATCATCTGCGCGCCCAGATACAGACGCAGCAGGTCATCGGTCTTGTAAGGATCGCAGCCGGTCAGCTCGCCGATCTTCTCCAGCCGGTAACGCAGGCTGTTGCGATGGATGCCCAGGGCTTCGGCGCAGGCCTGGCTTTCGCCGCTGAACTCGAACCATTTGCACAGGGTATCAAGCAGTTGTACGTGGTTATGCAAACGGCCAATCGGCTCGGCGACGTCTTCGGCCAGCCAGTCGTGTCGATAGCGCCAGAACAGCACCGGCAGACGGTACGCCTCAAGACGCAGCAAGCGCTGCCCCGGCCTTGCCTGACTGGCGTAATCGAGCAGATCCCGCGCCGCCGCACAGGCATGACGCAAGGCGGGCAAGTCAGCAGACTGGGCCACGGTTGCCATGCGCAGCACCGGCCAGCGGTGCTCATCGAACTGCTTGAGCAGCAGCGCATCGTCACGTTCCTTGCCAGTGGCGCGGCACCAGTACAACAAGGTGGGCTCGCGCAGCACGCACCAGCTGTCGGCGTAACGCGTGCCAAGCCAGGTTGCCACCTGGCTGGCAACCTGCCCTTGCTGGTCAAACTGGATCAATACCACCTGACGCGCCACATGCGGTTGCAAACCGAGCTGGCGTGCTTCATCCACCAGGCTATCGGGGCAGTCCGGCAGCAGCAGGCGCGCCAGCAGGTCTTCGCTGCGCTGTGCCCGCCATTGCAGGTCAGCCTGCTGACGGCGGTGCTCCATAAGCATCTCGGCGGTCATCTTCACCAGCTCGCCGTACACCCGGACCTCGTCCGGCTCGCCGGTGATGCCGAGCACGCCCACCAACTGATGATCGAGCATCAGCGGCAGATTGACCCCCGGCTTGACGCCACCGAGCTGCAACGCCGCCAACGAGTCGATTTCCACCACCTGCCGGTTGGCCAGAACCCGCTGCGCACCCTCATGACGGGTACACAAGCGTTCGGGGTCGCCGCTGCCGATGATGATGCCCAGATAGTCCATGACATTGACGTTGTAAGGCAGAATGGCCATCGCCCGGTCGACGATGTCCTGGGCCAGCGCCCGATCAAGGGCGAACATGAAAAGCTCCAGACGCGTGGCGAGGCTTGCAATGGTTAGGCATATGGATACATTTTGTTGAAGTTATAGAACGCCCGAGTGTGCCTGAAAGTGGTCACCGGCGCGACGTACATGGCAGAGTGCCCGCATCGACCTTTTGAACTTCCACACACGCGTGCACAGGTCCCCTCTTGATCAAATCCCGACTCGCCAGTCTGCTGTCGCTAGTGACCCTGCAAGCCTGCACCTCAATGGCGGAAGGCGAAGCACCGACGCAGCGTTTTGAAGACTACCGTCAGCAAACCATTGAACTGATCCGCAAGCAACGCAACTTCCAGACCGCCGACCACGAGGCCGAACTGGGCTGGAACGCGCCGCGCCAATGGACCCCGACTGGAACGCCCAAAGGCGGCGTTCTGCTGGTGCACGGGCTGGGTGACTCAGCTTGGTCATTCAATGACGTGGCACAGAAGCTCGCCGCTCAGGGCTATCTGGTCAGGACCGTGCTGCTGCCAGGGCATGGCACCAAGCCCGAGGACATGCTCGATGTGCGTCTGGAGCAGTGGCAGCAGGTGGTGCGAGAGCAGACGCAACAGCTAAGCCGCGAGGTGCCGAACGTCTATCTGGGGGGCTTTTCAACCGGGGCCAACCTGGTGCTCGATTACGCCTATGACCACGAAGAAATTGCCGGGCTGGTGTTGTTCTCGCCGGCATTTCGTTCCAACAGCGGCTATGCCTGGCTGACCCCGTGGATCGGCTGGGCCAGGCCGTGGCTTGCCGCCCCCAACGACGGCCTGCGGCCGATGCAGACGCCGGTTCGTTACATGAACATGCCCACCAACGGTTTCGCCCAGTTCTATCGCAGCAGCGCGCTGGCTCAGGACCGCCTGCATCAACGTCGCTATGACAAGCCGGTGTTCATCGCCATCGCCGAGCACGACTCGGTACTCGACACTGATTACGTGCTGGATAATTTCAGCCAGCGCTTCAGTAACCCCGCCAGTCGCCTGATCTGGTACGGCGACCTGCCCGCCCGCGCTGCCAATACGCCGCGCGTCGAGGTGCGCAAGGACTACCTGCCGGAATACCGCATCAGCCGCTTTTCCCACATGGGCCTGCTTTTTTCAGCGGACAATCCGCTTTATGGCGTATCCGGTAGCCAGCGCATCTGCTGGAACGGTCAGAGCACACCGGACACCGCGAAATGCATGGCGGGCGAGCCGGTGTGGTATTCGGACTGGGGCTATACCGAACCGGGCAAGATCCACGCACGCCTGACCTTCAACCCGTATTTCGAGTGGCAAACCCAAGTGATGCTCGGCGTGCTGAATGCAACACAGTAAAACTCAAGGGCTCTACTCCAGCGGCACCAGTCGCTCACGGCTATTGCTCAGGTGCGTCCACATCGCTGCACGCGCTGCATCCGGGTCCTTGCGGCGAATGGCGCTGAGCAGTGCTTCGTGTTCCAGGTTGGCCAGATAGCCTTGATGCGCGAGGTTATTGCCCGCCCGCTCGCTTGACGCAATGCGGCTACGCGGAATGATCGCGCTGCCCAGGTGCTGCATGATTTCCATGAAATACGGGTTGCCAGTGGCTTCGGCGATGAGCATGTGAAAGCGTTTGTCGGCCTCCACACAACTGTCGTCATTGGCCAGCAGGTCCTGATAATCATCCAGTGCCTGACGCATGGCCGCCAGTTGCTCATCGGTGCGACGCACAGCGGCCAGCGCGACGGCCTGGGTTTCCAGGCCAATACGCAGTTCGATGATATCGCGCACCCGTGAAACGGTTTCAACCTTCAGACGCAGGCCGGTCTGGTCACTGCGCTCCAGCACAAACGTACCGATACCGTGGTGGGTCACCACCAGCCCTGACGCCTGCAACTTGGAAATGGCCTCGCGCACGACAGTGCGGCTGACGCCGTGCTCACGGACGATCTGGTTTTCGGAAGGCAGCTTCTGACCGGGTGCAATTTTGCCCAGCAAAATACGCTGGCTCAGTTCGGTGACCAGATCGGTGGCCAGGCTGTGCTGACGACGTTTGGGCGCTGCGCTGACAGGCTCTTGCATGGCGAATGGATCCTGACTTGTCTGGTTGGGCTGCCGTATCACGGTCATAACAGCGCGAATGTTAGGTTGAGTGCGCAAAAAGGCCGGTGGCATCGGCCTGCGCAGTTGTCTTACTTGTATTACAAGCTATCTGTCACTGTCAAAGCTCTTGATTAACCTCGAAGCGTTTTTTTCAACAGCACAGCTTGAAAGAAACGGCCCGTGAATAGGTCATACCCGACTCATAAAAAAGGCTAATACCCAGCAATCAATGGGTAAAAATATTAAATTAACATCGTCATACTGACGTGCCCTGCGCATGTACCTGCACCCAGAAAAACTTTCCCAATCGTCCAAATCATCAGCATCAGGGGATTGCACAAGCCTTTTTTACTTGTATGATGACCGACAATGCGAGGGACACACTTCGCACATACCCGCATAAAAACAACGAGTGGGAGATTCAACTGTGAGCACATCCAATTCCAGGATGGCCGACGGCACTGATTCGGTTCTGAGTTCAGCCGTATCGAAGGTCAAACGTCACGTCCTGCCGCTTTTCGTCATCATGTTTATCGTCAACTACATCGACCGGGTGAACATCGGCTTTGTGCGTTCGCACATGGAGCATGACCTGGGTATCGGTGCTGCAGCCTATGGCCTGGGTGCCGGACTGTTCTTCATCGGTTATGCCCTCTTCGAAGTCCCTTCCAACATCCTGCTGCAGAAAGTCGGCGCACGTATCTGGTTGACGCGGATCATGCTTACCTGGGGCATCGTTGCTGCCTGCATGGCCTTCATCCAGAACGAAACCCACTTCTACATCCTGCGCTTTCTGCTGGGCGTGGCCGAGGCAGGCTTCTTTCCAGGCGTGATCTACTACTTCACCCGCTGGTTGCCCGGGGTTGAGCGCGGCAAGGCAATTGCCATTTTCCTCAGCGGCTCGGCCATCGCTTCGCTGATTTCCGGACCACTGTCAGGCCTGCTGTTGCAGATCACCGGTTTCGGAATGAAAGGCTGGCAGTGGATGTATTTCATCGAAGGCATGTTCTCGGTGGGCCTGTGCTTCTTCGTCTGGTTCTGGCTGGACTCCAAACCGCACGACGCCAAGTGGCTGACCCGCGAAGAACAGGACGCGCTGGTCAGCGCCATCGATGCCGAACAGGCTGCCCGCGAAGCGGCGACGCCAGTCAAAGCCTCCATCGGCAAGTTGCTCAAGGACAGCCAGATCATTCTGTTCTGCCTGATCTACTTCTTCATTCAGTTGACCATCTACGCAGCGACCTTCTGGCTACCGAGCATCATCCGCAAAATGGGCAGCCTGACGGACTTTGAAGTCGGCATGTTCAACTCCATTCCATGGCTGCTGTCGATCATCGGCATGTACGCTTTCGCCACGCTGTCCGCCAAGTGGAAACGCCAGCAGGCGTGGGTCGCCATTGCGCTGCTGATTGCCGCTGCCGGGATGTTCATGTCCACCACTGGCAGCCCGATCTTCGCTTTCGTTGCCATCTGCTTTGCAGCACTGGGTTTCAAGTCGGCTTCGTCGCTGTTCTGGCCCATTCCGCAAGCGTATCTGGATGCACGTATCGCCGCAGCGGTCATTGCGCTGATCAACTCGGTGGGCAACCTGGGTGGCTTCGTGGCGCCGACCACTTTTGGCTTGCTGGAAGAGCACACCGGCTCGATCCAGGGCGGGCTGTATGGCCTGACGGTCACATCGATCATTGCCGCGATCATCGTCTTCGCTGCGCGCAATACGCCAAAGCCAGGCGCGACGCCGGTAGCCGCCATCCATACCCCGGCCACGCATTGATGCAGGTTCGAAGCGACGCCATTACAGGTCATATTTTTTTACGGGATCAGCTATGAACATTCAACACGCCAACATCACCAGCAAGGCCCCTGTCATTACCGAGATGCAAGTAGTGCCAGTGGCTGGCCATGACGACATGCTGCTCAACCTCAGCGGCGCGCACGGCCCTTACTTCACCCGCAATATCGTGATACTCAAGGACAATGCCGGGCATATTGGCGTCGGCGAAGTGCCGGGCGGCGAGTTGATCCGCCAGACGCTGGAAGACGCACGCTCGCTGGTGGTCGGCAGCAGCATCGGCACCTACCAGAAGATCCTCAATGAGGCACGCAAAGCCTTCGCCGATCGCGATTCGGGCGGCCGCGGCCTGCAGACCTTCGACCTGCGCATTGCCATTCACGCTGTCACCGCGCTGGAAGCCGCCCTGCTCGACCTGCTTGGTCAGCACCTGGGCGTACCGGTTGCTGCATTGCTGGGCGAAGGTCAGCAACGTGATCAGGTCGAGATGCTCGGCTACCTGTTTTATGTCGGCGACCAGCGCAAAACCGACCTGGCCTATCGTAGCGAGCCCGACGCCGATAATGACTGGTTCCGCATTCGTCATGAAGAAGCGCTGACTCCGCAGGCGGTGGTCCGTCTGGCTGAAGCTGCGCACCAGCGTTACGGCTTTCAGGACTTCAAGCTCAAGGGCGGCGTACTGAGCGGTGACGCAGAGATCGAAGCTGTCACGGCGCTGGCTGAGCGTTTTCCCGATGCGCGTATTACCCTTGACCCCAACGGAGCCTGGTCGCTCAAGGAAGCCATCCGCCTATGCCGCGATCAGCATCACGTGCTGGCGTATGCCGAAGACCCGTGCGGCGCGGAAAACGGTTATTCCGGTCGTGAAGTGATGGCCGAGTTCCGCCGCGCCACCGGCCTGAAGACTGCCACCAACATGATCGCCACCGACTGGCGGGAAATGGGCCATGCCATTCAATTGCAATCGGTGGACATTCCACTGGCTGATCCGCACTTCTGGACCATGCAGGGCTCGGTACGTGTGGCGCAGATGTGCAACGAGTGGGGTCTGACCTGGGGCTCGCATTCCAACAACCATTTCGATATTTCTCTGGCGATGTTCACCCACGTTGCCGCTGCGGCGCCGGGCAACATCACGGCGATTGACACCCACTGGATCTGGCAGGACGGCCAGCGCCTGACCAAGGCCCCGTTGCAGATTATCGGCGGCAAGGTCGATGTGCCCAAGCAGGCGGGGCTGGGCGTCGAGCTGGACATGGACCAGCTGGCCAAGGCTCACGAACTCTACAAAGGCATGGGCCTGGGCGCACGCAATGACGCAGTGGCCATGCAGTTTCTGATCCCGGACTGGAAATTCAACAACAAGCAGCCTTGCCTGGTGCGTTGAGCCAGCTTAAAAAACCACTCGCCGCCTGCTGACAATCTGGCTGGCACACGGCGCGCAACCCCCTTGCGCGCCGTTTTTTTCAAATCCGGCTTGGCATGCAAAGCCGGCATGCTACTGTCTCGTAACCTCCAGTAACGACTAGACCGCATGCGCCATCTTGCCCGCACCCGCCCTCGCCTGACTCTCGCAGCTCTGGTTGGCCTCACCGCCGGCATCGCCTGGGCCTGGCTGATCCCCCACGCAACACTCACGCAGAGCCTGCTGACCGGCTGGGACACAGGCGTGTGGCTGTATCTGATCCTTATTTTCGTTCGCACGCTGCGCAGCAATGCCGACGATGTCCGCCGAGTCGCGATGATGGAAGACGAAAACGCGGGCGTCATTCTGGTAACGGTCTGCGTGGCGGCACTGGCCAGTCTGGCGGCGATCATCTTCGAAGTCGCGAGCAGCAAGGGCCTGTCCAGCGACGCCAAAATGCTCCATCACGCCTTCACCGGCCTGACCGTCATAGGTTCGTGGCTGATGATCGGGGTGATCTTCAGCCTGCATTACGCACGCATGTTCTATACCTGGAAAGGCAAGGAGCCCGCGCTGGCGTTTGTCGGCGGAGAAAAGCACCCCGACTACTGGGACTTTCTGTACTTTTCGTTCACCCTCAGCGTTGCGGTACAGACCTCCGACGTCGGCGTCGCGACCCGTGAAATGCGCAAGGTCGTGCTCGGCCAGTCGTTGATCTGCTTTGTGTTCAACACCGCGATTCTGGGCTTTTCGATTAATATCGCTGCCAGCCTGTTCAATTAGTGCTCTGTTTCATAAAAACCCGTCAAGAGGCCTTCAGACAATGACCCAATTGAAAATCGCGGTGCTCGATGATTGGCAAAACGTCGCCAGCGATGTGGTGGACTGGTCGGTGCTCGACTCAGTGGGCGACATCAGCTTTCTGCACGACTTCCCGGCCGACACCGCAACCATGGTGCAACGGCTGCAAGGCTTCGACATCATTTGCCTGATGCGTGAGCGAACCTTGTTCGATGAGGCACTGCTCAGCCAACTGCCTGCGCTCAAATTGCTGGTCACAGGCGGCATGCGCAATGCGGCGATTGATATCCCTGCGGCCAAGCGCCACGGCATTGTGGTGTGCGGAACAGAAAGCTATAAACACGCGGCACCGGAACTGACCTGGGCGCTGATCATGGGTATCACCCGCAATCTGGTGGCCGAGGCCAACTCTTTGCGTGCAGGCAACTGGCAGGTCGGGCTGGGCAGCGACCTGCACGGCAAGACCCTGGGCATTCTCGGGCTGGGCAGTATCGGCAAATGGATTGCCCGCTACGGTCAGGCGTTCGGCATGCAGGTCATTGCCTGGAGCCAGAATCTGACACCCGAAGCGGCTGCCGAATCGGGCGTCACGTACGTCAGCAAACAGCAACTGTTCAAACAGGCTGACGTGCTCTCGGTGCACCTGGTACTCAGCGACCGCAGCCGTGGCCTGGTGGACGCGGAGGCACTGGGCTGGATGAAGCCGAGCGCCTACCTGATCAACTCGTCGCGCGGCCCGATCATCGATCAGACTGCTCTGCTTGAAACACTGCAACAGCGCAACATCGCAGGCGCCGCACTAGACGTGTTCGACATCGAACCGCTGCCCGCCGATCACCCGTTCCGCACGCTGGACAACGTGTTGGCAACACCGCATATCGGTTACGTCACCAAGAACAACTACCGAACCTTTTATGGGCAGATGATCGAAGACATTCAGGCCTGGCATGCGGGGTCGCCGATTCGGCTGCTTGGCTGACACGTTGTACTCCGTCAAAGCAGTAATCTGTCGGCTCGGTCAGTCAGCCTTTTTGTTGCTCTAAAAACCCTGTTTGTGCGACCCTGCGCCGTTAACAGATAACGCTCGAAACAGGATTACGCCAGGAAGCCATATTTCAAGGAAGAACAGCAAAAGAAAAACGTTAATAAAAGCGTCATCTTAAGTTCCCCTCCTCGTTATATGAATACTGCAATCCACTAAGTTACAGCTGGCCTGGCGACTTATTCTTTTGTTTCGCAGGGTGCAGCCACTTGTCGCACGGGTCCTACAGAGACATTCGATGAATATTCGCTCAGACAGGTCATATGACCCCTTCATGGCCGCCAGGGAAAAGCCTGTAATGGCCGACCGAACCACGCGGGCCGTGGACGCTGGCGTTGCTGAGGCCAACCCTGAAAAGCAGGCGAAACTCGACACCTATACGGCCTCCGACAGCCGCTCCGCCGAGACACCGGAAGCGTCCCCTGTTTATACAAGAATGATGCTCAGCCGAAATACCCGGTCACTGGAGAGCGAAGATTCCTCGTCAGACACGGCTCTGCTTGCCAGTCAAAAGGCGCTTGTCAGCCAGAACGATACAAAGGCTGCTGGCAGCGAAGTGGCTGCGGTGAAGGACAGCACGGCCCTTTCGGACGCAGAAAAAAAAGCCAAGGAAGCAGAAAAGGCCGCTTCTTCAGAGGCAGCCAAAGCTGCCCAGAACGTCGCGCGCGGGGGAGCCAACGTCAACCCTGATGACATCGCCACAGCCGCTGCTGCCACGAAGATGATTCAGGACCTGAAAACGATTGGAGGCGGAACCTTACGCTTTCAGATGACGCATGATCAGATCAACGACGCCAGGCAGATGGATAAGCTCAGGGCATTGCTTGGCGAAGGAGACAAACAGGGTGTGAAGGTTCAGTTCACCTTTCGCGACAATGCGAACCAGGGTGGCGGAAATGTGCTGACGGGAGAAAAGTTGAAGCAGGCCTCGGCCGACATCAGTAATGTGGTCAAAAAGTTTGGCAGTCGTACCAGTTTCGTCCTGGACACTTTCAATCAGGGCGGCAAAAGCGCCAGTCAGGACTGGGCTGACATGCAGACCACATTAATCAAAGCCGCGCGCAACTCCGGCTATAAAGGAACTATTGTTGTCGAGGACAGTAACTGGGGAGGTGGCCTGACCGCTGGCCCGCAAAGCGGCCTGGTCAAGTTTGCCGATCAATTAAAGGCCGCCAATGGCGAAAGCAACCCGGCCCTGGTTGGCAGCTTTCATGTGTATGCCAGGGAAAGCGAAGCCTCTTCCCGGCTTGCCAACCAGATCAAGGCACTGCGAGAGGCTGGCTATAAATTCCAGATTGGCGAAGTGGGTAACGCCAAATTTCTGATAGGAAACACCTTCCAGCAAAAGGACGAAGCCACCAAAGCCTTGAAAGATAATATGGCAGCTCTCAAAGCAGCCGGAGCGGACATTCTACCCGGCAAGGACCAGTTCCAGGATGGCAAACTTCGCCGCCGTGCCGGCTTTTCAAAGACAGATCAATTCCTGTGATTCAGTACGGCGTGTGATCAGGCTCCGGTATCCATGACACACGCTGCTGAACCTGACCCTCAAAGGGTCAGGCTTTGCACCTAGGAATCAGATACCTGCACCATCACAACGTATAAGCAATCCCCACCTGCACGGTCCGCGGTGCCCCCGGATACGCATAGACGTTGCCAAACGCGCCTTCCTCATACTCGGTATCGAAGACGTTCTTCAGGTCGAGGTTGAGCTTCACGTGCTGATTGACCTTGTAGTAGGCCAGCAGGTCGAACACGGTGTAGCTGTCCATCGAAAAGGCGACGTTGGCGGTGCGCCCGGCGCGCTGGTCGACATAACGACCGCCGCCGCCCAGACCCAAGCCGCGCAAGGCACCTTCCTGAAACTCGTAGACGTTGAGCAGGCTGAAGGTCTGCTCAGGGATGTTCATCAACCGTGTGCCGGAGCGCAGCGTGTTGTCCTTGGTTACTTCAGCGTCGACGTAAGCGTAGCTGCCCATCATCCGCCACTCGGGCGTCAGGTTGCCGACCACGTTGAGGTCCAGGCCACGGCTGCGCACTTCGCCTGCCGCGACACTGAATGTGGAATCAACCGGGTCAGTGGTCAGCACGTTACGCTTCTCGATCTGGTAGATCGCCGCATCAACACTCAACTGGCCGTCCAGCGCTTCCCACTTGGTGCCGATCTCGTATGACTTGCCCTCTTCCGGCTTGAAGCCGCCACCCAGCCGGCTGGCACCGCTGTTGGGCTTGAACGAACGTGCGGTGTTGGCGTAGACCGCGACGGTGTCGGTCAGGTCGTAGCTCAGGCCAACGCGCGGTGTGACGGCGTTATCGCTGGCGGTCCAGCTGCTGGTGCCAGGCAAGAAGGAATCGTAGTCATGTTCAAAACGCTCCAGACGCACGCCGCCCAATAACTTCAGGCGCTCGGTCAGCGCCACCTGATCCTGCACGAAGGCAGCCCAGGTCTTGAGGTTTTCCTTGTCATGGGTCGTGGTCCGGGTCAGTGCCGGTCGGGCCTGACCATAGACAGGGTTGAAGATGTCAATCGGGTAGGCGCCGACGGCACCGCTGGAACGCTGGATGATCGACTTGTAGTCATAATCCTCATACTCGACCCCGGTCAGCAGCGTGTGATCGAAGCCACCGGCGGAAAAGTGCCCGGTCAGGTTCAACTGCACATCGCGGTCTGTCCATTCCAGCTTGCGATAGTTGAAGTTGCGCCCGAGGGTACGACCATCAGCCGCCAGGCCGTTGGCCTCGATGGCATCGCCTTGCAGGGAACCGTCGAGAAGCTGGACGCCACCGCCCAGCTTCCAGTCGGCATTTAGGTCATGGTCGAAGCGCAACTGTGCCATGTTGTTATCGTTATGCAGCTTGCCCACGCTCTTCTCGCCGAAGAACGTGTCGCGCGAGGCGGTGCTCGTCTGGTTGGCGTAACGCGTCAGGCCACGATCCAGCGGTGCATTGTTGCGCATGAAGTCGCCTTCGAAGGTAATGCGCGTGGCGTCGTTGACCTCCCAGCTCAAGACCGGAGCCACACCATAGCGCTCGGTCTCGACGTGATCACGAAAGGTATCGCCGCCTTCGCCCACGACGTTGAGGCGATAGGCGAAACGCCCTTCGTCATCCAGCGGACCGGACGCGTCCAGCGTGCCGCGCTTCATGCCCTGATCATTGAGCTGGCTGCCCAGCGTGACCTTGCGCTCGGCCAGTGGCTGCTTGGAGACCACGTTGAAAGTGCCGCCCGGATCGCCCCGGCCGTACAGCGTGGTGGCCGGACCGCGCAACACTTCAAGGCGCTCGATGGTGTTGGCATCCGGCATGTTCGGATAGCCGCGATTGATCGGGAAGCCGTTGCGATAGAACTCGCCGGTGGTAAAACCGCGCACCGTGAATGTAGTCAGCCCTTGACCGCCGAAGTTGTTGGCCCGCCCGACGCCGCCCGCGTAGTCCAGAGCGTCCTGCAAGCGCGTGGAGCCGATGTCTTCTACCGCGTCGCGGGTCACAACGCTGACGGACTGTGGCGTTTCATGCAGCGAGGTATCGGTGCGCGTGGCGCTGGCGGAGCGTGTGGCGCGATAGCCCTCGACCGGCCCTTGCGCCGTTTCAGCATTGGCAGCGCCCTGAATGTCGATATTCTGCAACTCTATGGAAGGTTGCCCGGCAGTAACCTGGTCAGCCCAGGCGGCTTGAGAGATCGCTTGAATGACGCAAAGTGAAACGAGAGTACGACGCATCGACGTGCAGCCCTTGGCAAGAAACCAGGCCTCTTGGGACCCGGCAGGATTTTTCGCGAATAGTACAGATTCGTATTAACGCCTGATACAAATTCGCAAAAATATCTTTTGCCTATGCTGCGCATCTCGCTTCGCAACCGTGGGGACAAACAGGCAAACTGGCGCTCATCGCACTTCACAAGAGAACCGACAATGCCTCTTTCCGACAAGCCTGCCGACCCGCGCTGTGCTTTGCTGGTGATCGACATGCAGTACGACTTCATGCCCGGCGGACAACTGGCGGTGGCTGACGGCGATGCGTTGCTGCCGTTGATCAATCGTCTGGGCGCGCGCTTTGCCCGAGTGATCATCACGCAGGACTGGCATCCTGCCGGGCATATTTCGTTTGCTTCAAGCCACGCTCAGCGCCTGCCATTCGAGAGCATCACCCTGCCCTACGGCCCGCAAACGCTATGGCCGGACCATTGCGTGCAAGGCAGCCACGGTGCGCAGTTGCACGCCGATCTTGACCTGCCTCACGCGCAACTGATCCTGCGCAAGGGCTGCAATGCGCATATCGACAGCTATTCGGCATTTCTGGAGGCAGACCGTACGACCAGCACAGGCCTGGCCGGGTATCTGAAAGAGCGCGGCATCGACACTGTATTCGTGGTCGGTCTGGCGCTGGATTTCTGCGTCGCCTGGTCTGCTCAGGATGCACGCAGTGCCGGTTTCAATACGTATGTCATCGAAGATGGCTGTCGCGCCATCGACATGAACGGCTCGCTGGAGAACGCCTGGAAGACCCTGCTGAGCATGGGTGTAGAACGCGTGCAAAGCGCCGATCTGCTGGGCTAGACAGGCGCATCCTGCAACCGGTGCAAACAATCGTTGATACGTCCCGCGGTTAGCGAACGACCGCGCGTGGCGCCTGTCTGAACCATCGGACCGGCAATGCCCGTGCCGGTCCATTTCATCACTGGCGCTGAGGATGTTGTATGGATCACGAAGTAGACGGCAAGACCCCCGGCCTGTCAGCCGAGGAAGAGCGCGAGATTGATGAAAACCAGCCGCCCCGCGCGGCGGTGCTGCACGAAACCATCCGTATTCAGGGCGATCACGAACTGGAGCGCAGTGTTGCCGCCCTGTGGTGGTCGGCACTCGCGGCCGGGCTGACCATGGGCCTGTCGTTGATGGCCATGGGGCTGTTCAAGTCGCGGCTGGAAGGCATACCCGGCAGTCACGTCATCAGCAGCCTTGGCTATTCGGCCGGATTTCTCGCGGTCATCCTGGCGCGCCAGCAATTGTTCACTGAAAACACTATTACCGCCGTGCTGCCGATCATGAGCAAGTTGAACCTGGCCAATATCGGTCGATTGTTCCGACTATGGGGTGTGGTACTGGCGGGCAACCTCGCTGGGACGCTGCTGGTGGCCTATGTCATGCTCAATCTGCCGATTTTCGACACCAGCACAGACAAGGCATTTCTGGAGATTGGCCACAAGGTCATGGAAAACGACGTCAGTCAGATGTTTTCCAAGGGCATCGTGTCCGGCTGGATGATCGCGACCATGGTCTGGATGATTGCGTCCATGGAAAATGCCAAGATCGCCATTATCATTCTGATCACCTACTTGATGGCGCTCGGAGACTTCACGCACATTGTCGTGGGCTCGGCCGAAGTGTCCTATCTGGTATTTGCCGGGGAAATGGGCTGGAAGGATTTCTGGTTTACCTTTGCCGCTCCTACATTGGCAGGCAATATCATTGGTGGCAGCTTTATCTTTGCCTTGATCAGCCACGCACAGATCCGCAGCGAAAAAGACACGACCGCCAAACTGGAACGCGATCGTCAGAACAAGGCAGAAAAAAGCCGCCGCGAAAAGCAGCAGCAAGAGCTCAAGGACGCGGATATCAGCATGCGGAATGACATATGATCCCTATCATTAAACTTTCTTTCAGGAAGCGCAGTGGCTTTTAAAGGCAGAATGAGTTTTTGAACGCACTTATTCAGGCAGGGACCATGACCCGAATTCTGGCAATCGAAGATGATGCCATCACAGCAAAGGAAATCGTGACCGAGCTCAGCAACCACGGACTGGAAGTGGACTGGGTGGACAACGGCCGTGACGGTCTTGCACGTGCAGTGAGCGGAGACTATGACTTGATTACTCTGGACCGCATGCTTCCGGAGATGGATGGTCTGACCATCGTCACCCACCTGCGCGCCCAGGGTATCTCCACGCCGATCTTGATGATCAGCGCCCTTTCCGACGTGGACGAGCGGGTGCGCGGGCTGCGCGCAGGCGGTGATGACTATCTGCCCAAACCGTTTGCTTCCGACGAAATGGCAGCACGTGTCGAAGTGCTCCTGCGCCGCAGCAACCCGGTCAGCGCGGGCAAGACCGTGCTGCAGGTCGCTGATCTGGAACTGAACCTGATCAGCCGCGAAGCCTGCCGTGGTGGTGAGCCGCTGACCCTGCTGCCCACCGAGTTCAAGCTGCTGGAATTCCTGATGCGCAACAGCGGCCAGATCATCACCCGCATGATGATTTTCCAGGAAGTCTGGGGCTATCACTTTGATCCGGGTACCAATTTGATCGACGTACACATTGGCCGTCTGCGCAAGAAGATAGACCAACCTGGCACCGCACAGCTGATCCAGACCGTGCGAGGTTCAGGTTATGTTATTGCCGAACCCGTCTAAGGGCTGGCGATCTTCAACAAGCCGATTACTGGCGCTATACAGTTCCTTGTTCGTCGCCTGGAGCGTGATGCTGCTGGGCGTTCTCTACTGGGAGGTCAACTCCTACCTGGATAACCTCGCCCGCCAGTCACTCACTCACCGCCAGCAGCTGTTTTCGCGCTTTGAAGGTCAGGCACTGGTTGACGCTCTGGCCACCAGCATGACCTTCGATACGCGCGCAGTGGACGCCTACGGCCTGTTCGACCGAAACTTTCGCCCCGTGGCAGGCCCTATCACCCGCGTGCCGAAAAACCTGCCCATCGACGGCCAGATCCATGTACTGAGCGACTGCATCGAATCGGATGACCCGGGCCTGCCGCAAGGCAGCTGTGATGCGATAGTCAACCGAACGTCCGACGGGCGCTGGCTGGTACTGGTGCGCGAGAATGGCTCGTTGCTTGCCGTCAGCACCCTGATCCTGCACGCCTTGCTGTGGGGCATCTCTCTGACCATTATTCCCGGGGTCGCCGGTTGGCATTTGCTGCGCCGCCGACCGTTGCGCCGCATACGCGCCATTCAGGCCAGCGCCGAATCAATCATCGCCGGCGACATGGCCGGTCGCCTGCCGGTCTCGAACAGGCGCGATGAGCTGGACATGCTGGCGGTGATCGTCAACGCCATGCTCGACCGTATCGAAAAGCTCATGAACGAGGTCAAGGGCGTCTGCGACAATATCGCCCATGACCTGCGCACGCCACTGACCCGGCTGCGCGCCCAGCTTTATCGCATTCAGCAGCAATCAGCGCACGATTCGCCCCACTCCACCCAGATTGCCCAGGTAATCAGTGAAGCAGACACGCTGATGGCGCGTTTTCGTGGGCTGCTGCGCATTTCGGAACTGGAAGACCGTCAGCGACGCTCAGCCTTCGTAGAACTAGAGCTGCAGCCACTGCTGCAGGAACTGCATGATTTCTACCTGCCGCTGGCCGAAGAAGACCAGATCACCCTGTTGCTGGACCTGCACGACACGTTACCCACACTGGTAGGCGACCGAGCCCTGCTGTTTGAAGCGCTGACCAACCTGCTGGGAAATGCAATCAAGTTCACCCCTTCCGGCGGGATTGTGAAAATCAGCGCCTACCCCTCCAGCGACGGCCTCACGCCATGCATCGAAGTACAGGACTCCGGGCCCGGCATCCCCGTCGCCGAGCGCGCAGCCGTCTTCCAGCGCTTCTATCGCAGCGAAACCGGCACTGAACAGAGCGGTTTCGGGCTCGGTCTCTCCGTAGTCGCCGCCATCGTCAATCTGCATGGTTTTACGCTGCAGATAGGCATCAGCGAATACGGCGGCGCAAGCTTGTTGCTGGAATGTCGCACCGTAAACACCCTCGCCTGAGATTCAGTCACAACCCCCTTCCGTAAAACGCTGCGCGCCTGCTTTTTGACGAGCTTGAAGCGTCTGCCTCAATGCTTCCAGAGCTTTCGATAGTTATCTGGCGCAGTCTGCCAAGCGCTAAATTGTAACAATATGTTTCAAAAAACGACACAGCTTGACCGTTTCAGCGCTCACAAGTTCCACTCAATAAATGCGCTTTTCTGGCTTTATATGACGGTTTTCCCCGAATAAATCACCCCATCGAGCAGATGGGAGTTCTTCGCCTCACAGGCAAAATGTGAACGAATAGACATTTTTATGACGTCAGCGTCTTGTCGCTGCGCTGGCACTGCGCTATCTATAACCGGGCAAACGAGGTACCTGCTGCACCGCTTGGCTGCACCCAAAATAATAACTCACCGGATTTCGCCACTAACAAGGCGAGGCTTTGACATGGCTGCCAGAGCAGAGAACGCTGTACTAATTAGTTGGATCAACATCGGCTGGGAGGCTGTTATGGGCGCACAATCAAAGATTTTAAGCGTAGGTCAGTACAAGGTTTACACCGAGACTTACTGGAAAGGCAGCGAGGCCAAGACCATCTTGCTGGTCAACGGTGCGTTATCGACCACCGGCTCTTTCGGGCAGACCGTCAAGTACCTGCAACCGCACTACAACCTTGTACTATTCGACCTGCCGTTTTCGGGGCAATCCCGAGCCCACAACCCGGACGACATGATTGTCAGCAAGGAAGATGAAGTAAATATCCTGCTGCAGTTGATCGACCTCTACCAGGTGAACCACCTGCTGTCGGTGTCCTGGGGCGGTGTATCGGCGCTGCTGGCCCTTGCCGAATGCCCGCCATCCGTGGAAAAGGCGATCATCAGTTCGTTCTCGCCGGTCCTCAACGAGGCCATGCTCGACTACATCGACAACGCCCAGATCTACCTGGCCGCCCGCGAGAAGCGCAAGATCGGCTCACTGCTCAATGACACCGTGGGCAAGTACCTGCCGCGTCTGTTCAAACTCTATAACTACAAGCACCTGATCAGCCTTGCCGAACACGAATATCGCCAGATCGACTTTCACATTAGCCAGATTCGTAAACTAAGCGCCACTAACTATGTCGAGCGTTTCTCCTCGATCAAGATTCCGGTGCTGTTCATCAACGGTGAAAAAGATGAGTACACCACCGTTGAAGATGCGCGGATGTTTTCCAACTACATCGCCAAAAGCAGTTTCAACGTAGTTCCGGACACCGGGCATTTTCTGGACCTTGAGAGCAAGGCGGCGTGGCACCACTCGCAACGCACCGCACTGACTTTCCTGGGCACTGAAGCCACTCAACAGGTATGGCCAAGCGTCACCGCGATGGCCTGAAGCACGCTCGCCTGCGCCCGGGAAGCCGTTCAGCTTTTCCGGCGTGACGCAGTGATTCACCGGTGTTGGTTTCTTTGATCGGGCAGTGCTATTCGTTGATGACTTTTCCTTTTGCAACGCGTTTGCGTTGGTACTGCCGTGCTACCGGAAATGTCCGGCCATCGCACTTCATACCTGTTCAGCCCGGCCTGGTGCTGGGGTTCATTTCACTGCTCTCGCTCAGCGCTTGCTCCGCAGGAAAACCTGCGGAAAAGGCGCTGGTGCGAGTCGAGGTGCAGCCAGTTGCCTTGGTGGACGTCTCAAGCAGTGTGACGCTGACAGGCGATATCCAGGCGCGCAAGGTGACCGAGCAAGCGTTTCGCGTGTCGGGCAAGCTGATCAAACGCTATGTCGATGTCGGGGACCGCGTGCGTGCCGGGCAAGTGCTTGCCAGGCTGGACCCGCAAGAACAGAAGAACGAACTGGCGTCGGCCAATGCCGAAGTGGCCATACGACAGTCGCGTTTATACCTAGCCGAACAGAATTACCAGCGTCAGCAAGTGCTGCTGCCCAAGGGCTATACCAACCTCAGTGAATACCAGAAGGCACACTCCGGCCTTGCGAGTGCGCGTGCTGAATTGGCAGCGCTGCAAGCTCAACAGGCCAACGCACGTGATCAAGTCGGTTACACCGAACTGCTCGCAGTAGCCGATGGCGTCATCACTGCACGGCACGCCGAAGAAGGTCAGGTGGTCCAAGCCGCCGCGCCGGTGTTCAGTGTTGCTCACGATGGCGAACGCGAAGCGGTATTTTCCGTGTATGAATCGCTGCTGCGCTCCGATCAGACAGGCACCACGGTGATCATCAGCCCTATTGCTCAGCAGAGCATTCAGTTGACCGGCATCATCAGGGAAATCACGCCCATCGTTTCCGCCGCAAACGGCACGTTGCGAGTGCGCGTTGCGCTGCCGAAAGTCGCCGCTGCGCCTGCGCTCGGCTCAGTGGTCAGCGCCCGCCTGCAGGTTCGGTCGCAACGGGCGTTCGCCCTGCCCTGGTCAGCGCTGAGCCGCACCAAGGGTCAACCGGCAGTCTGGCAGGTGGACGCTCAGGCCAGGGTCAAGCTGACGCGGGTCAATGTGCTGCGCTATGAACAAGGTCAAGTGATCGTTTCAGAGGGGCTGTCCGAGGGCGATCGGGTGGTTTCCCGCGGGCTGCAGTTTCTCTATCCGGGGCAACAGGTCGAGGTGGCCGAAGTGATGACTGCCGGCGTCAACGGCATGCAGTCCGGACAGAAAGTACGCATGCAGCGAGAGGTCAGTTTGTGAGGGAACGCTTCAATCTGTCGGCCTGGGGGCTCAGGCATCGCACGCTGGTCTGGTACATGATGTTCGTTTCACTGCTGATGGGCAGTTGGTCGTTTCTGAATCTGGGCCGCGAGGAAGACCCTTCCTTTGCCATCAAGACCATGGTCATTCAGGCGCGTTGGCCGGGTGCGACGCTACCCGACACCTTGCAACAGGTTACCGACCGGCTGGAAAAGAAGCTCGAAGAAATCGACGCGCTGGATTACGTGAAAAGCTACACACTGGCCGGCGAATCGACGCTTTTTGTCTTTCTCAAAAGCGAGACCCGCAGCGCCGATATTCCGGCAGCGTGGTATCAGGTGCGCAAGAAGATCAGCGATGTACGCAGCGAATTGCCCAGCGGCATTCAGAGCCCTGCATTCAACGATGAGTTTGGTGACGTGTTCGGCAGTATCTATGCGTTCACCGCTGATGGACTGTCCTTTCGCCAGTTGCGCGATTACGTCGAACAGGTACGCGCCGACATCCGCAGCGTACCCAACCTGGGCAAGATCGAGCTGCTCGGCGCCCAGCGCGAAGTCATTTATCTGAATTTCTCGATCCGTAAGCTTGCGGCGCTGGGCATCGATCAGCGCCAGGTGCTGCAAAGCCTGCAAGCGCAAAACTCGGTAACGCCTGCTGGGGTGATTGAGGCAGGCCCGGAACGCATTGCGGTGCGCGCCAGCGGTCAGTTCAGCAGTGAAAAGGACCTTGAGGCCGTCAACCTGCGCTTCGGCGAGCGGTTCTTTCGCCTCAGCGATCTGGCGACCATCGAACGCCGCTACGCCGACCCGCCCTCCTCGCTGTTCCGTTTCAATGGCCAACCGGCCATCGGGCTTGCGGTGGCCATGAAACAAGGCGGCAACATTCAGGCATTCGGTACGCAGTTGCAGCAGCGCATCGACCAGCTGACCACCGAGCTGCCATTGGGCATCGGCGTGCATCTGGTGTCCAGCCAGGCCGACGTGGTTGAAAAAGCTATCGGCGGCTTCACCCATGCACTCTTTGAAGCGATCCTGATTGTGTTGGTCGTGAGCTTCATCAGCCTCGGCATTCGCGCAGGTCTGGTGGTGGCCTGTTCGATTCCGCTGGTGCTGGCGCTGGTCTTCGTGTTCATGGAGTACAGCGGCATCACCATGCAGCGCATCTCGTTGGGCGCGCTGATCATCGCCCTGGGCCTGTTGGTGGATGACGCAATGATTACCGTCGAAATGATGGTGACCCGCCTGGAAAGCGGCGATTCGTTACCGCAGGCCGCGACCTTTGCCTATACCTCGACCGCCTTCCCGATGCTGACCGGCACGCTGGTGACGGTTGCCGGTTTCGTGCCCATCGGCCTGAATTCCAGTTCAGCGGGCGAATATGTGTTCACCATGTTCGCGGTCATCGCCGTGGCCCTGCTGCTGTCCTGGCTGGTGGCGGTGCTGTTTGCGCCGCTGATTGGCGTGCACATTCTAAAGGCGTCGGCGCCGCATGCCGCGCCGGGGCGCTGGATGCGCGGCTTCAGCGGCCTGCTGGTCAAGACACTGGAGCACCGCTGGTGGGTAATCGGCATCACACTACTGATGTTCATCGCCTCGCTGTTTGCGGCCAGGCTGCTGCAGAACCAGTTCTTTCCGGACTCCGACCGCCCGGAAATCCTGGTGGATATCTATATGCCGCAAAACGGCTCCATCGAAGGCACACGCCAGACCATGGATCGCTTTGAAGCCACGCTCAAGGACGATCCCGATGTGTTGCGCTGGAGTTCCTATGTGGGCAAAGGTGCGGTGCGTTTCTACCTGCCGCTGGACCAGCAACTGAGCAATCCCTTTTATGGGCAGCTGGTGATCGTCAGCCAGGGCGGCGCAGCGCGTGATCGTCTGATCGAGCGTCTGCGCCAGCGCTTTCGTGACGATTATGTCGGGGTGGGCGGCTACGTCCAGCCACTGAACATGGGGCCGCCAGTGGGCTGGCCGGTGCAATACCGGGTAAGCGGCCCGGACATCGAACAGGTGCGCAGCCAGGCGATGGCACTGGCGGCCATCCTCGACGCCAACCCGAACATCGGCCAGGTCATCTATGACTGGAACGAGCCGGGCAAAGTACTGAAGATTGATATCGCGCAGGACAAGGTGCGTCAATTCGGCCTGTCTTCGGAAGACGTGGCGCAAATTCTCAACAGCATGGTCAGCGGAACGACCATCACGCAGGTGCGCGACAGTACCTACCTGATCGACCTGGTCGCGCGCGCAGAAAACGATGAGCGCAACTCGGTACAAAGCCTCGGCAACCTGCAGATCCCGACACCCAATGGTGCGAGCGTGCCGCTGCTGGCGTTCGCCACGCTCAGTTACGAGCAGGAACAGCCGCTGGTCTGGCGTCGCGACCGGCTGGCGACCATCACCCTGAAAGCCAGCGTGCTCGGAAAATTGCAACCGGCCGCGCTGGTCAGGCAATTGAAACCGGAAGTCGACGCCTTCAGCGCGCGCCTGCCACTGCGTTATTCGCTGGCTACTGGTGGCGCGGTCGAGGCCAGCGCCCGCTCGCAAGGGCCCATATTGAAGGTCGTGCCACTGATGTTGCTGCTGGTGGTGAGCTTTTTGATGATCCAGCTGCACAGTGTCAAAAAGCTTCTGCTAGTGGTCAGCGTGGTGCCGCTCGGGCTGATTGGCGTGGTCGCAGCGTTATTGATATCCGGCTATCCGCTGGGCTTCGTCGCGATTCTTGGTGTGCTGGCGCTGATCGGCATCATTATTCGCAACTCGGTGATTCTGGTCACACAGATCGACGAGTTCATCGCTGCCGGTGAGAGTGCCTGGACATCGGTGGTCAAGGCCACCGAACATCGCTGCCGGCCGATTCTGCTGACCGCAGCAGCTGCAAGCCTGGGCATGATCCCGATTGCCCGCGAGGTGTTCTGGGGCCCGATGGCGATCGCCATGATCGGCGGTATCGCCATTGCCACCTTGCTGACATTGTTTTTTCTGCCTGCGCTGTATGTGGTCAGCTACAGGATCAGGCCGCCTGCGGCTTAGCGGGTCAGATTTCGATTGGCAGAAAATCAAACAACGCCTGAGGAGCCTCGACCAGCAACATGTTTTTGAGCGGTTCCGGACATTCAAGCGCCCGGAACTGCTCGACCACACTGGCGTAACTGACTTCTTGTTCATGCTGGGTGTGTGGCCAGTCGCTGCCCCATACCAACCGGCGCGGACCAAAGCTTTGCAGCAGCAGCGGCAATGCAGCGTGGGCAAACGCCGCATTCTGCTCGGCACTGCCGCCCAGTCGATAAATTGCCGAGACTTTCATCCACAGCTGCCCGCTCAGGCCCAATTCCAGCAATGCCTGGAACGCCGGGTCATCAATACCAAGGCGCGCATCGGGTCGACCAAAATGGTCGATCACAATCTTGCAACCGAATGGTAGCAACTGCCGGATCAGCCCCGGCAAGTCGGCAACCTCACGGTGCAGTTCAATATGCCAGCCAAGGGTCCAGACGTTCTTGAACAACGACTTCCATTCAGGTGCCGTGAAGTCAGGCAACGCCCTGCCGATGAGGTTCAGGCGAATACCGACAATGCCCAGCCCGGCCATACGCTGCAAGGCGCCACGGCTGATATCGGTATCAACCACTGCCACACCGCGCAACCGATCAGGGGCCTGTGCCAGAGCGTCGAACAGGAACCGGTTATCGGTACCCAGAAAACTGGGCTGCACCAGTACGCCATGACTCAAACCATGTTCGTGCAGGTGGGCCAGATACGCTTGCACAGTGGCATCGTAGTCCGGGCTGTAACGTCGTCCTGACGTCAGACTCAAATCCTTGCTGAAGACATGAGCATGGGCATCAATGCCCAGGATTGGCGTGGTGGGGTCGGTCATGAGTTCATCTGTAAGTCAACGCGGTGCTGTAACACCGCGGGTGAAAGGATATTCAAGCCTGCTGCGCCGCGCCCTTATCCAGCGGGTCTGCAGCAACCGGCGTGGCCTCAAGATTGCGCCCACGGGTTTCCGGCAGGCAGAAAGCAGCCACCATCGCCACGCCATAGGCAATACCGGCATCGATGCCGATGGCAGTGCCCAGCGACATCGATTCGCTCATATGGCCCACCAGAAACGGGAACACCGCCGACAATACGCGCCCGAAGTTGTAGCAGAAGCCAACCCCTGCCCCACGTACGTCTGCCGGGTACAACTCGTTGAAAAACGAACCCAGGCTGGCCGGAATGCCAGCGGCGAAGAACCCCAGCGGAAAGCCGAGAAACAGCATTTGCGTGTTACTCAACGGCAGCATCAGATAGCACTGCACCGTGACCACGCAGCACAGCGCGAACAGCATGATGTTCTTGCGTCGGCCAATGCGGTCGATCAACAGACCGCTGCATACGCAACCGCACCAGAATGCAACGATAATGACCGCCAGATAGCCGCCGGAACTGAGCACTGACAGGTTACGTTCGGTTTTCAGAAAGGTGGGCAGCCACGTCATGACCGCGTGATAACCGCCGTGCGCACCAAGGCCAAGCAAGCCGCCGAGCAAGGTGACGCGCAATAATTCGGGGCGAAAGATTCCGGCCATAGACTTGAAGAAATTGCCCTTCGGCGCAGCGTTTTTCTGCATGCGCTGGAAGCTGTCCGGCTCCTCGACGTTGCGGCGCACCCAGATAATCATCAGTGCTGGCAGCAGGCCGACGAAAAACATTACCCGCCAGGCAATATCCTCCGGCACAAACGAATAGATCAGGGTAAACAGCACCACCGCCAGCCCCCAGCCGACAGCCCAAGCGCTTTGCACCGTTGCCATGACCTTGCCGCGGTAACGCGACTGGATCGTTTCGGCCATCAACACCGCGCCCGCCGCCCACTCACCGCCGATGCCGAAGCCCTGCAGCGCCTTGATGATCAGCAACTGATTGAAGCCGGTCACGAAGGCAGACAGAAAGGTAAAGAAGGAAAACCACAGGATCATCCATTGCAACGTGCGAACCCGGCCATAACGGTCGGACAACGTTCCGCCGACCCAGCCACCCAGTGCCGACGTCACCAGCGTCACGGCGCTGATCAGCCCTGCGTCGCCTTTGGTCAGGGCAAAGGCGGCAATCAAGGCTGGAATGGCCAGACCGAACATCTGCACTTCCAGGGCGTCCAGCGACCAGCCGCCGAAACAGGCCCAGAAGGTCTTGCGCTCCTTGGGAGTGACTTCGCGATACCAGTTGAACATGGCTTCGTATCCTTATGAGCGTTGAATGAGTCGGGGTGATTGCAGTGCGATCAGCGAATTTCCACGCTGTAGCGGAAATGGCTGGCGTGCCCTCGTGAACGTCGCCACTCCAAAGGTTCACCGGCGTAATTGCGCGCCAGTCGTTCGATGACCACTACCGGGCTGCCGACCGAAACCTGCAGCAACCGACCGTACACATCGTTGACCGCTTCAGCCGTCAGGCTCTCTTGCGCATAAGCCACAACCTGACCGCAGGCCTCCTCATAGATCGGATAAAGCAACGGCCCCTGGGTATCGAGGTCCAGATCCAGCAACGCCTGGAAGCGCATCCGAGGCAGCCAGATTTCTTCAGCCAGCACCGGTTGACCATCCAGCAAGCGCAGCCGGATCATCCGAATGACCGGCGCACCGGACACCAGGCCCAGTGCCTGGCTGACCGATGAAGGCGCTGCCACAGGCTCTATCGATAAAATTCGGCTTTCCGGTACACGGCGCTCACCCGCTTCGGTCTGAAAACGGAAAAAACGGAACAGTGACGACTGAAACCGGGCACGCCGAATAAACGTGCCACGCCCCTGCTGGCGCTCCAGAACGTTGTCGCTTACGAGCAGATCAATGGCCTTGCGCACGGTGCCTGTGGACAGGCAATACTCAGCGGACAGCGCCGCTTCAGTAGGAATGGCTTCGCCCGGACGCCAACGATTATTGGCAATCTGTTCGGCCAGACTGTCGCGCAGACGTTGATAAAGCGGAAGGCGTTCGTCGCTGGAGAGCTTGTTCATTGTTGTAGTTATCCAGTCATATATATGAATATTTGAGCGGATTATTGGCACGTCGCCGTTGGGCGTCAAGGGCCGATAGTCAGGACGTCAGATCGGGGATATGAATTCAAAAGGTTTCTTGATGGTGCGGAAATAGCCTTGGTCAACGCTGACGAGCGCGTTGGATGCCGATAATTACATTCACCAAAACCGGAGAAAAGGGCTGAAGAAACTGCTGGGCATCTACCTCAAGCAGGTCATTTTTTAACAGATTGAGAACATCATCTTCCTCAATAAACAGCTCAGCAGGGTCAATGCTGCAAGAAAACAGCAGTGCATCAATCATCTGCTTGCGCTCTCCCACAAGACCCCGGTTCGACTCATGGGTATCGCCTAAATTGAGCACGTTGATACTTGCGCACGCCCGAGGCGTGGTGCCTGCCACCAGACCCGAAAGCTCAAACTGCAGCTCTTTTTCACATTCGATCATCAGCGGCGTAAGCGGCAAAAACTGACGGCCATGAGCCTTGTCACACCGCTTGGCGTTAGTGCAGCTCGCGACAATATTGCCGAAATCCAGAGTGCGACGCGGTGCTAGATGCTGCGCTTCAACATGTTCATTGCAGGCACTGCCTTTCTCGGCAGTGATCCTGCAGCAGCAATAGGCGCACAAACCATGCTGTTCAGTGACACAGGCGTAGCGAATGGCATCCTTGATATCTTCATGCCCCACCAGGTCGGCGTATTTCTTTCCCTTGTTCGCGCGCTTCCATTTTTCCAGCACCGCGAGACTTCCCTTTTCAATCTTTCTCACGGCGCACTTCCAGCTTGCGAATCAGCAGCGAAGCTTTCGCCAGTTCGATGTGATTTGCAGGTAACTCGTCAGCCAACCCTGTGTAGAGAGTACGAGCTTCATCGAGCTCTCCTCTCATCAAAAAGTGCTGCAGTTTATCCAGAGCTGTTTGAATCTCCTCATTTCGAATATCAGTGTCCATGACACTCGACAGCACCTGATTGGCATCAAGACCATAAAGACTGTCCTGCTCACGTAACTCGCCATCGTCCATGACGTACACCAGCACATCCTTGCTGTCGCTGATGACCAACGGCGAATGCGTGGTCAAGAGGAACTGGCAATTGGGGAACGTTGTAGTGAGTTGGGCGATGAGACTGCGTTGCCATTTGGGGTGCAGGTGCAAATCAACTTCGTCGATCAGGACGATGCCATTGCCGTGTAACGGGTTTTCCAGCGCCGGGTTCATCATGGCTAGGCGTCTGGCGATGTCGCCGACGAGCGCCATCATCGATTTTTCGCCCTGGGACAGCTGGGATACGTTTAGCGTCTTACCGTCTTTATCAATAGCCATGTGCAAGCGCGGCTTACGCTTGACGCGCAGTTTTGTGAAGCCTGGCATGAACGCCTCAACCGCAGTTCTGACCGCAGTCAGCTGGCGGTCACGTGAAGAGGCATGCTCCCTGGTCAGCACTTTCCAGAGTTCTGTATCAATCAAGATCTTTTGAGACAGCTCATTCAGCAACTCTGTCGAGATACCCGTTTCATTCTCGCTGTCTTCGCGCTCCCGAAACCACTCGAAAAAGCGGCGAAAATCCACGCCACGCCCCAAGGCGTTGTCGTAGCCGTCGAGTTGATCAAAGGTATGTCTGGCGTGGACTTTGAGCGGTATCTCAATGACAGAGCGCTCGACGGGGTAGAAAGCCAGAAGAGGAAGAGACGTATCACTTTTTTCAGTCAACTTTGAGCGATAGCCATCAGCAAGTCTGTTGAGCTCGCTTAATACTGTGGATGAGGTGGCGTTTCGGCCTTTCCGAGTAGCGGTTATTCCCCATTCAGTTTCAAGTGGATTGATCTCGTCATCCGAAATCAACACATCCTCTATCCGAATGGTAATCGAGGATGTAGCGGCACCGTTCTGAACCATACCCTCATCGATACGACTGCCAGCACCTTTCGGCGTCCTGACTCTCGCTACCAGCCAGCTCAACGATGTAGCGACAGACTTGAGCAGCGTAGTCTTCCCCGCTCCATTATTGCCAACCAGCACGGTCACCTTCGACGCATGTCTTTCGGTAGGCGCCAGAGCGACTTCAAGATCGCTGAAACGCCCCACATTAACGAGCCTGAAGCTTTTGATTTCCATGAAGGTCCCTGAGGGGATTGATCCAGAACACAATGACGGTCGGCATTATGGCACTCCTGCACGCTCCGTGAAGACCTCGCCATAAAACGACTTACATCAAATCATCATTCCCGGAAATATCCTGTATCAACTCGCCGCACCTACTTAATCCGCGACAAAACCGTTAGCCTGCTTGCCATCAGTCAAAAACCCGCCTGACAGATGCGCCTCGCGTGTCTGCCAGGTTTACGCTCAAGCGAGAATCTTCATGCCCAACTCGTCCCACGCGGCGCACAAAGCCGTGAGCATGACCCCGGCCATGGTCATGCTGTTTGCCTTCTGCTGCGGCGCGATTGTCGCCAACATCTACTATGCGCAGCCGATCATCGAGCTGATTGCCCCGGACATCGGGCTGTCGAGTACGGCCGCCAGTCTGATCGTTTCGTTAACGCAGATCGGTTATGCGCTGGGCTTGTTCTTTCTGGTGCCACTGGGGGATCTGCTGGAGAACCGCAGGCTGATGCTGATCACCACTGCGGTTGCGGTGCTCAGCCTGCTGAGCGCTGCGTTTGCCGAGCAGCCGAATCTGTTTCTGCTGGTGTCGCTGCTGGTGGGTTTCAGTTCGGTGTCGGTGCAGATGCTGATCCCGCTGGCGGCGCACCTGGCGCCGGAGGAATCCCGCGGCCGGGTGGTGGGCGGAATCATGGGCGGGCTGTTGCTGGGGATTTTGCTGGCGCGGCCGATTGCCAGTCTGGTGGCTGACCATTTCGGCTGGCGCGCAGTGTTCGGGGCGGCGGCCGTGGTGATGATCGGCATCAGTGTGGTACTCGCCACCACCATGCCCAAACGCGTTCCGGATCATCGTGCATCCTACGGCCAGTTGCTGTTCTCGCTCTGGACGCTCTTGCGCACCCAGCCGGTGCTGCGCCAGCGGGCCTTTTATCAAGCGTGCATGTTCGCAACGTTCAGCCTGTTCTGGACCGCCGTGCCTCTGGAGCTGTCACGCAATCACGGGCTGTCGCAGACCCAGATCGCGATCTTTGCCCTGATCGGCGCAATTGGTGCCATTGCGGCCCCCATCAGCGGCCGTCTGGCAGACGCCGGTTACACCCGCATCGCGTCCTTGGGCGCTCTTCTATTCGGTGCACTGAGCTTTCTTCCGGGGCTTATTCATCCTGCCTACAGCGTGATAGGCCTGGCGGTAACAGGCGTGGTGCTGGATTTCTGCGTGCAGACCAGCATGGTGTTGGGCCAGCGCACCGTCTATGCACTGGATGCCGCGAGCCGCAGCCGGCTCAACGCGCTGTACATGACCAGCATTTTCATCGGCGGCGCGATTGGCTCGGCGGTGGCCAGTCCGTTGTTTGATCATGGCGGCTGGACCTGGGTGCTGATCGCAGGCACGGTGCTGCCACTGACTGCCTTGCTGGCGCTGCTCAGGGATCGATCCAGGCAGAATGCGTAAACGCTGCACTTTGTAACTGATTTGCAGGATAATGCCGCGGCGATGGCATGGCCCATCGCCCTTCTGGCTCTCTCTCGCACCTCAAGGCTCGCGTATCCGGCACCTCTGGATCTGCGCGATTGAACACGGATTGTACAGACGCCTCATCCCAAGGCCCCCACCCGACGATACCGCTGCTCAAGCGTATCGGTATGCATTCCCGCAACCCGAACAAGGCAAAAACAGCAATGGACGCAGCACCACGAACAAGCAAGATTTCCGCGATTCTGGTCAAAATATCGGCAGGCATAGTCTGGATGATCGGGGTCATCTGGAGCATCTTCACCTACCTGTTTCCGGACCCGACCATTCTTGGCCTCAGTGTCGACTTCATCAACTGGAAGACACTGATCATCATTGTCAGCACAGTCATGCTGTTCAGCGGGCTGGGTATCGCCATCCTCGCCAGAAAGCTCCCCTCGTTACTGAAGCTTGGCGTGTGGATGGCGCTGTCACTGTTTCTCTGCGCGGTGTTCTTCAAGTTGGGCGGCGAATACGCAAAGCCTTCGGTGGAGTTCGCCCGCAGTCAGAAACTGTTTACCGAGAATGACAACGCCAACATGTTCGGCAAGCGGTCCGAGACCGTCGACAATCTGAGTATTGAGCTGCTCGACTGTGATCAGAATGGTCAGTCGCCTACCTGCACGCTCGAACTGATCAATAAAAGCGCCGATCGCGACTTTCGCTTTCTGAACCCTGTCAGCCTGTTTGAAGAAACCGGTGGCGCGCTGGGCCTGACACAAATGCATGTTGGCGATGCGAAGTATGATCGCTGGGACAGCTTCCAGCTGATCCGTAACGTGCCAACCAGAGTCACACTGATATTTGAGGCGACCAAGGGTCGACTGAAGAAATCACCCGCCTTGAAACTGACCTTTCGCGACCGCGAGAGCAAGGAAAACGTGCTCAAGTTCAAAGAGGTCAAGGTCAACTAGGTAACCGAGGATCTCGCGTCGCCCCCCCCTCGGACGACGCACGTATTCACTGACGGTTTGACTGCTTCAACCAAGCCGCCAGGTCAATGACCTCGGCTTCGTTGATGCTGTGCCCCAGCCCTTCATACCCATGAAATTGCGGTGTCAGGCCGAGCGACTTCAGCGTGGCTTCGGCTTGCGGGCCGCTGGCGTAGGCCACCTGGCGATCCTGTACCCCGTGACCGATGAAGACGTTCAGGCGCTTGAGATCATCAGAGGCTTTGACCTCGGACTGCACCACCGGCAACAACCGCCCGCTCAACGCAGCAATCCCCCCTACCAGCTTCGGCTGACGCAGGGCGACTTCGTAGCTCATCATCGCGCCCTGACTGAACCCGACCAGAAACACCTTGCCCGGCTGCGTGTGGAACTTGCCGGTGGCCTGGGTGATGAATGCGCTCAGTTGCTTGCCGCTGCTCTTGAGGTCTTCAGTCACGCCATCGTAGTCAGACACGCCCGGTTTCTGGGTGAACCACTTGTAACTGTCAGCGCGCAACTCCATTGGAGCCTGCACCGACAGGTAGTTGTAATCGGCCGGAAGATTTTCCTTGAGCCCGAACAAGTCCGCCGCGTTACTGCCGTAGCCATGAATGAAGATCACCAGCGGCCGGTTCGGGGTTTCGACGTTGGCCTGTGCCAGGTAATCCAGCGGCAGATCAGTGTGCAGGGTGTCCTGCGCCTGCGCCATGCCAGCAATGGCAAACAGCATGGCAGCGAAAAATTTCAGCATCGGTTCATGACCTCTGTTTGACGCTGCCGACAAGCAGCGTCGTGAGTGGGCGTGGAGACAAAACCAACAATGCCTCAGTTCTGCATGCTGGTCCGCGAGACCTCTGGCTTGAGCAACTGCATCTGCTGACGGTAATCATCCGTCACCTGACGTGCCTGGCTGCTGCTGGTGATGACCCGCGGCGTGATCAGCACGATCAGCTCGGTACGGCCCTTGGATTTGGTGGTATTGCCGAACAACCATCTCAAGCCCGGGATGCGGCCCAGGTAAGGTACGGCGCTGACCGTCTCGGCATTATCCTGCTTGATCAAACCGCCCAGCAGCACGGTCTGACCGCTCTGCGCGGCCACCTGCGTGGCGACCGAGCGCGTGGAAATACGCGGATTGCCGTTGGCGTCAGTGGTGCCGCTAGTGGTGTCGGCACTGCTGACCTGCTGCTGAATGTCCATGTACACCAGCCCGCCCGGATTGATGCGCGGCACGACGTCGAGAATCACACCGGTCTGCACGTATTCGACGCTGCTCAATGTGGTGTTGGTGGAGGTGTTGGTGTTGATCGACGTCTGGCTGATCGGGATGTTGTCGCCGACCTGAATCTGCGCCTGCTGGTTATTCATCACCACCAGCGACGGTGCCGACAGGACCTGGGTGCGGCCATTGGTTTCCAGCGCACGTAAGGCGACCTGCAGGTTGTTGCTGACGAAGGAATAGAAGAACGCGTCAGTAGAAGCCAGCGCAGCCCCGCCAGTACCAATCGCACCCTGGCTGCCCGCAGTGTTGGTCACGTTGCCGGTTGTGCCCGAATTCCCCGCGAGGCGTCCCAGATACCACTGCACGCCCATGTCCAGCTCACCCGTTAGCGAGACTTCCAGAATGCGCGTCTCGATTTGTACTTGCAGCGGCGGGTTGTCGAGGCGCTTGATCGCCGACTCGATTTCCTTCCACTGCGCAGGACGGGTGCGCACCAGCAACTGGTTGCTGCTCTTCTGCGCAGTGATACGCGTGCTGGCGTCCAGAGACTTGCTGTTGCCGTTCGCTCCTCCACCCTCCTGGCTGGCCGAATCCGATTCACTGCTGCTCTGATCGTCGCCCTCGGATTCGCTGTCGCCACTGTTCTGGCTGTTGTTCATGCCCTGGCTGTTACCAAAGCCGCCGCCATTACTCATGCCACCGCCGTTGCTGCCCAGCCCGTTGGAACTGCTCATGCCGCCGACACCGCTACCGCCATTGGAGTTGAGCGATGACAAAGTGGTAGTGCGCAGCCCCGGCGCAACCTTGGCTGCCGAATCTTCCTTGATGGCACCCGACCCGTAGATCTGCCGCAGGTATTTGGCCAGATCGGTGGCTTTCATGTTGCGCACGTCGTACACGTACATCTGCGGCTCGTTACCGCCGCCTTCATCGATGGTATGAATCCACTCGCCGACTTCGCGCAGGTATTCCGGCTGTGACGAAATCGCCACCACCGAGTTGGTCCGCTCGATCGGCAGGAAACGCACCATGCCCGCCAGCGGCATGCCGCTCTCCGGGCCGAACATTTTCTGCAACTCGGGCATCAGCTCGCCGACCGAGGCACGTTGCAGGCCGAATACGCCGACCGACATGCCTTTGAGCCAGTCCACATCAAAGGTGTCGATGGTGTCCTGATAGTTGGCCAGTTCTTCGGGCGTACCCGCCAGGCTCAGTACATTGCGCGCCGGATCAACCAGCAGGAATGCGTTTTCCCGAGCGAACGGCTTGAGCAGCTTCTGCATTTCGCTCGCAGAGATGTAGCGCAACGGAAACAGCCGCGCCGACATGCCCGGCGACGGTTGCGCCACCGGCATTTCCGGCACCAGCTTGCCGGCCACGGCCTGGTTCGAGGGCAGGATTACATAGCGATTGCCCTGCTTGATCATCGCGTTGTCGGTCCAGGACAGCAACGTTTCGAGAATCGATAACGCTTGCTGCTTGTTGACCGGCTTGGAGGTCGAGAAGCTGACATCGCCCTTCACACCCTGGGCAATGCTGTAATTCTCGTGCAGCAGATCGCCCATGATGCTGTTGATCACCGCCTGAATCGGCTGATTGGTGAAATTGAAGACGATGTCACCGGTTTCGGCCGGACGCGCCGCCGGAGCAGCAGCGGGCTGGCGGATGAAACGCTGGTTGCCTCTGATGATCTGGCGCTGCGGCGAGCTCGCCGGTTGCTGTGAAGGTGGCTCGACTGGCGGTCGTTCGCTGCGCGGGTCTACCGGCGGGCGTTGTGAACCGGTTCCCTGGAGCGCTTCCTGCAGCATGCCATTGTCGGGATCGAGAGTGTCGGGCTTTGACGCGCAGCCGCCTAGGGCGACGGCGGTAGCCAGGCAAAGCAAAGGTGTGCGCAAGGTAGCGATGGCAGGAACTCCAGAAAAGGTACCCATCACAGGGTGGAATCGTTGGTTAAGGTAATCGGCGGTGTACTCGACGGCGGCGGCAGACGCAACGCGGGCAGGCGCAGCATTTGCGTGCGGCCATCGAGTTGAAAGGTAGCCTGGGTAGGCTCCAGGCGGTCCAGCGTCCAGCCGTTGGGCAGGCGATCGCCCTGACGGATCTTCAACGCCGGACCGCTGGCTTGTTTAATCAGTGCGACACGTAGCGAGCCGTCCATGATCACCCCGGTCAGGGTCAGGCCGGCCAGGCTGGTGGCCTGCGCGTCGGCTTTGCGAACAGCGACATCCGGGCTGCGGTCAGGACTGAACAGCGGGGTTTTCCAGGTATTGGCCAGGCTGTCCAGTGTCGCCGACGGCGCATTTTGGGTCTGCGCCTTCTGATCGATCGGGTTGCGCGGTGCCTGCTCCGGCAGCCAGTCGGGCGAGTGCGCAGCGCCGCTGAAAATCAGGGCGATCAGCCCCGCCAGCAGCGCGGCCAGAGCCAATAGCGACCACTCCAGCGGGCGTAAGGAACCGATCATTGCTCACCCTCCCCGGCGCTGGCCGGTTGCAGGTAGCCACGCACCAGCAGGTGCACCACCAGTTTGCCGGCGGCACCGCTGGCCGGAGCATTGGCATCGCGACGCATACTCATCTCGTCAATGAACAGAAACGGGCGCTGGTACTCCAGCGCATGCAGGATGGCCGTCAGCGGTTCGATGGCGCAGTTCAGGGTCAGGCTGACCTTGACCTGCCGATACGGCTCGGCGCTGTCCTGCTCTGGCGTGATCGGCATGCGCTGGGTCAACTCGCAGCCGCCGCCGGTGCTGGCCTGGCTGCTGATCAGGTCGGCAATGCGCTGCATCAGATCCGCCGCCACAGCACTCGGGTCTTCGCCCGGCAACAGACTGGTGCTGCTGGCCGGGTCACTACGGGCCTGTTCCAATTGCTCACGCAATGAGTCGCCCTGCTGCAAAAGGCCGGCGTAACGCTGCTGTTGTTCGCGCAACTGGTCGGTCTGCTCGCTGATATCGCGCAAGGGTCCGGCGAACCAACTGTCGATCAACAGCCAGTAAGCCAGGCATAGCACCAGGGCAAGAATCATCAGGGCCGCGCCCCGCCGCTCACGGCTTGTCAGTGGACGGCGCATCGGCGTTCTCCTGATGCTGGTTCTGGTGCAAATGCGCACGCAGTGAATACTGATCCTTGCCGGTCTTGGTGTCGGGCTGGATCACGCCCTGAAACTGCGCGTTGTCCAGACTGTGACAATCCTTGACGCGGCCAATCAGGGCACTGGCCTTGGCGCTTTGCCCGGAAAACGCGACTTCGGCGCTGTCACTGATTTCCAGATGCTCGATCCAGGTGTCCGAAGGCAGGCAAGCGGTCAATTCGCTGAGCAGCGCCGACAGCGGCGGTTGCGCAGCCTTGCGACGGATCAGGTAATTGGCTGCGCCCAGCGTGTTGGTCAATTGCTGGCGCAGCTGTTGAATCTCACCCACCTGGGCCTTCTGCGCCTGGACGCTGGCCTGCATGTCATCGAGCAGGCTCTGCCGGTCATTCAGCCACAGCAGCATGGCGCTCAGCAGCAAACCGGCACACAGCCAGAGCAGCCAGCGCTGCAAACGATGACCAGAGTGCGATTGCTGCGGGCGCAGTGGCATCGGCAACAGGTCGATGCCCATGCGCTGCCCGGCAGTACCCATGTCGGCAGTTCCCATGTCAGTGACGACATCTACCGCATCGGGACGCAAACCGCGCTCGGCGCACTCGCTGAGTATCGCGTCCAGCCGCTCGCGCAATATCGCCACCAGTGTGACCTGCACAAAACTCGCGCTGCGACTGTCCTGACGGGCCACAAAATACAACTGGCCAGCGTCGAACGGGGTGAAGCGGTCCAGCTCGTAACCGACGACGGTGGACAGATTACGCGCTGCGGCAGCTGGCAGTTGCAAGGGCTGCACCAGCACCGCCGACGCCGGTAGCAACAACACACGTCGTGCCTGAGGCGAGGCATCGGGCAGCGGCTCGACCAGCGGCCAGACGTGCGCCTGCTCCAGGGTCTCGCGGCCCAGACAGCGACGCACACGCGGCGGCAGGCAGGCGCGAAGCTCCGCGACCCACCATTGCCAACCGTGTTGCGCCGGACTGCCACGCCACTGCCGGGCGACCTGTTCGCGTAACGCGTAGACAGGCGCCAGACGTGCAGAAACTGATGAATTCATTCTTGCCAACGCAACACCCTGTAGGGCTGTGCGCCTCCCTCCGATGGGCTCAATAAAACAGTGGTTTGTAACAGGGCAGTCACACCGCCCGGTCTTTCTGCGCGGCTGTCGATGGCCAGCACTTCACCTGGATCGGCCCCGACCGCGCTTTGGTTCGGCAGGTTCAAGGCCCGTCGCAGCAACGCCGAAGCGAATGCCGGGTCGGGCCGATCCAGGCCGCTCCATAATGTTATTTCCGGCAACAGCCGGGCATACAACGCCTGACTCATGCCCGGCAGCTGGCGTACTTCCTCAACCACCCGCAACGGTGACTGACCGCCGTTGCGCTGCTCTTCCAGCACCTGGGCAATACCGCTGGCCTGATTTTTAGCCGCACCGCAAGCCTGCAATAGCCGCGATATATCCGCCACCGGCGCGCTGTTGAGGTCCAGCTTGCCGCGCTCGCTCCTGATGCTGACGAGCAACTGCGTATCATCCATCCGCAACGACACCAGACGCCCATCGGCAATCCAGCGTTTGCGCTGCGCAGGATCAAGCAAACCCTGCACAGCCATATTCATGCCAGCTTCGGCGGCCATCAGTGCCTGAGTGTTCTGGCGCAACCAGAGTGCCTGCCGGCTTTCCAGTTGCACCCACCCGGCCAGCCCGCCAAGCAGCAGGCTCAACAGCGCGAGCACCCAAAGCACCACCAGCAGCGCAACACCACGCTGCTGTCGACTGACTATATTCATTCGCCGCCCGCCCCACCGGACAGGTCCAGACGCAAAGCGACTACTTCGGGGACCCACTTCACCGCCCCGCTGGTCTTCAGGTCGATCCTTACAGCACCGGGCAAACGATTCGGCCAGGGCCATTCGGCCATCCAGCCTGTCGGCTTGCCCTTGGGGGTCAGCCCCCGATAACTGAACGTCAGTGACTCGACGTTTTGCAACAACACCTGAGGCTCACCCCACGGTTTCAGGGCAATGCCATTTGCACCAGACTGGACCTGAGCAAAAGACACTTGCAAAGACCGATGGCCTTGCGGCCCCCCAAGTTCCAGGCTGTGCACCTGTATGCCACCGCCCAGCTCACCGGGCAACGTGGCCACAAAGCGCAACTGCTGCGCCGAGCCTTCAAAAAAACCGCTGTTGACGTCGTCTTCGGCAGACGTATCCAGCGGCAGGGCCTGACCGATCGAGCTACGCAAAAACGCCTGCGCGGCGCGGACTTCGTCCAGGTTCACGGTATAACGTTCAGCCTTGAGCACCGCACGGTTGGCACCCAGCAGCGCCCCCGCAACCAACACCAGCAACACGCCCAACAGACTGATCACCAACAGTACTTCCAGCAGCGTGAAACCACGCTGGGTGCGGGTCATGATCCAGCCCCGCTGACAGCGCCGCGCAGTTTAAGCGTACTGAACTGCGCCTTGCGCTGGTGCTCGCTGAGCATCAGGTCGAGGCGAAACATCCGCGCCTCACCATTGGCACCCGACAGTTGACGGATATCCAGGGTCCAGTCGATACCTGCTAGCGTTCCCTGACGCGTACCGTTTTCCAGCGGGCCGGCACTTTCCTGATCCATAATCGTGCGTGCTGCATGGCTGATCCGGTCACTGCGCGACACCTGTTGCAGGGAGCGGGCGCTCTGCCCGAACGCAACCAGCAGAACGCCGCTGCACACTGCCATAACGGTCAATGCAGCAAGCATCTCCAGCAGGGTGAACCCCGACTGCGATGTTTTCATTAAAGCGACCGTACCTGAACGCTACCGGTCAGCCAGCCAATATCAATACGCCAGCGCCGGTCGCCGTCGGCGACAACCACGTTGCCGCCACTGGAACCGCCATCCGGGTAGAACTCCACGGACGAGCCGAGATCCGAAGCGGTCTGCATGGTCACATGCAGATTTTCAGGCCAGTGCACCTCACGCTTGCCGGGTGCCTTGAACGTCGCCTTGCGCAGATTGAACTCAGTGCGTGCAGGCTGACCGGTGACAATCGCGCGCACTCTGGTTGCCCTGAGCGCCTCGACCATGTCGCCGACCGCGCGTCGCTCACTGGCGGTACTCAAACCCTGTTGCAGACCGAAACCCACCAGACCGACGGCAATGCTCATCAACACCAGCACTACCAGCATTTCCATGAGGGTAAAACCCCGGCTTGCGACAGGCGTTCTCATGCCGAACGTTACTCCCAGTTACCCAGGTCGGCGCTGTACCCTTCGCCGCCCGGCTGACCGTCCTGGCCGTAGAAAATCAGGTCGAAGCTGCCGTGCTGGCCCGGGAAGCGGTAGCCGAACGCGTGGCCGAACGGGTCTTTAAGGTCCGAAGGCTTGGCGTAAGGGCCGTTCCAGTTCGAGGCGTTACCCGGTCTCTCGGTCAATTGCTGCAAGGTCTTGGGTGGCGAACCGACGTCCAGCGCATAGCTTTCGATCTTCATGCCCAGGCTGGCCAACTGAGCCTTGCCTGCGCCGTATTTGCCCTTGTCGACGTTGCCGCCTACCTGGCGCACGACGATGGTCGCAACAATGCCCAGCAAGACGATAACCGCGAGCATTTCCAGCAAAGTGAAACCGCCCTGTCGGCGTGCGGGTTTGAAGCGTGTGCGGCTAAAAGTCATCGGAGTGGTTTCCTCTTTCATGGATTCAGATATTGCTGGTCAGGCTCATCAGCGGCAGCATGATGGCCAGCATGATCACCGCGACCATGCCCGCCATCACCACGGTCAGCGCGGGGACCAGCGCCGCCAGCATGCGGTCGATACCCCGCTTGGCTTCGACGTCGAACACATCGGCGACCTTCATCAGCATGGTGTCCAGTTCGCCAGCCTGTTCGCCGACCTCGATCATTTGCAGCGCCAGATCCGGCAGCAGCGGTTGCGCGCCGAACGCACTGGCCAGCGTGCCGCCGCCCTTGACCGACTCGGCCGCCTGCTCCACCTGCGCTTGCAAGGCGCGATTGGTGCATACCTGGCGAGCGATCACCAGCGCCTGTAACAACGCCACTCCATTGGTCAACAGCGTGCCAAGCGTTCGAGTCAGACGCGCTGCCTCGATGCGTTGCAGCAAGGGACCGATCACCCGAATGCCAAGTATGCGACGGTCGCGGCGTTCACGGCGCTGTGGGTCGCGCATGCGAATGGCCATGCCCCAGATCAGCGCGATCAGGCCCGCCAGAACAGCCAGGCCGTAGTTGCTCAAAAATTGTCCGAGGTTGAGAATGACCTCGGTGATCAACGGAATCGGCACGCCGAGATCCTTGAAGATCGGTACGAATTGCGGCACTACATAAGCCAGCAAAAGGGCCAGCGAGCCCAGTACGCCGACCACCAGAAAGGCCGGATAGATCAGCGCGTTGACGACCTCGCCACGCAGCAGTTGGCTACGTTCCAGATAATCACTCAGTTGACGCAGCGTGCTTTCCAGCGCGCCCCCCGCTTCGCCGGCGCGAACCATGCTTATATAAAGCGGCGAAAACTGTGTGCCCTCTTCTTCCAGCGCAACGGACAATGGCTTACCGGCCTTGACCTGTTCGCGGATGCGCTCGATCAATGCCTTGGTCTGCGGTTGTCCAGGCTGTTTGAGCAGAATTCCAAGAGATCGTTCCAACGGCTGCCCGGCACCGAGCAACGTTGCGAGCTGCTGCGTGAAACTGACCAGCGCTGCCCCATTGAGCAAGCCGCTGCCCAGCGCGCGGCGCAAACCGCCCATACCGGCCGCGTCAATCTGCAAGACCATCAGACCACGCTTTTGTAGCGCGGCGATTGCAGCATCCTGATCGCGGGCTTCCAGCGTGCCGTTCTGCGGCGCGCCTTGAGCATCCAGTGCACGGTACTTGAACAGGCTCATGTGCCTTCACCTCGGGTGACGCGCAGCACTTCTTCCAGCGAAGTCACCCCGGCCACGGCCTGGCGCAGCCCCTCTTCATGCAGCGTGCGCAACCCGCCGCGTCGGGCAGCTTCTTCCAGCGTCGAAGCATCGGCGTGACGCATCAACAGACTGCGCAGCTCCTCGTTCATAACCAGCAACTCGGTGATTGCACTGCGCCCCCGGTAACCGCCGCCAGGTGCATCGGCACGCGGGCGATACAGGCGAATCGGGCGTTCATCAGTGAAGCGCTCCAGCCCGTGCTCGGCAATCAACTCCGGCGGCGCATCGAAGGCTTCCCGGGTTGCCGGATCAAGACGGCGGACCAGACGCTGGGCCAGAATGCCGTTGACCGTCGAGGCGATCAGGTAGCTTTCGACGCCCATGTCCAGCAGACGGGTAATACTCGCCGCCGCACTGTTGGTGTGCAGCGTCGAGAGCACCAGGTGACCGGTCAACGAGGACTGAATGGCGATACGGCAGGTTTCCAGGTCACGCATCTCACCGATCATGATGACATCCGGGTCCTGACGCACAATGGAGCGCAGCGCCCCGGCGAAGTCCAGGCCAATGGAAGGCTTGACCTGAATCTGATTGATGCCTTCGAGCTGATACTCGACCGGGTCTTCGACGGTGATGATCTTGCGCTCGGCGGTATTGAGCCGTGAGAGCGCAGTATAAAGAGTGGTGGTCTTGCCGGAGCCGGTCGGCCCGGTGACCAGCAGAATGCCGTGTGGACGCTCGAGCACGTCGAGAAATTCATCCAGCCGTTCGCCATCGAAACCCAGGCTGGGGAAATCGAAATTGATGGTCTGCCGGTCCAGCAAACGCATGACCACCGATTCGCCGAAGCTGGTGGGCACCGTAGACACCCGCAGGTCCAGCTCCTTGCCCTGGATGCGCAGCATGATCCGGCCATCCTGCGGCAGACGACGCTCGGCGATGTCCAGCCGCGCCATGATCTTCACCCGGGAAATAACCGCCGCCGAAGAACTGGACGGTGGCGCTTCGGCTTCATGCAGTACGCCGTCGATGCGGTAGCGCACCTTTAACTGGCTCTCGAACGGCTCGATATGAATGTCCGACGCACGCTGTTCGACCGCGCGTTGCAGAATCAGGTTGACCAGACGAATGACCGGCGCTTCGGAGGCCAGATCCTTGAGGTGCTCGATGTCTTCCAGCGAGCCGCCCTCCTCATCGAGGTTCTCGATCAGGGTGCCCATCGCCGAGCGGCCCTGTCCGTAATAGCGCTCAATAAGGGTTTCGACTTCATTGCGCGGCCCGATGGACAGCCGCACCGGCACTTCGCAGGCATAAGCGATGGCCTGGAACGGGTACAGCGTACCGGGGTTGGCGCTGAGCACTTGTAGCCCTTGATCGCTCCAGCCTACAGGCACGACTTGATAGTGGCGCATGAAGCGCTCGGTCAAAGGCGGCAAGGGGTCGAGCAGCGGCGGCACAGCGTCAGCGAGCAACAGCGGCGCCTGCAAAAGTGCAGCCCATGCGCGGGCCAGTTCAAATTCTGAAACCAGACCCAGACGAGTCAACAACCCGAGCAGCTCGGTGCCTTCAGACTCCTGCTGCAAACGTTGCGCCCGTTCCAGATCGGCCATTTTCAGACCCGCGTGCTCGGTCAGCCAGGCGCAAACCTGCGCGGCATCCGGAATGAGGAGACGGGAAACATCGACGGGAACTGGCGGCATGGATGAGGGCATTTTGCTACTTCGGAGGGACATGTTACAGCACTCTCCGACTGGAAAGTGCTGTGCTCAAAGGCTTCAAACGATCAGTTTGACTGCTTTTGAGTGGTTGCGTTCTGCGGGCGACCACCTTTTGTCGTTTCGGCCTTCTGGTTTTGCGCCTTCTGCGCTGCCTTGGCGTCCTGGGTCTGGGTCATGACCGTCGAATCGCTTGCACCGGATGTTGCATCGTCATCGGTCGCTTCAGCGGCAACTACTGCACCACTAAGGGCCAGACCCAGAACAACGCCTGCACTGATTACAGAGAATTTCATCGTAGTTAACTCCACAGAAAAAAGAAGTGAATTCTGCAAAAGGCAGAAATCGGATAAAGACCGGGCAAGAAATAGCGTACAGCACGCATCGCAACTTGCGAGCTGTCTTTCTTCGTCCTGAAAAATCTTAAACCCATCGACCAGTAGGTTTAACAAGAGTTCCTAAATTGTAAAGAAAAAATACGAAATGAAAGAAAAATACGCTTTTATTTGACATTTATGCCTTGTTTTAGGGTTAATTGTAACGGTTTTTAGATTCAAAGTGCCACCATGTGATAGCAATGTGATGGCTCACGAGAAGTAGAAAAGATAATAAATAAAACATCGAAACAGTAAGTAAACAGCCATAAGTCGCTCCCCTGTTAAGAGGGGAAAAAACGCGACAGCGGGCAACTTTTGCCCGGAGAAAAGAGTAAGCCGCAAAGGCAAATGACGACGAGTTAGTCCTTCGCACGTGCGCAGGCAACCAGTTAATTGAAACGTAGTTGGAGAGCAATATGAACAAGCGAAAGATGATAGGCGCGCACTCGGCGCTGGCCTTGCTGGCATTGGCAGTATCCCAGGTGCACGCCGCTGACCCTACCGTGCAACAAGGGCGTGAAGATCGCGCCGAAAAAGCCGCACAGAAAACCCTGGCCAAAATGACCATGGAAGAAAAGCTGGCCTACATCGGCGGCACCGGCGGCTGGGACGTCAAGCCGCTGACCAACTACGGCATTCCGCAGATCCACGGCGCTGACGGCGGTGTCGGCGTGCGCTACACCAGCGAAGGCAACGATCAGGGTGTTGTTTACCCGTCCGGTCCTAACCTGGCCGCCACCTTCAACCCACGTCGTGCCATCGACCTCGGCCGCGCGCTGGGTTATGACACTGCCGTCGGCGGCTACCAGTTCATCACTGGTCCCGGCGTCAATTTGTATCGCATGCCGTACGGCGGCCGTGCGTTCGAATACCTCTCCGGTGAAGACCCGTTCCTCGGCGCCAGCCTGGCACCAGGCGTCATCAACGGTATCCAGTCTCGTGGTGTATGGGCCAACGCCAAGCACTACGCGGCCAACGATCAGGAAAGCAACCGCTTCAATCTGAACCAGACAATGCCAGAGCGCGTTCTGCGCGAAATGTCGCTGCCTGCGTTCGAATCGTCGTCGAAAAACGGCAATGTGGCGATGATGATGTGTGCCTTCCAGAAGGTGAACGGTGATTTCGCCTGCGAAAGCGACCACCTGATCGCCCAGATCCTGAAGAAGGAATGGGGCTTCAAAGGCTTCGTACAGAGCGACTACAACGCTGTCGTTCACGGTTTTAACGCTGCCCGCGCCGGTACCGATCTGGACATGATGGGCTACCAGATGAACAGCTCCGTGCTGAAGCCGCATCTGGACGCCGGCGACCTGAGCGCTGCGACCATCGACGACAAGGTCCGCCGCATCCTCAAGCAGATCTACCTGTACAAGTTCGACAGCAAGACGCCGCTGACCACGCACAACATGAACAGCTCGACCAGCAACAAGGTTGCTCTGAACGCTGCGCGTGAAGGTATCGTCCTGCTGAAAAACCAGGACAATCTGCTGCCGCTGGACAAGCAGAAAGTCAAGAAAATCGCCGTAGTCGGCACCCTGGCCAAGTACTCGCCACCGACCGGTTTCGGCAGCGCCAACGTTATGGCCAGCCATTACGTCAGCGAATTGAGCGGCCTGCAACAAATCGCGCCTAACGCCAAGGTCGACTTCATCGAAGGCCTGTCGCTGGACCCAAGCACCAGTGCCTGGACCACCACCGACGCAACGGGCAATGAAGTTCAGGGCATGAAGGTCGAGTACTTCAGCAACACCAACTGGTCTGGTGATGCAGCGGTCACCCGCACCGAGAAGCATGTTGACCTGGACTGGGCCAACGACAAAAACCTGCCGTTCGAAAGCAACACGTCGACGTCCGATCCGTACACCAGCAAAGGTTCGACTGCTGGCGAACTGAACGGCGATACATCGTCGACATCAATTCGCTACACCGGCAAGGTCACCCCGACCCAGAGCGGCGAGCAGGTGTTCAAGGTGCGTGCCGACGGCGCCGTGCGTCTGTGGGTCAACGGCAAGAAAATCATCGACAACGGTGACGGCAAGCCGCTTCCGGGCAACAGCATTCCGCCAACCATTCCAGAGTTCGCCAAGATCAATCTGGAAGCAGGCAAGTCTTACGACGTGAAGCTCGAGTACTCGCGTCGTGCCGGCTACCTGTCGACCATGGGCGGCCTGGTAGGTGTGCAGTTGAGCTCCGCTTCGCTGAACGCTCCTCAGGACCTGTCCGGTTATGACGCCGTCGTGGTTGCCGTGGGTAACAGCAACGAATACGAAGGTGAAGGTTTCGACCACAGCTTCGATCTGCCTGAGTTCCAGAACGAGCTGATCCAGAACATCGCCAAGGTCAACCCCAATACCGTGGTGACCATGTATGGCGGTACGGGTCTGAAGATGAGCGACTGGATCGAACAGGTTCCAGCAGCGCTGCACGCTTTCTACCCAGGTCAGAACGGTGGTCAGGCCCTGGCCGAGATCCTGTTCGGCAAGGTCAACCCGTCGGGCAAGTTGCCGATCAGTATCGAACGCAACATCGAAGACAACCCGGCTTACGCTTCCTTCCCGAAATTCGACAATCAGAACACTCTGACCGAAATGGATTACAAGGATGACCTGCTGCTGGGTTATCGCGGATACGAGAAGAAAGGCATCAAGCCGCTCTACCCGTTCGGCTACGGTCTGTCGTACACCACGTTCGGCTACAGCAACATCAAGGTCACGCCAGGTGTCGCGGTCGGCAATACGCCGATCAAGGTGTCCTTCGACCTGAGCAACACCGGCAAGGTCGGTGGTTCGGAAGTCGCTCAGCTGTACGTTGGCCAGCAGAACCCGAAAGTCGAGCGTCCGATCAAGGAACTCAAAGGCTACAAGAAGGTGTTCCTCAAGCCGGGTGAAAGCAAGCGTGTGACCATCGAGTTGAATGACCGCTCGCTGGCCTACTTTGACGAGAAGAGCAAGCAGTGGGTGGTCGATGCCGACACCTTCAACATCTCGCTCGGTTCGTCGTCGCAGGACATCCGCCTGAACGCCAAGCTGGTCAACTCGTTCCGTCAGGAACTGTCGACCACCACCAGCAACCCGCTGCCACGCTCCGCTCTGAACTCGGTTCTGGTCGAGAAACCACCGGTCAAGACCGGTGGTGTATTCAAGCAGACCGTCGAGTAAGCGTTAGCTGACTGAAGGGTAAACGGACAAATAAAGGCTCAGGGACGAGCCCTTACCGCTGCATCGACCTGCGCAATGTAGGTATCGAAACACTCGACCAGGTCCACCTGATCGGGAAAGCGTAACCACTGAATCTGCAAGCCATCCATCATCGCCAGAATCTGCCGGATGATCTTGTCCAGATCCACATCCGCACGCACTTCCCCGCGCTCCACCAAACCTGCAAACTGTCCCATCAAGTTCGCGTGAATACGCTCGTAGCGCGTCTGGAACCATTCAAAGGCAGGCTGGTTTTCCAGCAGACTTTCCGCATTGAGAATCGAAAAGGCACGCACCACGCCGGGCGCTGTGGCGTTGGAACGGTTGATAGCGCGCAGGCCGCCGAGCAGGCCGGTCAACGTGTTGTCTGTGCGCACCTCGGCAGCAATGCGGCTATTGACCTCATCGCGGCGGTCCAGCACGCCCATCAATAGCGAGATCTTGCTGGGAAAATGGTGCAGCAGCCCGGCGACGGAAATACCGACGATGGCCGCTACCTTAGCCACCGAAGCGCCGGTATAGCCCTCAAGGGAAAACACTTGCAAGGCCGCATCAAGCAGCTCTTTGCGGCGTTTTTCACCCTTTGGCGCGCGCCTGTGTCGGGTGACTGCCGTGCCCGTTTCCGTGGGGTCATGCAGAGTCATATCAGGCTCCTTCTTGAACAGCCGCGTACCCTAACCATTCAGGCGACTACTGGCAACGCTATTGAAGCGGATTGTTGGACAATTTCATTTTTCGCAGCCATTCAGATTCAACACAATTGCCACTGCAATCAACACCAGGCTGATCGCCAGCGACAACCACAGCAGACCGCTGTCGCCCTGCCCTTCACGCACCCACGCAAAAAACCACGGAGCGCCAGCTGACAGCAGAAAGGCAGGAGCCAGTAATCGGCCCTGCAGGTGTACGTAATGCGAATGTGCAAACAGCTCAAAGGGTAGATTCGCCCTCAGCAATGTGGCCAGCCCGTTCATCGCGCCATAACCGAACAGGAACATGCAGGCCAGCAGGGTATGGCCCTGACTGAGCAGCCCCAAGGTGAAACACAGCACCATTCCGGCAGCGACCCAGACATTCAGGCGCAGTGCAGGCATCGACTGCGCCAGCAAAGCCTGCGCCAGACGCGCGCAGGTCTGACCGATGCCCCACAGCGCTGCCAGCACGACCGGCACACCCAAACCAGCCAGCAACGCGGGTAAATGGGCAGACAGACCGGCTGACAGGAACGCGATCAGGGACATGCTCAGGGCGTAGCCGAACTGAGGTATCCAGGCCGTGGTGTCAGCGGGCGCAGGCACGGCCGGCACGGCGTTCAAGACCGGCAACCGGGAGTCCGGCAGGCCGCTGACCAATAACCCGCTGAGCAATGCCAGGCAGCCATAGAGCGCAACCGCACTACGCCAGCCCAACGCATTCAACAAGCCGTGGCCCAGCGGCCAGAACAACGCCGATGCCAGCCCGCCCAACAAGGTGATCTGCACCATCAGCGCCCGCGAGCGTGCACCGAACAGCGCTGCCAGGGCAGCAAACAGCGCATCGTAAAGTGACAAACGCATGCCGACGCCCAGCCCTGCCCAGCCAAAAAACCACGACTGAGGTGTCTCGCACACAGCCAGCATGCAGCAGCCAAGCGCGTTGAGCCCGGCCCCGTATTGCAATACCTGCCGTGCACCGAGACGCTGGAGCAAACGCGCACTAAAGATCGAAACCAGGCCCATGATCAACAGTGCGACTGACAGCCCGGAAAAGACCTGCTGGCCGCTCCAGCCCAGATCATCGGCAATCGCATTGCCGAAAGCCCCCGGCAGATAAAACGTCACACCCCAACTGATCAGTTGCGCGAGCCCCAGTTTGACTACCGCCAGCCTGGACAGATCAGCGCGGTCCACGTCAGTCAGGCCCGCTCGGAAGGTGCACTGCCCGAGCCGTCGCCGAGCATGCGCTGCATCAGCACGGTGTCCACCCAGCGACCGTGCTTGAAGCCGACTGACTCGAATACCCCGACACGGCGAAAACCCAGGCGCTCGTGCAGACGCAGCGACGCGATATTCTCGCTATTGCCGATCACCGCGACCATCTGCCGCCACCCGCCCTGCTCGCAGCGCTGTACCAGCTCGCCAAGCAATGCCAGACCGATGCCCCGCCCGCCCATACCGTCCCGTATATAAACCGAGTCTTCTACGGTAAAGCGGTAAGCAGGACGCGGACGATAGGGTGTGGCGTAGCCATAGCCGACCACCTCCCCGGCGAGCTCGGCCACCAGATATGGCAGGCCGTTGACGAGCACCTGCGCACGGCGCTGCAACAGCTCGGCGACACTCGGCGGATCGAGTTCGAAACTGGAAATGCCATGCAGCACATGGTCGGCATAAATCGCCTGTACGGCAGGCATGTCTTGATCACACGCATCACGCAGGATAAAGGTCGGGGTCATATGGGGCTCTGGGCAAATGTCGTTGGATGAGCGCAATCATGCCGCTCACCACACCGTTAAAAAAGCTATGATTTATCATTCACAGCATAAGAAATACTTTGCCATGCGCCGACTCAACCTGAATCACTTGCACACCTTCTCGCTGGTCATAGCGCACGGCAGCTTCTCCGCAGCGGCCGAGCGACTGCACCTGACCCAGCCTGCGGTAAGCCTGCAAGTTCGGCAGCTGGAAGACCAGTTGAACCTGAAATTGATCGAGCGCGTAGGCAAGCGGCTCAAGCCCACCTCGGCAGGCACTACGCTGCTGGAGCATATTGCGCGCATTGATGCGGTGGTCGAGGATGCCCTGCTGGAGTTGTCCAGTCACGCCAGCGGCGTTGCCGGGCAGGTTGCGATCGGCACTGGCGCAACCGCCTGCATTCATCTGCTGCCGCCCATGCTGCAGGCCTTGCGCCGCCGCTTTGCACAACTGGATGTGCGGGTCAGCACTGGCAACACGGACGGCATTCTCAAGGCGGTGGAGGAAAACCGTCTGGACCTCGCGCTGGTGACGCTGCCCGCCTCGGGTCGCAGCCTGCATATCACCCCGCTGCTTGAGGATGAGTTCGTGGTGATCTTCGCCAGCAGCCAGCAGTCGATTGCCGCTGAAATGACTCCGGAGCACCTCAGCGAACTACCCCTGGTGGTCTTCGAAGCAGGCAGCAGTACCCGGCTGCTGATCAATGAATGGTTCCTGCAGGCCGGAATCCGGGTAAAGCCGGTCATGGAACTGGGCAGCATCGAGGCCATCAAGGAAATGGTCGCGGCGGGCCTGGGCTACAGTATCGTTCCGCGCATGGCGGTTGCTGCGGCCCATCATCGCCGCGGCTTGCAGGTGCTGCCGCTGGTGCCAGGGTTGAGCCGCACACTGGGAATTGCGTTGCGCCAGGACAAACCGGTCAGCAAGGCATTGCGCCAGGTGCTGGATGCGCTGCACAAACTCAACGCTACACCCCCTTAAAAGTCACAAAGGCGCGCCACGATAGAAGCCTGATTGCGCCCATGCATTATAAAGAGCAGCAACGCTTGACCTGACAAATCAGGGCGACAGTTGCATCAGCAGCGAATCAAGTTGTACGATGACTGCCCACTGGTTTTAGAAAAATGATTGCTGGCCTGCTTTTACACGCCACATCACTGACAATCTGTAAAGCAACTCGGCAACCCATAAGGAGCGCCGGTCCGGATACCTTCCATACCGACCTCCAACCTCAAAACAACAGGAGATACCGATGCCTAACATTCTCGGCCAGAACTTCATCGCTGGCGGCCGCAGCGCTCTGGGCCAAAGCCTGCAAAAAAGTCTGGATGCCACAACAGGCGAAGAACTGCCTTACAGCTTCCATCAGGCTACCGACGGCGAAATCGACGCTGCCGCCCTCGCCGCCAAGGCTGCCTTTCCAGAATTCCGTCAACTGAGCCCGGCCCGCCGCGCCGATTTCCTTGACGCCATTGCCGATGAACTGGATCAGCTGGGTGATGATTTCGTCGCCATCGTCTGCCAGGAAACCGCCCTGCCCCAGGCACGTATTCAGGGTGAGCGCGGTCGTACCAGCGGCCAGATGCGCCTGTTTGCCAAGGTTCTGCGTCGCGGTGATTTCGTCGGTGCACGCATCGACCTGGCCCTGCCGGACCGCAAGCCGCTGCCACGCGTCGACCTGCGCCAGTATCGCATCGGCGTGGGCCCGGTTGCCGTGTTCGGCGCGAGCAACTTCCCGCTGGCGTTTTCCACTGCTGGCGGTGACACCGCTGCGGCACTGGCTGCCGGTTGCCCGGTGGTGTTCAAGGCGCACAGTGGCCACATGGCGACTGCCGATCTGGTGGCCAGCGCTATCATCCGCGCCGCAGAACGCACTCAAATGCCGAAAGGCGTATTCAACATGATCTTCGGCAACGGCGTTGGTGAAGGTCTGGTCAAACACCCGGCTATCCAGGCCGTCGGTTTCACCGGCTCGCTGAACGGCGGCAACGCTCTTTGCAAAATGGCCGCCGAGCGTCCACAGCCGATTCCGGTGTTTGCCGAGATGTCCAGCATCAACCCGGTAGTGTTGCTGCCAGGTGCCCTGCAGGCACGCGGCGAAACCGTGGCCAAAGAGCTTGCCGGTTCGGTGGTGATGGGTGCCGGTCAGTTCTGCACCAACCCCGGTGTGGTCATCGGCCTGCGCTCCCCGGCGTTTTCCAAGTTCGTCGAGCAACTGACCGAACAGATGGGCAGTCAGGCGCCGCAGACAATGCTCAACGCGGGTGGTCTGCGCAGCTACAGCAAAGGCGTCGAGCATTTGCTGTCGCATCCGGGCGTAACGCATCTGGCTGGCAAGCCGCAGGAAGGCAAACAGGCGCAGGCCCAGTTGTTCAAGGCTGACGTCAGTCTGCTGTTGAACGGCGACCAGTTGTTGCAGGAAGAAGTCTTCGGCCCGACCACGCTGATAATCGAGGTCGCTGACGATGCGCAGTTGAAAGACGCGCTGCAAGCCTTGCGTGGCCAGTTGACCGCGACTGTGATCGGCGAACCTGCAGACCTGAGCCAATACAATTGGCTGCAACCGATACTGGAAGAGAAAGTCGGCCGTATTCTGTTCAACGGCTACCCGACTGGTGTTGAGGTCTGTGAAGCCATGGTGCATGGCGGCCCGTACCCGGCAACCTCGGATGCACGTGGCACGTCGGTTGGCACTCTGGCCATCGACCGCTTCCTGCGCCCGGTCTGCTATCAGAACCTGGCCGACAGCCAGTTGCCGCCTGCATTGCAGAATGCCAACCCGCTGGGTCTGCGTCGCTTGGTCAACGGTGAATGGAGCGATCAGCCTCTCGTGTAACGACCATCGCTTGACTCGTAAAAAAAGCAGCGCGACCTGATGAGGGTCGCGCTTTTTTTTGAAAAATATTTCTTTTTTGTGCTTTAAATCGCTTATAGCGGACCTGTTTTCCAGCCTGGTGGCAGCACCATGGAAGTGCAAAACATGAGCTGTTCATAAAATAACCACACAGCTGTAAGCCACGTGTAACAAGGGTTTCAAAAAGTTACCCACAGACATACCCACGATTTCCGTGGACAACTTTTCATCAATTTCGGACCTTAAAAACCCTGAGCAGCGCAAGCGTAAATTTTTACAGGTTCCCCACACCTTCATGTGTGATGGCACTGGTAATGGCCATTGGGGCTCCGTGACATAACCTTATGCACGTTTGGCGGTTGATTCGGCAGGCTGTCCGGCGTGAAATAAGAGATTTATCGAGGCATTCCGATTATGCAGCAGCGTTGTAAAGTGGCCGTGCTCGGTCTGGGTGCCATGGGTGCAGCCACTGTCTATCAACTGGCGAAGGCCGGGGTCGATGTGATTGGCGTCGATCGCTACGCGCCTCCGCACACGCAGGGCTCCAGCCACGGCGATACGCGCATCACACGGCTGTCGGTTGGTGAAGGCCCGCAGTACCTGCCGCTGGTACGCAGTTCGCACAGCATCTGGCGCGAACTCGAGGCGCTGAGCGGCGAGTCACTGTTTGAGCAGTGCGGAGTGCTGGTGATGACCTCCAGCCCTGCGTACGATCCTGAAGACAGTAAAGACTTCACCCACCAGACCATCGCTTTGGCCCGCACCTATGGCGTGAAGCACGAAGTATTGTCGGCGGCGGCCATTCGCGAGCGCTTTCCCCAATTCACCCCTGTTCGGGATACCGCCATTGGCTACTTTGAACCCGAAGGCGGATTTGTCCGCCCGGAGCGCTGCATCGCGGTACAGCTGCGGCTGGCGAGGCAACACGGCGCAAGGTTGCTGACCCATGAGACGGTTACGCACTTACAGGCACAGGGTGATCAGGTGCGCATTACCACCGACAAGGGCTCGATCATCGCTGACAAAGTCGTGGTCAGTGCGGGCATGTGGTCAGCCGAATTGCTCGGCGCACCGTTCAGCGACCTGCTGCGGGTGTGTCGGCAAAAGCTGTTCTGGTTCGAATTGCAGGAGAATGCCGCTTTTGCACCACGTTCGCCGAGCTTCATTCTGACTCACGGGCCCGGGGAGGATGATGTCAACTATGGCTTCCCGCCCCTGCCCGGTGAAAAGAGTATGAAGGTCGCTACCGAGCAATACATTGAAGCATCCGCTGCCGACCAGCTGGATCGCACTGTTACGGCAAGCGAGGAGCAGGAAATGTTCCAGACCCAGGTGCAGGGCAAGATTGCGGGACTGACGCCGAACGTGGTCAAGTCTTCGGTCTGCGCCTACACCGTCACGCCGGACTGCCACTTCATCATCGATGAACACCCCCATCTGAAGAACGTGACAGTGGTTTCGGCCTGCTCCGGTCACGGCTTCAAACACTCAGCCGGGCTCGGGCTGGCCCTTGCGCAACGCTGTATTCACGGCACCAGCGATGTAGACCTTTCAGCCTTCTCGCTGGCGCGTTTCACCGCGCAGAACTGACCAACGACACTCAGCGCGCCACAACGAAGGCCTCGTCAATACGCGCCAGATCGGTGTCGCGCAACGTACCGGCGTAGTAATGCAGTTTTATCCAGGCCATCAAATAGTCATAGCGGGCTTTCGCCAGATCGCGACGGGTGCTGTAAAGCTGCTGTTCGGCGTTGAGTGCGTCCAGGCTGATGCGCTCGCCACCGAGAATGCTCTGACGTGTCGACTCGACCAGTGCCTGCGCCGAGACCAGTGCTTTCTGATAAGCGCGCAACTTGCTCACCCCTGACGCACAGGCGTTGAACTGGCGACGCAGCTCGATCAGGGTTTCGCGGGTCTTGCCCTCCAGCTCGTATTCCGCCTGCTCGCGCTTGCTGTTGGCCTGACGCACCGAGGCGCTGGTGCCGCCTCCGGCGTACAGCGGCAGACTGAGCTCGATACCTATCGTGTTGGTGTCGTAACGCTGATTGTAGGTGTTGCCGCTGTCCGATTCGTTCTGGCGGATACTCGCATAGGCATTCACCGTCGGCAGATGCCCTGCGCGGTTGCGCTCCACCTCGTATCGCGCCACTTCCAGCGACTGACGTTGCGAGGCCAGGATCGGGCTGTTGGCCATGGCCAGCGCATGCCACTCGGTAAAGCTGGAAGGTGCCAGCACCAGCGCCTGAAAGCTGTCCCTCAACGGCTCCAGCTGCGCAACATCGATACTCGGCTCGCCAAGCAACGCGGCCAGCTCGCGCAAGGCCGCATCCTGCTCATCGCTGGCTTCTATCTGCTCGGCAATCGCCAGCTCGTTGCGCGATTCCGCTTCAAGAATGTCGGTGCGGGTACCCTCGCCTTGCTGGAACATTTGCCGGTTCTGTGCAAACTGGCGTTCGAACGCCTGCTGTTTGGCGCGGGCTATATTGATCTGGTCCTGCGCGAACAGTGCCTGGGTATAAAGGGTCAGAACCCGCACCAGCAATTCCTGACTCTTGCTGCGAAAGGTCTCGTCGGCAAACAACGCCTGAGCCAGGCCTTTGCGGTAATTGGCGTAGGCCTCGTAATCGATCAGCGGCTGCTGAATCGTCAGGCTTGAACCAAAGCTGTTGTAGTGGCGATGGTCAGTGGTGTCTTCACGGCCGCCTTTGAGGGTGGCCTTGGAGTCGTTGCGCCCTTTGTTGTAGCTGTATGAAACACGCGGCAACAAGCCTGCACGACCAATCACCCGGTTTTCCAGGCCCGCATCGCGCTCCTTGAGCGCGCCCAGGTAAGTCGGGTCGTTGCGAAGCGCCAGCTCATAGACCTGAAACGGGCCCATCGCATGACTCAATGAAGCAGTGCCCAGCAGGATGGCCGTCAGCAAAGCGGCTTTCAGGGGATGACGAGACATCCTATTCCTCCGTCAACGCGGAGCCGGCACGGTCCAGCAAAGGTTTGAACAGATAATTGAGCAGCGAGCGTTCACCCGTGCGCACAAACATTTCAGCGGGCATGCCCGGCTTGATCACCAGCCCGTTGAGTTTTTCCAGTGCTGCATCGCCCACCGAAGTGCGCAGCACGTAATAGGGCTGGCCGGTTTTCTCATCCTGCATCTGGTCGGCGGAAATCAGGTTTACCTCACCGGAAACCCGCGGCGTGCGACTTTGATTGAACGCAGTGAAGAGGATATCGACCGGCAAATGGCTGGCGACCTTGTCGATCAACTGCACCGGCAGACGCCCTTCGACTTCAAGCCGTGTGCCCTGCGGTACGATTTCCAACAGGGTTTCACCGGCACGCACCACTGCGCCTTCAGTGTGCACGCCCAGGTTGACGGCGATGCCATCAGCAGGGGCAAGAATTGCACTGTGCTGCAGACTGAAACCTGCCGAAGCCAGTTGTTGCTCAAGGGTAAGCGCCTTGACCTGGGCATCGGCCCACTGGCTGCGCACTTCTTTCTGATACTCCTCGCGCTGCTGCTGAAGACGCAACCGCGACTCGACGATCCCCTGCTCTATCCGCCCGGTTTCGCCTGCGTTCTGCGCCAGGCTCTGCTGCACTTGAGAAAGCTGGCGTTGAAACTCCAGCAGACGGTTGCCCGGAATGAAACCGTTCTGCGCCAAGGGTTCCAGGTTACTCAGTTGCTTGCGTAGCGAGTCAGCCTGAGCCAGCAGGTCCGATCGAGCGCGGCGCATACCGGCGAGTTGCAGCCCGGCACCTTCGATACTCGCCTGCAAACCGGATTGCTCTCGAGCCAGCGCCTGTCGCCGACTGCTGAACAGTTGCCGCTGGCCCTCAAGCACCAGCGCCAGACGCGGGTCGGGGTTCTGCCCCTGCCCGGCGGCGATCAGTTCTGCGGGAAAGTGCACCTCATCCAGGTTGTCACGCTCGCTCTGCCAGCGAGCCAGGCTGGCCCAGGCCATTCGATACTGGGCACGCAGCGATTGCACGTCGGCCTCGACCTGAGTCTGATCAAGGCGAAACAGCGGCTCGCCCTCCTTCACGGACTGGCCTTCGCTGACGAGAATCTTGCTGACCACGCCGCCATCCAGCGACTGCACGGCCTTGCGCTTGCCCGACACCACAACGGTACCCTGCACGGCAATGCCCTGATCCAGCGGGGCAAGACTCGCCCATAGAAAGAAACTGCCCGCCCCTACCAGCATGAGAATCCAGCCAGCACGAACGAAGAACTGCACGCCGCGCTCCTTGCCCGGCACGGTGTAATGAGTGTCGATAGGGCTGCTCATACGTCGGACTGCCTGTTCTGCGTGCCGTACTGACGGCTCATGGAAAGCCCGGCAGGTGCAGGGCGAGATTGCGATTGAGGGTGCGCTTGCGGTGCTTGCGCGGACGATGCCTGCCCGGACAAAGCCTGCAACACCTGAGCCGTGGTGCCGAATGCCTGCATGCGACCTTCGCTCAGCACCAGCAGACGATCGGTCTGGTTCAACGACTGCGTACGGTGGGTGACGAGCACGACGGTACAGCCGCGGGTCTTGAGTTCAGCAATCGCCTGGGTCAAGGCCGCTTCGCCTGCGGCGTCCAGATTGGAATTGGGCTCATCAAGCACCACCAGCCGCGGATCGCCATACAGCGCTCGGGCCAACGCGACGCGCTGTTTCTGACCGCCTGACAAGCCAGCGCCATCATCGCCCAGCCGCGTGTCGTAGCCCTGCGGCAGGCGCAGAATCAATTCGTGTACGCCCGCCAGTTGCGCAGCAGCAACCACGGCGCTCGCGTCGCCCTCGCTAAAACGCGCGATGTTTTCTGCCACGGTGCCACCGAAAAGCTCGATGTCCTGCGGCAGATAACCGATATAGGGGCCCAGCGCCTCGCGGTCCCAGCGATGCATGTCGGCCCCGTCCAGACGTACCGTTCCACCCAGCACCGGCCAGACACCGACCAGCACGCGTGCCAGGGTCGATTTGCCGGAACCGGATGCTCCCAGTACACCGAGCACTTCACCAGCTTGCAGTTGAAAGCTCACTTGCTGAATCGTCGGCGATGTTTTGCCCGGAGGCGCAGCGCTGACCTGTTCCGCGCTGATCTGACCGCGCGGTGCTGGCAGTGGCATGCGCGGCGCGGGCTCGGCGTAGGTCTTGAGTAACTGGTCCAGACGCCCGTAAGCCAGGCGTGCAGAACTCCATTGCTTCCAGACTGCGATCAGTTGATCGATGGGGCTGAGGACCCTTCCCATGAGGATCGAACCGGCGATCATCATACCTGCGGTCATTTCTCCGTTTATCACCAGCAGTGCGCCCAGGCCCAGCACCAGCGACTGCAGGCAAAGGCGCAGGGCCTTGCTGATCGAACTGATCACCGCTCCAGTGTCACTGGCACGGTTTTGCAAGGCCAGAAAGCGCCCATGCACATGGAACCAGCGACGCCGCAACACTTCGAGCATGCCCATCGCCTGGATCGCCTCGGCCTGTTGCAGGTGTCGGGTTGCCAATTGCGCAGACTGCTGCGAGTACCCGCTGGCCTCGGCCAACGGTTTGCGGGTCAGCCATTCGTTGAGGCAGGCCAGTCCGACCAGCAACACCGTCCCCACGCTGGCCAGCACGCCAAGCCAAGGGTCGAAAAGGAAGATCACCGCCAGGTAGATGGGAAACCACGGGGCGTCGAAGAACGCGAACAACGCCGGCCCGGTGAGGAACTGGCGGATAAAGGTCAGGTCACCCAGCGCCTGTCCAGCCTGACGCTGTCCAGCGTGCAGGTTGCTCTCGAACGCGGCCTGATAGACGCGCAGATTGAAACGCCTCTCCAGCTCGCTGCCGATGCGGATCACCACAAAGCTGCGGACCATCTCCAGCAGGCCGATAAACGCAAAGAACCCGACCACCATCAGCGTCAGCATGGCCAGGGTAGTCTGGTTCTGCGACGTCAGTACACGGTCATAGACTTGCAACATGTAAATCGATGGGGCGAGCATCAACACGTTGATCAGCGCGGTAAAACAACCGACACCAATCAACGCGCTCTTGTAGTCAGCCAGCGCTTTATAAAGCGGCGGCCGGGCGCTTTGGGGCAACGCACTCATGGTTGTTCCTTGATGGTCTTGCTGGTGACGGAGTGACATCCCTGGGTTTTAACAAACAACTCGCGCAGGTCCATGAAACGCTTAATCGGCGAGCCGTCCAAGTACCAGCACTTCACCGCCGGGCAGACGCGCCTGATAGATCTGCTCACCCATGTTATTGAGGTGAATCAGGCGATTGCCTTCCTTGTCGGTGAATGCCAGGCCATCCGGAGTCGGAAACCAGCCAGTGGGTGCTTCGTGCAACCACTTTACTGCACAGGCGAGATCGCCCGTCAGTTTCGGTACATCCGTGTTGAGGTGCAGCTCACAGGCTTCGTCCGTGTTTCCCTGAAGCGAAAGTCGCCACTTGCCGCTGAGTTCAGCTGGGTCGGGCAGTTTCAAACTCATGGCCATACTTGCTCCAGAAATACCCACCAGCAGCGCAACAGCCACTGGCACGATTCGAACAACGTGATTGATCTTCATGATGGGGTACTTTCCAGATCATGGACGACAGCAGGGTCGTCCATGATTGTTACAGATTAAACCACGATATCAGTAGCCAACGCTTGACCAACAGTGCCCACGAGGAAGTCCCCCACACCCTGACCTGTGAAGTCGATCGCCAGGCTACCCAGATTGCTGCTCTGGTTGTAGCTGAGGATCGCTTCGCCGACATGGCCGCTGAACGCGTTGACGAACTGCAGCGCGCTCAGCGTGGAAATGGCCGATACATCGATTTTGTCCTGACCGCTGACAAAGTCACGAATCGTATCCTGCGCTGCACGGTTCGAATCGGAACTGGCACCAAACACAAAAATGTCTGCACCAGCACCACCGGTCAGACTGTCGGCACCGCCACCGCCGTAGATGATGTCGTTGCCGGCACCACCTTTGAGGTCGTTGGCAGCGGCATTGCCGATCAACAGGTCGTTGCCCGAACCGCCCACCGCGTTTTCAACCACCACGCCTTTGGCAATTGAAACGTTACCCACCATGCCACCCACGTCCGAGAACGAGGCCGCATTGAGGTTGATCTTCTGGTTCTGGGTGAAACCCGAGAAGTCGAGGGTATCCTTGCCCCCGCCGTCCCACACCGAGAACACCACCTTGGAGGAGGCAGAAGTGGCGCTGTAGAAATCACGCCCGGCGGTGGAGTTGAAACCGTAGACCGTATCACCGGCACGGGTGCTCATATTCGCGCCATAGAGCTGTTGAACAGCCGCAATATCGTCCAGCAACGGTGCCGAGGAGTACGCCGCAACGCCGCCCTTGACGAAGTTCTGGTCGGTGTTGGACTCACTCCAGTAACTCATGACGCTGTAGCCACGCGTGTCTTCTGCGTAGCTGGCATCCTTGTAGGTCGGGTTGCCTTCGCCAGCGTTGTAGTCGCCAGGGTGAGACAGGCCCAGGGTGTGGCCAATTTCATGGGTCAGGGTCTGACGACCGTAATTGCCATTGTCCGGGGTGGTGTTGACCTTGTAGCTGTTATCGACAAGGTACCAGGACTGACCGTCGGTACGGCTGTTGCCGCTGGGCAGATAGGCAAAAGCCGCTCCGCCAGCACTGCCGTTACTGTAGTTGCCAAAGGTCATGTGCCCGTCGCCGCCGGAAGCCGCCTGGGTAAAGCTGACTTTGGCAACGTCTGCCCAGGATTGCATCGACAATACGGCCTGTGCTTTCTGCTGTGCGTTGAACGCACTGAAAGTCCCCAGCGAATTGTCGAACCCGGCAGGTTTGGCGGTCAGGAAGGTGTACGTGAGGTTGATGGTGCCGTTGCCATCGCGATCAGTCCACGCAGCGTCGTCGCGAAGGATGTAATCGGCGGCCTGATCGACCGAGTACGAAGGCTTGCCATTGATCGTGAGGTTACCGCCACGGTCGTACTGGTGAGCGAACGTATTGATCTGGTCGAAAGAGGTGCTGGTAGCAGCAGAGAGTTGAATTGCAGCATTTTCTTTGACTTTCGTCATGACACTTCCTTGTTTGCTGATTAACAGGTTAGGTGCGGCTGGACTCCCCCCTGTAGCGAGAGAGTCCAGTCACTCGCCTTGTGTTGCTGTTGCGTAACGCTTTGATGCGTAACAAAGCTGACACATTTAGAAATCTTGTGTCCAGCTCTCTTCAGTGATGTCAATTGGCCCAAACGGGGAAGTGCCTACAGGCCTTGGGGAATCGTCCGATATTATTTTTTGTGATGATCAAAAGCTGATAAGTGCTTGAGCAGACGAGGACAATCTTGATAAAGATGACTGATCGGTCAGGTGTCCTACGATGCGTAATTTGACTGGACCGACAGTCTCTGGCCAATCCGGCTTGCCCTTCCCAGGCTTCCGGAAAGGCATATCGCCATCACCTGAGATCCTGACACTTCTCAAATCCCGGAAATGCAAAAGCCCCGAAAGATCGGGGCTTTTGTTTGAAGTGCAACGGCCTGAGTAGTCAGGCCGAAGTCATCAGTCGTCGCGGCTCATGATGCCGAAAATCTGCAGCAGGCTGATAAACAGGTTGTAGATCGATACATACAGGCTGACCGTCGCCATGATGTAGTTGCGTTCACCACCCTGAATGATCGCGCTGGTCTGGAACAGAATGCAGACCGACGAGAACAGCACGAAGCCTGCGCTGATCGCCAGTTGCAAACCGCTGATCTGGAAGAACATGCTGGCCACTACCGCACCAAGCAGAACGAAGAAGCCTGCGGTGATGAAGCCACCCAGGAAGCTCATGTCCTTGCGGGTGATCAACACGTAAGCCGACAGACCGCCGAAAACCAGTGCGGTCATCGCGAAAGCAGAGCTAACCACTTCAGCGCCACCGGCCATACCCAGATAACGGTTGAGGATCGGGCCAAGCAGGAAACCCATGAAACCTGTCAAGGCGAAGGTCGAAACCAGACCCCAGACCGAATCACGCAATTTGTTGGTCAGGAAAAACAGACCATAGAAGCCGATCAGTACCACGAAAATGTTCGGGTAGCCGACGCGCATCTGCTGAGCGACAAATGCCATGACACCGCTGAAAGCCAGCGTCAGAGCGAGAAGACCGTAAGTGTTGCGCAGGACACGACTAACCTCTAGCTGGTCGGCCTGCATGCCGGTTTTAAGGCTGTAATCCTGTTCGCGCATGGCGAAACTCCTTCCTGTTGAAATGTTGAGTTGCAAAGATCATAACAGAGGCGCTGCAACTGGCTAGTCACAGAGTTTGACAGCTTGTTTCATTCCGGTATTATGGCGCCCGCAACGATAGTGGAGGTATGGCCGAGTGGTTTAAGGCAGCAGTCTTGAAAACTGCCGACTGTAACAGGTCCTAGAGTTCGAATCTCTATGCCTCCGCCATATTTGGTAGCGCAAAGCCCTGATTATTCAGGGCTTTGTCGTTTCTGACCTTTATGAAAATCCCCCCTCTCCTCCCCCCTGCCAGCGGGCCCGCGCAACCTGATATATTCATGCGCACCCCGTATCAATAGACCGATGTTCGAATGCCCATCAATTTCGACCTAAACGACCTCCAGGCATTTCGTGCCGTGGTCGAGAATGGCAGCTTCCGCAAGGCCGCTGAAACCGTGCAGATCACCCAGCCTGCACTCAGCCGCCGCATAGAAAAGCTTGAGTCTGCGCTGAACGTGAAGCTGTTTGAACGCACCACCCGCAGGGTCAGCCTGACCACGGTGGGCCGTGCATTTCTGCCTCAGGTCGAGCGAATACTGGATGACCTCGACATCGCATTGATGACCATCGATGGCGTCGGTTCCACCCGGATGGGTAGCGTCACCATTGCTTTCGTGCCGTCAGCCGCCTACTACTTCATGCCGCAGGTCATCAGCGAGTTTCATAAGCTGTTTCCAAAAATCAGAATCCGGGTCATGGATGCCAGCGCCAACGAGGTCAACAGCGCGGTTGCCCTTGGCGAGGCAGATTTCGGGGTGAGTTTCAGCGGCAATCTGGCACCGGAGGTCGACTTCGAATTGCTTCTGCAGGAACGCTATGTGATGGCCTGCCGCCGGGATCACCCGCTTGCGACCTGCGCCAGCGTGAGCTGGGAGGAAATGTACCGCCACGACTACATCGCTCTGGACATAACGTCAGGTAACCGGCTGGTACTGGATCAGGCGCTGGCGCTCTCGCGCCCGCACAAGGAGAGTATCTGCGAAACGCGGCATGTCACCACCATGATCGGCCTTGTGGAGGCCGGCCTCGGCGTGGCGGCGGTACCCTCGATTGCCATGCCGATGACCGCTCACCCGTTTCTGGTGAGCGTGCCATTGGTTGCACCTGAAGTGGTTCGCAACGTAGGGCTGATCAAACGTCGCGGGAGGACATTGACGCCTGCAGCCCTTGAACTGGAACGACTGGTCAGGAAGATGCCGCTACGCTCAGCGGGGAACTGAATCCAGCCCGGTGGACTGCACCGTGGCCTGCGCTTTTGGGGACGCCAGGTAATCGAGCAATGCCTTTGCCTGCTTCGGGTGCTCGGCATTGACCGGAATGCCAGCCGCGTAGCGGGTAACCGACTGAACGTCTTCCGGGATCTTCGCCACGAACGTCACGCCGGGAACCGGCAACAGCTCGGCCACCTGTTGAAAGCCCACTTCGTAGTCGCCCTTGGCAACCACTGAAGCAACCGGGATGCGCTCGATCATCTTGCCCTTCGGCGCAAGTTCCTTCTCGATACCGAGCTTTTTGAAAAGCTCTTTTTCGATGTAGACACCACTGGCGCTGTCGGAGTAAGCCACCGACTTCGCCTTGAGCAGCGTGTCTTTCAACTCGCTGTCGGTACCGATTGCAGGCTTGGCCGCCCCCTCCTTCACCACCATACCGATCCGCGAATCGGCCAGCTCGACCCGCGATGCCGGGTCTACCTTGCCTTGCTTGATCAGATCATCCAGCGCATAGCCGACCATGATCACCACATCGGCATGCTCGCCACGAGCCAGGCGGTTTGGAATGGCCTCGGGGGCCTTGCCCATCGACGGGCCAAGGATGGTGTCCAGTGTATCCCCGGAAGACGTCGCGTATTGCGGCCCCAGCAGTTTATATGCAGCAGTAAAGCCGCCTGATGTCATGACCTTGAGCTCTTCAGCCTGAGCGGCAACGCTGACTGCCATACAGCCCAGAAAAAGCACCGCCAATTGATGTTTATGCAACAGTTTCATAGTTTTTTCCTTTATTAAACAGCCAGTTGCGGGCGAACCGAAAGGTGCCGGTAGAGCACCAGGGTCGCGCCAAGCGCGCAAGCTGCAGCGAACGTCATCCAGTAAGCAGGTGCAGCCTTGTCACCAGTCAGATGGATCAACCAGGTCGAGATTGCCGGGGTGAAACCGCCGAAAACTGCTGTCGCCAAGCTATAGGCCAGAGAAAAACCGGCCACCCGCACCTCTACCGGCATGATTTCAGTCAGTGCAGGAATCATCGCGCCGTTATACAAACCGTAGAGAAACGAGAACCACAACAGCACTTCCAGCATATGAGCAAAGCTTGGCGCCTGAGCGAGAAAGGACAGCGCCGGATAAGCGCTGATGATGGTCAGCAGGGTCATCGCTACCAGCAGCGGCTTGCGTCCGAAACGGTCGCTCAACATGCCGCCGACCGGCAGCCAGATAAAGTTGGAGACACCGACCAGCAACGTCACCAGCAGCGCATCGGAGGTACTCAGATTGAGTACGGTTTTGCCGAATGTCGGTGCATAAATGGTGATCAGGTAAAACGTGGTGGTAGTCATCGCCACCATCAGCATGCCGGCAATCACCACGCGCCAGTTTTGCAGCAGCGTCGCGAACACCTGTCGCATGGTCGGACGGTGAGCGCGCGTGGCGAACTCTTCGGTTTCCTGCAGGCTGCGGCGTAGCAGGAAAATGAACGGGATGATCAGGCAGCCGATGGCGAACGGAATTCTCCAGCCCCAGTCGGCGACAGCAGCAGGTGTCATCCATTGGTTCAAGCCGTAACCCAGCGCGGCGGCGACAACGATTGCCACCTGCTGGCTGCCTGACTGCCAACTGGTGTAGAAGCCCTTGCGGCCGGGTGTCGCCATCTCTGCCAGATACACCGACACGCCGCCCAATTCCGCGCCTGCGGAAAAGCCTTGCAGCAAGCGACCGACCAGCACCAATGCCGGTGCCCACAAGCCGATGCTCGCGTAACCGGGCACCAGGACAATCAGCAACGTGCCACTGGCCATGATCGACAGGGTCACGATCAAGCCTTTGCGCCGGCCCACGTCATCGATGTAAGCGCCCAGAATCACGGCACCCAGCGGGCGCATCAGGAAGCCCGCACCGAAGACCGCGAAGGTCATCATCAGCGAAGCAAACTCACTGCTGGCCGGGAAAAAGGCGGAGGCGATCTGGGTGGCATAAAAGCCGAACAGGAAGAAGTCGAATTGCTCGAGGAAGTTGCCTGAAGTGACGCGAAATACTGCTCCGGCCTTCGACCGGGTGTTGCCTGTTCCTGATGGGGATGAGCTGTGCATCAGTGTTCTCCAGCGATCTTATTAGAGTGTTGTAAGCGCTTATGGGAAAGGAGTCTGCCGGACACACTTCGAAACGATAAGTGCTATGTTTTCATCTATTGATGCCCTATGAACATCAATAGACACTCAGACGGTTGCGCCCTGACCCAGCGCTTGCAGGTCGAACCGCGCCAAACTCACACGTCGGCCCTTGAATTCTTTATCATTGCGGATGTTTTGTTGGCAGAGCCGATCATGAAATTCGCCATCTCACTTTTTTCCGCCGCCCATGCGCCCTCCTCGCGAAGAGCCTTGCTGTTCGCCAAAGCCGTACTCGCAGGCGGACATGAGATCGTCCGGTTGTTTTTTTATCAGGACGGCGTACACAGCGCCTCGGCCAATGTCGTGACGCCTCAGGATGAGCAGGATATGGCCCTGCAATGGCGTGACTTCATCGCCGAACACCACCTGGATGGCGTGGTGTGCATCGCCGCCGGGCTGCGTCGTGGCGTGCTTGATGCCCAAGAGGCCGAGCGTTATCAGCGGCCAGCGGCGAATCTGCGCGAGCCTTGGGAATTGTCCGGGCTGGGGCAGTTGCACGATGCCGTGCAATCGGCTGATCGTTTGATCTGCTTTGGAGGGCCGTGACATGCCCAGATCATTATTGGTAGTCAGCCGTCAGTCGCCGTGGTCCGGCCCCGGTGCCCGTGAAGCACTGGACATCGTGCTGGCGGGTGGTGCATTCGATCTGTCGGTCGGCCTGCTGTTTCTGGATGACGGGGTTTTCCAGTTGTCGCCGCAGCAACTGCCCGGTGCCCTGCAACAGAAAGACCTGACCGCAAACCTCAAGGCCCTGTCGATGTTCGGCGTTGAAGACCTTTATGCCTGCGGACAAAGCCTGACCGAGCGCGGCATCCCTGCCAGCGCATTGAGCGAAGAAATCAGTCAGTTGTACACACGCTCCGAATTGTCGGCACTCTTTGACCGCTACGACGAGGTGATTACGATCTGATGGCTACTTTGCACGTTCTCTCCCATTCGCCTTTTGCCGACACCCGACTGGACAGCTGCCTGCGCCTGCTGGGCCGTGACGACGGTGTATTGCTCTGTGGCGACGCTACTTATGCACTGACGCCGTCATGCGCACCATTGAAATCCCTACAGCCCCTGGTCGATTCATTGCAGTTGTTTGTACTTGATGAAGACATCAAGGCACGCAATCTGCCACTGCCCGTCGGAGTAAACAGCATCGACTACCCTGCCTTCGTGGAACTGTCCTTACGCTTCGACAAGGTCAATACCTGGCTATGAAACAGTTGACGATTGACGGGCACAGCATCGAACTGGACAAGGATGGTTTTCTGCAGGACCTCAACAACTGGTCGCTTGACGTCGCCCACGCCCTGTCCGCTGAGGAAGGTATCGCCCTGAGTGCCGAGCACATTGAAATCCTCCAGTTGCTGCGGGATTTCTACGCCGAGTTTCAGCTTTCGCCGGCTACTCGGCCGCTGATCAAATACACCGCACTGAAGCTGGGTACGGAAAAAGGCAACAGCATGCACCTCAACCGCCTGTTCAACGGCACTCCCGCCAAACTCGCCGCCAAGCTGGCGGGCCTGCCTAAACCGACCAATTGCATATGAACGATTACGCCGCGCTTGTTACCGAAACACCTGAAGAACATCCCTTTGCGACATTTGTGCGCATTCTGGGCAAAGGCAAACGCGGTGCGCGCAACCTGACGCGCGAAGAAGCGCGAGAGGCCATGGGCATGTTGCTCGATGAAAAAGTCGAGGACACCCAGCTCGGGGCTTTTCTGATGCTGCTGCGCCATAAGGAAGAAAGCCCTGAGGAACTGGCGGGGTTTACCGAAGCGGTGCGCGAACGCCTGAATGCGCCGGCGATTCAGGTCGATATCGACTGGCCGACCTACGCAGGGAAAAAGCGTCATCTGCCGTGGTACTTGCTGACGGCCAAGTGTCTGGCGCAAAACGGCGTGAAGATCCTTCTGCACGGCGGCGGTGCCCATACTGCGGGACGTCTGTACACCGAACAATTGCTCGACCTGCTGAATATTCCCCTGTGCCGCAACTGGTCAGCAGTCGAAACCTCGCTTGAGCAAGGCAATATAGCGTTCATTCCGCTAGGGGACTGGGCACCACAGCTACAACGCATGATTGATCTGCGCAACACGCTGGGCCTGCGCTCCCCCATTCATTCTCTGGCACGCATTCTCAACCCGCTTCAGGCCCGTTGCGGCCTGCAAAGCATCTTTCATCCGGGCTATCAGAGCGTGCATCGCGACGCCAGCAGCCTGCTGGGCGACAACGCCATTGTGGTCAAGGGAGATGGCGGCGAAATCGAGATCAACCCGGACACCGTCAGCCATTTGTACGGCACCACTGGCGGTCAGCCTTGGGACGAGGAGTGGCCAGCGCTCTCGCCGCGCCGTCACGTAAAACCGGCGACACTCGACCCGCAGCAACTGTTGGCCTTGTGGCGCGGGGAAATCGAAGACAGCTACCCGCAACTGGCGTTGATATCGACCATCGCGCTTGCCCTGCGCGGCCTGGGTGTCGCTCGCGACGAAGCGTTCGAGCAAGCCCGAGTGTTCTGGGATCGCCGCGACAAGAGCCTTTGACCTATCGGCTGTGACGATCACCAGCCCCTATAATCTTGCGCGTTTTAGGTCGAACCGATGCGCCCTGGCTGACCTCCAAGCTCTATAACCTGGAAATGGGAGTCAGACATGGGCCTTCTGGTCGAAGGACACTGGCAAGACCAGTGGTACGAAAGCAGCAAAGATGGCGCCTTTCAGCGTGAAAATGCGCAACGACGCAACTGGGTCACAGCCGACGGACAAGCGGGGCCATCTGGTGAGGGCGGTTTTGCTGCACAGGCCGGCCGCTACCACTTGTATGTCTCACTGGCATGCCCGTGGGCACACCGCACACTGATCGTACGCAAGCTCAAGGGACTGGAAAACCTGATCGGCGTTTCAGTGGTCAGTTGGCTGATGCTGGAAAATGGCTGGACTTTCGATAAGCAGAAAGGCTCCAGCGGCGATGCGCTGGATGACTTCCAGTTCTTTCACCAACGCTATACCGCCGATGACCCTCGTTATACCGGCCGCGTGACGGTTCCGGTGCTGTGGGACAAACAGCAGCAATGCATCGTCAGCAACGAGTCTGCGGAAATCATCCGCATGTTCAATGGCGCATTCGACGAACTGACCGGCAACACGCTGGACTTTTATCCGCAAGCCTTGCGGGCGAGCATCGACGAGCTCAACGAGCAGATTTATCCGAACGTCAACAACGGTGTCTACAGGGCCGGGTTCGCCACCTCACAGGGGGCTTACGAAGATGCGTTCAATGATGTGTTTGCCGAACTGGACGTGCTGGAAAACCTGCTCGGAGAAAAGCGTTACCTGACAGGGACGCACCTCACCGAAGCCGACATACGCCTGTTCACCACCATCGTGCGCTTCGATGCGGTGTATTACAGCCACTTCAAGTGCAACCTGCGGCGCATCGCGGATTACCCGAACCTTAGCAATTGGCTACGTGAGTTGTACCAATGGCCAGGTATCGCGGAGACCGTGAACTTCGAGCACATCAAGGGCCACTACTACGCGAGCCATCGCACCATCAACCCGACCGGCATCATACCCAAGGGTCCAGCGCTTGATCTGCAGGCAGGTCACGACCGGGAGCGGCTGTCCGGTGAGGGTGTCTGGAGCAATTGACAAATTGGCGAAAAAGGATGGATAGCCCGAACGGGCTATCCAATATCGGCTTCAGACCGTCGCCTGTGCCCCTTCGAACCATGCCAGCTTTTCACGCAACTTGACCACTTCGCCGATGATCACCAGCGTCGGCGCATGCACCTCATGCTCGGCGACCAGTTGCGGCAGATTGGCCAGAGTCCCGGTGAACACACGCTGATTGACCGTCGTGCCCTGCTGAACCAGCGCAGCAGGCGTGTCTGCAGAGCGACCATGCCTGATCAGTTCTTCACAGATGACCGGCAAACCGATCAGCCCCATGTAAAACACCAGCGTCTGAGCAGGCGCAACCAGGTCGGACCAAGGCAGGTCTGTGGTGCCGTTTTTCAAGTGACCGGTAATGAAACGCACAGACTGTGCGTGATCACGGTGCGTCAGCGGTATACCGGCATACGCCGCGCAACCACTGGCGGCGGTAATACCCGGAACCACCTGAAACGGAATGCCATGCGCAGCCAGCTCTTCGATTTCCTCGCCGCCACGGCCAAAGATAAACGGATCGCCGCCCTTGAGGCGCACCACTCGCTTGCCTTGCTTGGCCAGTGCAACCAGTTGCTGGTTGATCTGTTCCTGCGGAACAGCATGCTCCGCACGACGCTTGCCGACATAGACACGCTCGGCATCGCGACGGCACAGGTCCAGAATCGTAGGCGCGACAAGGCGGTCATACAGCACCACATCCGCTTGCTGCATCAGGCGCAAGGCCCGGAAAGTCAGCAAGTCAGGATCACCGGGGCCAGCACCGACCAGATACACCTCGCCGGTCTCCGGCGGTGGCTCGCCAGCGATCTTGGCGATCAGCAGACGCTCGGCCTCGGCCCCCTGCCCGGCCAGTTGGCGATCAGCAATGGCACCCTGAAAAACATCTTCCCAGAACGCTCGGCGTTGCTGCACATTCGGAAACAGACCTTTGACCTGATTGCGAAAGCGCGCAGCCAGCCCGGCGAGTTGCCCGTAGGTGGAGGGAATCCAGGTTTCCAGCTTGGCACGGATCAAACGTGCCAGCACCGGCGCGTCGCCGCCACTGGACACAGCGATCACCAATGGCGAGCGGTCGACAATGGCCGGAAAGATAACCGTACACAACGCCGGGGCGTCCACCACATTGACCGGAACGCAGCGCAGCCGGGCGTCATGGGAAACCTGGGCGTTGAGCGGCTCGTCATCCGTCGCGGCAATAATCAGCACACAACCATCAAGATCGCTTTCGCTGTAGCCGCGCAGGATCATCTCACCGCCGCTCTGGACGACCAGCTCACTCAGTTGGGCCTCGATTTCTGGCGCAACCACGCGCAGCACTGCGCCAGCGTCGGCAATCAGGCGTGATTTGCGCAAGGCAATTTCACCACCGCCGACCACCAGCACCCGGCTGCCACGCAGGTTATGGAACAGCGGCAGAAATTCCATTTAACCGATGACCTCAAGGCCGCCCATGTAAGGCTTGAGCACCTCAGGCACGCGAATCGACCCGTCCGCCTGCTGGTAGTTTTCCAGCACCGCCACCAATGTACGACCCACCGCCAGCCCCGACCCGTTGAGGGTGTGGACCAGTTCCGGCTTGCCGGTTTCCGGATTGCGCCAGCGGGCCTGCATGCGGCGCGCCTGGAAATCACCGCAGTTGGAGCACGAAGAGATTTCGCGATACTTGTCCTGGCTCGGAATCCACACTTCCAGATCGTAGGTCTTCACGGCACTGAAACCCATGTCGCCGGTGCACAGCGCCAGCGTACGGTACGGCAGTTCCAGCAATTGCAGAACGCGCTCGGCGTTGCCGGTCAGCGATTCAAGCGCAGCCATGGAGTCTTCAGGCGCAACGATCTGAACCATCTCGACCTTGTCGAACTGGTGCTGGCGGATCATGCCACGCGTGTCACGACCCGACGCACCCGCTTCGCTACGGAAGCAAGGGGTATGGGCAACAAACTTGAGAGGCAGCTGTTTGGCATCGAGAATTTCACCCGACACGATATTGGTCAGCGACACTTCCGCGGTCGGAATCAGGTACAGATCGGCTTCGCCTTCGCGGGTGATCTTGAACAGGTCTTCCTCGAACTTGGGCAACTGGCCTGTACCCTGCAACGCAGGTGCCTGCACCAGATAAGGCGTGTAGGTCTCTTCGTAGCCGTGTTCGTTGATATGCAGATTGATCATGAACTGCGCCAGCGCACGGTGCAGGCGCGCGATTGGGCCACGCAGCAACGCAAAACGCGCACCGGACAGCTTGGCAGCGGTCTCGAAGTCCAGCCAGCCGAACTTCTCGCCCAGAGCAACGTGATCCTTGACCTCGAAATCGAAGGCAGTCGGCGTACCCCAGCGACGCACTTCGACGTTGCCTTCTTCGTCAGCACCGACCGGCACCGATTCGTGAGGCAGGTTCGGAATGCTCAGCACCAGCGCATCCAGCTCGGCCTGAATGCCATCCAGCTCGACCTTGCCTTCGCTCAGCTCGTTGCCCATGCGCTCGACATCAGCCATCAACGGCGCGATGTCTTCGCCACGCTGTTTGGCCTGACCGATGGATTTGGAACGTGCATTGCGCTCGGCCTGCAGCTGTTCGGTGCGGGTCTGCACCACCTTGCGCTGGGCTTCCAGCGATTCAATGCGCGCCACATCCAGTGTGAAGCCACGGGAAGCCAGGCGATCCGCTACGTCCTGAAGTTGAGTACGTAACAGTTTGGAATCGAGCATATCGTTCTCTCGTCTATCAAAGTCTGGTCAGGGACAGGCCAACCCAGGTTGCGAGCAGCCCGCCGAATACGCTGATACCGGCATAACCAAGGGCCAGCGGTACTTGCCCGCTTTCCAGCAGGCGCAGCGTATCCAGTGAAAAGGATGAAAAGGTCGTCAGACCGCCTACAAAGCCGACAATCAAGCCGGCACGAATTTCGATGGGCACTTCCGGGCGCAGCAGAAACAAGCCATACAGTACGCCGATTATCAGGCACCCTACGATGTTGACCGCAAGCGTCGCCGCGTAAAAATAACGTGGCCAGTTGGCGCTTACCCAGGTACCAGTCGCAAAGCGCAATAATGTACCAGCGATCCCGGCAATCGACACCGCAAGAATGGTCTGAATCATCACTTTCTCCGTTGGCGGGGACTGGCATCGTCCAATGCGCTCAGATGCCTGAGCTTTTCACCGATCTTGAGTTCCAGACCGCGAGGTACAGGCTGGTAATACTGCCGTGGCTCCAGCTCGTCCGGAAAGTAGTCTTCGCCAGCCGCATAGGCTTCAGGCTCGTCATGGGCATAACGGTATTCTTCGCCATAACCGAGCTGCTTCATCAGCTTGGTCGGCGCATTGCGCAAGTGCAGCGGCACCTCCAGCGAGCCATGCTCGCCAGCTTCGCGCATTGCTGCCTTGAAGGCCATGTAGACCGCGTTGCTTTTTGGCGCACAGGCCAGATAGACGATGGCCTGTGCCACCGCCAGTTCGCCCTCGGGGCTGCCCAGACGCTCCTGAACGTCCCAGGCCGACATGCACAGCGGCAAGGCGCGCGGATCTGCATTGCCGATATCTTCACTGGCCATGCGCACCACGCGACGCGCCAGATACAGCGGATCGCAGCCGCCGTCGATCATCCGGGCAAACCAGTACAGGGCTGCGTCGGGGTCGGACCCACGTATTGACTTGTGCAAGGCCGATATCTGGTCATAGAACGCCTCACCGCCCTTGTCGAAGCGGCGTCGGCTGTCACCGAGCAGGCTCTGCAGCAGTTCGACATCGATCTCGCTGCCGTCTTCGGCAAGATCGGAGGCGTTTTCGAGCAGATTGAGCATGCGCCGACCATCGCCATCAGCGGCGGCCATGAGAATCGTGAAACCTTCATCGCTTAGGGTCAGTTGGCGCTTGCCCAGCCCGCGCTCTTCGGTCAGGGCACGATTGACCAGTTTGCGCAGCGCTGCCTCGTCCAGGCTTTTGAGCACATAGACACGGGCCCGGGACAACAAGGCATTATTGAGTTCGAACGAAGGATTTTCGGTAGTGGCGCCGATAAAAATCAGCGTGCCATCTTCGACATAAGGCAGGAACGCATCCTGTTGCGACTTGTTGAAGCGGTGCACTTCGTCGACGAACAGAATCGTGCGTTTGCCATATTGCCCGGCCTGCTGCCTGGCGACTTCCACTGCCTGACGGATTTCCTTGACCCCCGCCAGAACGGCGGAAACAGTCTCGAAATGCGCGTCCGAAACCTTGGCCAGCAGCCTCGCCAGGGTGGTCTTGCCCACACCGGGCGGGCCCCAGAAAATCATTGAATGCAGCGCGCCCTGCTCCAGCGCCTCACGCAGAGGCTTGCCGTGGGCAAGCACGTGTTCCTGACCGACGTATTCATCCAGATTGGTAGCACGCAAACGTGCAGCCAGGGGCTGAGCTATCGGTTCGCGGCTGAACAGATCCATGATCAGGAATTAACCCTTTTACTCTTGAATGACATCAGCACCCTTGGGAATCTGGAACTGAAACTTGCTGGCCGCAACAGGCTCGTTGGCCTTGACGCCGGTGAACAGGATATTGGTGCGCTGACCCACGCTATCGATCAACTGCATGTCGTTGATGATACCGTTGCGAAACGACAGGCGCAGGCTGTCGAACAGGGTGTCCTTGGTCTTGGGCTTGAGCACGAAATCGATCACGCCACCCGCCTCTTTCGCCGTGATATCGAAGCTTTCGCTGATCTTCGACACGTCACCGGACAGCAGCAAGGCTGGGGTCTGGGTCAGGCGCTGATCGAGTTTCTTGATGGTGACCTGCTCCAGATCAGGGTCCCACAACGACACTTTCTTGCCGTCGGAAACCATCAACTGCTCCTGTGGCGCATCGGTGTGCCAGTTGAACAGGCCTGGACGCTGCAACGTCATTTCGCCCGTAGTCTCTTGCAATTGCGTGCCGCCACCGTCCAGCGTCAATTGCGAGAAGCGTGCGGTCAGGGTCTGGGATTTCTCCAGCAACTGGGTCAGGCGAGCCACGTCCTTGCTGTCGGCATGGGCGGACATCACGGAGAAGGTCAGTGCGGTGGCCAACAGCATGCGGATAAGACGCATGGGATTCCTCTTTGAAGTCGATGATGATGCGGCAGCGTGCCTGGCACGCTGCCGCCGCAGTTCGGGGTGATAAAAATCAGTCGCGCACCGGTCCTGGAGCCAGAACTTCACGCGAGCCGTTGGTATTCATGGAGGTCACGACGCCAGCCATTTCCATTGCTTCGATCATGCGCGCTGCGCGGTTGTAGCCGATCTTCAGCTTGCGCTGCACGGCGGAAATCGATGCACGACGGCTTTCGAGTACAAACTTGACCGCCTCATCGTAAAGCGCGTCGCTTTCGCTGTCTTCACTGCCTTCGCCGCCACCGCCATCAAAGCCGCTGCCGGGCTCTTCCACACCGGCGAGAATATCGTCGTTGTAGTCAGGCGAACCACGCAGTTTCCAGGCCTCTACCACGCGATGCACTTCCTCGTCGGAAACAAACGCGCCGTGTACGCGAATCGGCAGGCTGGTGCCCGGCGGCATGTACAGCATGTCGCCGTGGCCCAACAGTTGTTCGGCACCGCCCTGATCGATGATGGTCCGGGAATCGATCTTGCTCGACACCTGAAACGCCATGCGCGTCGGGATGTTGGCCTTGATCAGACCGGTAATCACATCCACCGAAGGACGCTGTGTCGCGAGGATCAGGTGGATACCTGCCGCACGAGCCTTCTGGGCGATACGGGCGATCAGCTCTTCGACCTTCTTGCCGACGATCATCATCATGTCGGCGAATTCATCCACCACCACGACGATGGTCGGCAGCTTGCTCAGCAACGGCGCTTCGTCATGAATGCTTTCCCGCTTGTACAGCGGATCGGCAAGTGGCTCCCCGGCGTCCTGCGCATCCTTGACCTTCTGGTTGAAGCCCGAAAGGTTACGCACACCCATTTTCGCCATCAGCTTGTAACGGCGCTCCATCTCGGCAACGCTCCAGCGCAAGGCGTTGGCAGCGTCCTTCATGTCGGTGACGACCGGACACAACAGGTGCGGAATGCCTTCGTAGATGGACAGCTCAAGCATCTTCGGGTCGATCATGATCAGCTTGGCGTCTTCCGGGCCGGACTTGAACAGGATCGACAGGATCATGGCGTTCACACCAACCGACTTACCGGAACCGGTCGTACCGGCCACCAGCAAGTGGGGCATCTTGGCCAGGTCGGTAATCACCGGCTTGCCGCCGATGTCGTGGCCCAGCGCCAAGGTAACAGGCGACTTGGCATTATCGTATTCAGGGGTCGACAGCACCTCGGAGAAGCGCACGATCTGGCGGTCTTCGTTGGGGATCTCGATACCGACAGTGGTCTTGCCCGGGATCACCTCAACCACACGCACGCTGGTAACCGCCAGTGAGCGGGCGAGGTCCTTGGCGAGGTTGGCAATGCGACTGACCTTGACGCCAGCGGCCGGCTGAATCTCGTAACGGGTAATGACCGGACCGGGATGGATGGAGTCAACCGAGACCTCGACACCAAATTCCTTGAGTTTGATTTCCAGCAAATGACCGACCGCCGCCAAGGACTCTGGCGAATAGTTGAGCTGCTTCTTTTCTGCCGGATCAAGGATGGAGATGGGCGGCAAGGTGCCTTCGACTGCGCTGTCAACGAACAGCGGGGCCTGTTTTTCCTTCATGACCCGCTTGCTCGGTTCTGCAGGCTTTGAAGGGGCTGGCGCAATAACCGCAGGCACGTGTTTTTCGCGCTCGGTCATGTGTTTGCTCAGCGATACTTCGCGCTCCATCAGGCGCTCTTTGGCCTTGGCCTGCTCGCGACGGTCAGGTGCAACGGGCGCGACCACATCGTTGACGCGCATGTCGACCTCACGCAACTGCGCAACCATCTGCTTGCGCTCGGCACGGGCGGTCCACCAGCGGTTCGCCGCCCCCTGGAACAATTCGAACAGGTCAAGTGTGATCTTGCCGGTGACGTCCATGACCTTGAACCACGACAGGTCGGTAAACACTGTCAGACCGAATAGAAACAGGGCGATGAACAGCAAGGTGCTGCCCTGGATGTTCAGGGCTTTCTTGGCCAGATCGCCGAGCACTTCGCCCAACACACCGCCCGCCGAGCCTGGGAAGCCGGCCGAGAAGTGGAAATGAATGTGCGCCAGCGCCGCGCCCGCCAGTATCAGGAATACCAGCCCGATCAGACGCCAGGAGAAGAGCCAGCCGCTCCACTGCCAGGGTTCGTGACGATGACGAAACACCTGCCAGGCCTTGATTGCCAGCAGCAGCGGGAAGATATAGGCGAAATAGCCCAGGATCATGAACAGGATGTCGGCACAGAAGGCACCGGCACGCCCCGCAGCGTTCTGCACCTGCGCGGCGTTACTGCTGGTGTGGCTCCAGCCGGGATCACTCTGATCGTAGGTCAACAATGCCATTATCAGGTACAGGCACAGGGCGCCAAAGGCGATCAGGGCCCCTTCCTTGAGCCGGTAGTGCAATTGCTGCCGCCAAAGCGGAACAGCGCTGGGTGCTGGGGTGGATTTCTTCAAAACGCTTTAATTCCTGCGCTGTAGCGCGAACATCTCGTTGATTGACCAGAAACGGCTGTCGGACGGCGCTGAATGCTCCCGCATGAACAGGGATAGCAGACACCGGGAAGCCCGTTCGACAGACGTTTGAATGATAACGCCCAAAGCAGGCATTGTACGGCTTTACAGGCGCTTGGGTCTGTACGAAAACACGTCAGACCGACTTCAGACAGTTCCGCAATGCGGGACATGCTTTCATGTTCGCTGATGATGTTCAATTTGAGCATGCATTCCGTTTTGTGACAAAGGCTTATGACGTGTTTCTATCAACCGCCCACAACTTCAAGGGCTGCACCATCATCGCCGCGCCCTTGCCCTACCGTATGTGCCAGGTACGCGCCATAATGACAACCGCTTGTGACCACGCCTGCCGCACAGAGTTGCACTTACTGGCCGGTGCGCCCTCCCCTTCCGCAAAGTTGTGATGCCATGCTGACCTGGTTGAACCGCAACAGCCTAGATTTCCCGCCACTGGAAAAAGCCCTCCGCGAGCCTAACGGCTTGCTCGCCGCCGGTGGAGACCTGTCGGCCGATCGTCTGATCAATGCCTACCGGCACGGCTGCTTTCCATGGTTTCAGGACGGCCAGCCGATTCTCTGGTGGTCTCCCGATCCGCGTACCGTGCTGTTTCCCGAAGAGCTGCATGTTTCGCGCAGCCTCGGCAAAATGTTGCGCCAGTCTCGCTATCGAGTGACCTTCGACCGGGATTTCGCGAGCGTGATCAAGGCCTGCGCCGCGCCCCGCAGTTACGCCAATGAAACCTGGATTACCGGCTCGATGCAGGATGCCTATCTCGAGCTGCACCGACGTGGTCATGCGCACAGCGTCGAGGTCTGGGATCAAGATGAGCTGGTCGGCGGGCTGTATGGCCTGGCAATGGGCCAGTTGTTCTTCGGAGAGTCAATGTTCAGTCGTGCAGACAACGCTTCCAAAGTCGGATTCGCCACACTAGTGCAGCACCTGACTGACTGGGGTTTTGTATTGATCGATTGCCAGATGCCGACCCAACACCTTCACAGCTTCGGCGCACGCTCGATTCCCCGGCAGACTTTTGCCGACTATCTGTCTCGCCACCTTGATCAACCGACCGGTGCCGACTGGTCATCTAGGCGAGTTTGACAGGCTGGCATACACTCATGGGTAGGGATTTACCATTAGGCGACGACCATGACAGAGCTGGCGAGGCTGAAGTTTTATGCCACTCAACCGCACACCTGCAGTTACCTGCCTGAAGAACAGGCGACTACCCTGTTTCTGGACCCCAGCCAGCCAATGGATGTGCAGGTCTACGCCGACCTCTCGGACATGGGCTTTCGCCGTAGCGGCGATCATCTTTACCGCCCCCACTGCCAGAACTGCAGCGCTTGCGTGCCCGCGCGCATTCCTGTGAACCTTTTCGCACCCGACAGGCAGCAAAAACGCATATTGAAACGTAATGCCGATATTCAGGTACAAAGCGCCAGACCGGCCTTCACCGAGGAATATTTCGATCTTTATCAGCGCTACATAGAACAACGGCACGCTGATGGCGACATGTTTCCACCCAGCCGCGAACAGTTTTCGACATTTCTGGTTCGCGACCTGCCCTTTTCGCGTTTTTACGAATTCCGCGTCGATCAACGCCTGCTGGCAGTTGCGGTCACCGACCTTTTGCCCAACGGCCTTTCTGCGGTCTACACGTTCTACGAACCTGATGAAGAGCGCCGCAGTCTGGGCCGTTACGCGATTTTATGGCAGATCGCCGAAGCCGCCAGACTTCAACTGCAGGCGGTGTACCTGGGTTACTGGATCAAAAACTGCAAAAAGATGAATTACAAGACCCAATATCGGCCCATTGAGCTACTTACCAATCAAAGATGGGTCACTCTGTATTGAACCCCTTGGCTTAAACTGGTTTTTTCGGGCACAATGCACGCCGCTTTTGCCTGGCGCCACTTGCACCGGGCCACTCATTTGTATACCGAGGGCTTTACTGCATGTCGAAAGAAGACAGCTTCGAAATGGAAGGCACTGTCGTCGACACCCTGCCCAACACCATGTTCCGCGTGGAGTTGGAAAACGGGCACGTCGTAACCGCGCATATCTCCGGCAAGATGCGCAAGAATTACATCCGTATTCTGACCGGTGACAAAGTGCGTGTAGAACTGACGCCCTATGACCTGAGCAAAGGGCGCATCACCTACCGCGCTCGTTAAACAGGCATTGACGAAAACGCCCGGCATAAGCCGGGCGTTTTTGTTTGCCTGTTTCGTACAACCAGGTACCTCGGCCTGCCCCGCATCCATTCACGATGCGGAGCGAGGCTTCGGCGTCAGGCCATTTCTGCTGTGGTTTCGAAGTCGAAGGTAATCTCGCCATCCTTGATATCGATGTGAACCACACCACCGTGCTCTGACAATTCGCCGAACAGGATCTCTTCGGCCAGTGGCCGCTTGATCTTGTCCTGAATCAGGCGAGCCATCGGTCTGGCACCCATCGCCGCATCGTAACCACCCTGCGCCAGCCAGCTTCTCGCCGCCTCGGACACTTCGAGCAGTACGCGCTTGTCTTCCAGCTGGGCCTGAAGCTCGGTAAGGAACTTGTCGACCACGCTCTTGATGACTTCGTGGCTGAGACGGCCAAACTGAATGATGGTGTCCAGACGGTTGCGGAACTCCGGCGTGAAGCTCTTCTTGATCACTTCCATCGCATCAGACGAGTGGTCCTGATGCGTGAAACCGATCGAAGCACGCGCGGCGGACTCAGCCCCGGCATTGGTGGTCATGATCACGATCACATTGCGGAAATCTGCCTTGCGCCCATTGTTATCGGTCAGCGTACCGTGGTCCATCACCTGCAAAAGCAGGTTGAAGACTTCCGGGTGAGCCTTTTCGATTTCATCGAGCAGCAGCACGCAATGCGGTTGACGAGTGATGGCTTCGGTCAAAAGACCGCCCTGATCGAAACCGACGTAGCCCGGAGGCGCGCCGATCAGACGGGAAACGGTATGCCGCTCCATGTACTCGGACATGTCGAAACGAATCAGCTCGACACCCAACGCCTTGGCCAACTGGCGAGCGGCTTCGGTCTTGCCGACACCGGTAGGGCCTGCGAACAGGAACGAACCGACCGGCTTGTCAGGCGACTTGAGGCCTGCACGCGAAAGCTTGATCGCCGTAGACAACGAGTCAATGGCTGCATCCTGACCAAACACGGTGAGCTTCAGATCGCGCTCCAGGTTACGCAGCAGCTCCTTGTCCGAACTGTTGACGTGTTTTGGCGGAATACGCGCGATCTTGGCGACGATGTCTTCGACCTGAGGCACATCGATGCGCTTGACGCGCTGCTCGACAGGCTGCAGACGCTGGTAGGCACCGGCTTCATCAATAACATCGATCGCCTTGTCGGGCATATGACGGTCATTGATGTAACGCGACGCAAGCTCAGCTGCGGCGCGCAGCGCTTCGTCACTGTACTCGATGCTGTGATGCTGCTCGAAACGGCTTTTCAGGCCACGAAGGATGCCGATGGTGTCTTCGACCGAAGGCTCGGACACATCGACTTTCTGAAAGCGACGCGCCAAGGCGCGGTCTTTTTCGAAAATCCCGCGAAACTCCTGAAAGGTCGTGGAGCCGATGCAACGGATCTCGCCAGACGACAGCAACGGTTTTAGCAGGTTGGAGGCATCCATCACCCCGCCTGATGCCGCACCAGCACCAATGATGGTGTGGATCTCGTCAATGAACAGGATCGCCTGAGGACGCTTGCGCAGCTCATTGAGCAACGCTTTGAAACGCTTCTCGAAATCGCCGCGGTATTTGGTCCCGGCCAGCAGGGCACCCAGATCAAGCGAGTAGACAACGCTGCTGGCGAGCAAATCAGGAACCTGATTGTCCACGATACGCTTGGCCAGGCCTTCGGCAATAGCCGTTTTACCCACCCCAGCCTCACCGACCAGCAACGGGTTGTTCTTACGACGACGAGCCAGAATCTGAGCTACGCGCTCGACTTCGCTTTCGCGACCGACCAGCGGATCGATGCGCCCCTGGCGCGCCAATTCGTTCAGATTGCTGGCATAGGCATCCAGAGGATTGCCTGAGGAAGATGCTTCACCGCCCTCGTCGTCCTGCATATCCTGTTCACCTTCAGAAGAGTGTTCGCCATGCCCCGGAACCTTGGAGATACCGTGGGCGATATAGTTGACGACATCAATCCGGGCCACGCTCTGCTGCTTGAGCAGAAACACGGCCTGGCTTTCCTGCTCACTGAAAATTGCAACCAGCACGTTGGCGCCGGTTACTTCGCGCTTGCCGGAGCTCTGCACGTGGAAAACTGCCCGTTGCAGCACGCGCTGAAACCCGAGAGTCGGTTGTGTCTCGCGATCCTCGTCGTGGACGGGGATCAGCGGAGTGGTGGAGTCGATGAACTCCTGCAGATCATGCTTGAGTTTATCGAGGTTTGCGCCGCAGGCACGCAGAACAGTGGCTGCAGCCTCATTATCCAATAGAGCCAGCAGGAGGTGCTCGACCGTCATGAACTCATGACGCTTCGAACGTGCCTCCTTGAAGGCAAGATTGAGGGTGACTTCGAGCTCACGGTTTAACATAGCTTCACCTCATACCCAAGTGGTCGGCGTTTAACCGTCCTTCTCGATCTCACAGAGTAGCGGATGCTGGCTCTCCCTGGCGTATTGATTGACCTGCATTGCCTTGGTCTCGGCGATGTCGCGGGTAAACAATCCGCAGACTGCCCGTCCCTCTGTATGGACGGCCAGCATGACTTTGGTGGCCAGCTCACGATTCAGGTTAAAAAACACCTCGAGTACTTCTACGACGAAATCCATCGGGGTGTAGTCATCGTTGAATAAAACCACCTTGTACATCGGTGGCGCCTGCAGGGTCGGCTTGGCGTCCTGCACCGCGATGCCTGCCGCGTCGTCCTCGTGCGACTGCGGACTGTCCTGATTGAATGTTAGTCGAATCTTGCTAAATGCATGCATGGAAAGAAATGTTCGTTTGAGGGCGGATTGAGCTGTCAGTCGCAGTCTGGACGCTTTTCAAACAGACCGCCACATGACCTTGACTATCAGCTAAACGGTGTTACAAACAATAGAGCCCACATTGGGTAAAAAGGGTCCGCGCAGTCAACCAAAATTTTTGGGTAGGCGGATTGAAGTGGATGATACTCCTGACGGAGTCCTTTGCAGAGGGATATGGCGATGCTTAGCGGAAAAGTCAAGTGGTTCAACAATGCAAAAGGTTATGGATTCATAATCGAAGACGGCAAGCCGGATGACGACTTGTTCGCCCATTTTTCGACCATCCAGATGGAAGGTTACAAGACCCTCAAAGCCGGCCAGCCGGTCAGTTTTGAAATCATTCAGGGGCCAAAAGGGCTGCATGCCGTGAATATCGCGTCATTGCTGGCTAAACCAGGTGAGCCTGTTAAGGAAACCCATGCTGCGTCTGAGCATGAACCTGAACATGCACACGCTTGAAATGCTCCATGGAAACAGCCTGACAGCTGACCAATGGCCTTTCGAGCCAGCTAACTGAATAATCAGAAACACGCAATGAGCCTGTGCCGGACCTTGAGAAACCGCAGCTTTGGTAACTTGAACCGATGCGACTCCAAAGGGTATCGAATTAGCGGTTATTGCACCGCGGATGCCCCTACTGCAATGCCGGGCGAGCTGCAAACGTCAATCCATGACAGAGCCACCAGCGCCCCACTCCTCCGCCAGATCCCGCCTCTTGACGCCTGATTGACACCTCGTAGACATCCCGGTCGTTCGACCAACGGCGGATGTTCATTATTCGATAGCACGCATAGCATTAATGCCTCGCGCCAATGGTTTGATATACTCGCGCCGTGACCGAAGAGTCATAAAGGCTGACCCGTCTGAAATCAGACCCTCAACCTTCCTATGCGTCGGGTCGCTACCTGGCCTGACAGCTTGACGCTCGACTGATGCACCCAACATCACCGCGAATGAACCTCGACCTGGGCCCATGGCCGAACCGTGGGCAAGAGTGCATACCCTGCGCGTATCGAGATTTTGTGCATGCTCAGCAAAACAGAGAGTTAATACGAATGTCCAACCGCTCGAAGATCATCTACACCTTCACCGACGAAGCTCCGGCCCTCGCCACCTATTCGCTGCTGCCTATTATCGAAGCTTTCACAGCCTCCTCCGATATCGACGTGGAAACGCGCGACATCTCCCTGGCGGGCCGTGTTCTTTCAAGCTTCCCGGAGTCGCTTGGCGCCGATCAACAAGTGCCGGATCATCTCGCCGAGCTGGGCAAACTGGCCACTACGCCAGAAGCCAACATCATCAAGCTGCCTAACATCAGCGCCTCGGTCCCTCAATTGAAGGCGACCATCAAGGAGCTTCAGGATCAGGGCTACAAGATTCCCGACTACCCTGAAAACCCTGCCACTGACGCGGAAAAAGAAACCCGCGCACGTTACGACAAGACCAAGGGCAGCGCCGTGAACCCGGTGTTGCGCGAAGGCAACTCCGATCGTCGCGCACCACTGTCGGTCAAGAACTACGCTCGCAAGCACCCGCACAAGATGGGCGCCTGGTCTACCGACTCCAAGGCCCACGTTGCGCACATGAGCAACGGCGACTTCTACGGCAGCGAAAAAGCTGCCCAGATCGCAGCCGACAACACCGTTAAAATCGAACTGATCGCTCAGGACGGCACCACCACCGTTCTGAAGGAAAAAACCGCCGTCAAGGCTGGCGAAGTCGTTGACTGCTCGGTGATGAGCGCCAAAGCCCTGCGCAGCTTCATTGCCGCCGAGATCGAAGACGCCCGCAAGCAAGGCGTTCTGTTCTCGGTGCATCTGAAAGCCACCATGATGAAGATCTCCGACCCGATCATGTTCGGCCAGATCGTCGATGAGTTCTACAAGGATGCATTGACCAAGCACGCTGACACGCTGAAGCAGATCGGCTTCAGCCTGAACAACGGCATCGGCGACCTGTACGAGCGCATCACCAGCCTACCTGCTGAAAAACAGGCAGAAATCAAGGCTGACATCGAAGCGGTCTACGCCACTCGCCCACAACTGGCGATGGTAAACTCCGACAAGGGCATCACCAACCTGCACGTGCCGAGCGACGTCATCGTCGACGCCTCAATGCCGGCAATGATTCGTGACTCCGGCAAGATGTGGGGTACCGACGGTCAACTGCACGATGCCAAGGCAGTGATCCCGGATCGCTGCTACGCCACCATCTATCAAGCGGTCATCGAAGACTGCAAGAAAAATGGCGCATTCGACCCGACCACTATGGGCAGCGTACCGAACGTTGGCCTGATGGCTCAAAAAGCCGAAGAATATGGCTCCCACGACAAGACCTTCCACATCCAGACCAATGGCGTGGTTCGTGTAACCGACAGCCAGGGCAACCTGCTGATGGAACAGAACGTCGAAGCGGGCGATATCTGGCGCATGTGCCAGGCCAAGGACGCGCCGATCCAGGATTGGGTAAAACTGGCCGTCAACCGCGCTCGCGCCAGCAACACCCCGGCTATCTTCTGGCTGGATTCGTCTCGCGCCCATGACAGCGTGATGATCGAGAAAGTGCGCAAGTACCTGGGCGACCACGACACGTCGGGCCTGGATATCCAGATCCTGTCACCTGTCGACGCGATGAAGCTGACCCTGGAACGCACTCGCGCAGGCAAGGACACCATTTCGGTCACCGGTAACGTTCTGCGCGACTACCTGACCGACCTGTTCCCGATCATGGAACTGGGCACCAGCGCGAAGATGCTGTCGATCGTTCCGCTGATGAACGGCGGTGGCCTGTTCGAAACCGGCGCTGGTGGTTCGGCTCCGAAGCACGTGCAGCAGTTCGTCGAGGAAAACTTCCTGCGCTGGGATTCGCTGGGCGAGTTTCTGGCTCTGGCGGCGTCCCTGGAACATCTGGGCAATGCCTACAACAACCCGAAAGCGCTGGTTCTGTCCAAGACCCTCGACCAGGCCACTGGCGAGTTCCTGGACCGCAACAAGTCGCCTTCGCGCAAGGTCGGCGGCATCGACAACCGCGGCAGCCATTTCTACCTGACCCTGTTCTGGGCTCAGGCACTGGCTGCTCAAAACGACGACGCAGACCTCAAGGCACAGTTCACGCCTTTGGCCAAAACCCTGACCGATAACGAAGAAAAAATCGTTGCCGAGCTGAACGCTGTTCAGGGCAAGCCGGTGGAAATTGGCGGCTACTACTTCCCTAACCCGGAAGTCACCAGCAAGGCCATGCGCCCAAGCGCCACGCTCAACGCGGCTATCGCCGCGCTGTAAGAGGCAATCCGAGGCGGTGCATAAAAATGCACCGCCTCGCAAAAAAATCCCCGGCCTGTTGCCGGGGATTTTTTTTACCCATGAAAAATTTCAGTTACAGGTGTGATTTCGCAAGCCTGGGAGATCCCTGCTCAAGAACATGATTGCCCCCTTCAGCTTTTCAGCGCGCGCGAAAGAAAGTCGCGAATGTATTCAGCGACCTCCGGCGCGTGCGTTTCCAATGCAAAGTGGCCTGCATCCAGCAGATGCACTTCAGCAGCCGGAACGTCCTTGCGAAAAGCATGCGCGCCCGGAGGTATGAACGCAGGATCGTGCTTGCCCCAGACCGCCAGCAAGGGTGGCTGATATTTGCGCAGGTACTCCTGAAACGAGGGGTAAGCCGCTACGTTACTGCGGTAGTCGAGAATCAGATCAAGCTGGATCTCTTCTGCGCCCGGCCGCGCCATATACAGAATGTCGAGGTTGCAGCCATCGGGAGAAAGCTTTTCAGGATCGGCTCCCGTACCGTATTGCCAGTCCCGGATGACTTGCGGTGACAGCGAGGCGCGACAGGCTTCGCGATTGGCTGCCGAAGGCTCGCGCCAATAGGCTTGCCACGGGCCCCATTGATCGCTGAATCCTTCCAGGTAGGCATTGCCGTTCTGACTGATAATTGCGGTGACCTTCTCCGGGTTCGCCGCTGCGAGCCGCAAACCTGTCGGTGCGCCATAGTCGAATATGTATAACGCATACTTCTTCAGGCCCAGCGCCTCGGTGAATCCCTCGATTACCTTGTAAAGGTTTTCGAATGTGTAATCGAACTGCCCGCGCGGTGGTGCTTTGGTATTACCGAATCCGGGCAGATCGGGAGCGATCAGGCGGTACTGACTCGCCAACAATGGCATCAGGTCACGAAACATGTGACTGGCACTCGGGAAACCATGAAGCAACAGCAGCACCGGGGCGTCCTTGGCTCCGACTTCGCGATAGAACACATTGACGTCCCCTACCTGCTGAGTGTGAAACGTCACGCGGAAGGCATCATCAATGCTCATTGCACTTTCCCTTGATAGAGGTTTATTGCTTGCAGAAGCGGCGCTCACCAACGACGCCCCGAGAGCAGAAGCAGCGCCTAACGCTGACGCTTGTAAAACTTTGCGCCGACTGACACCGGATGCGGCATTTTCAGCGTCGACTGAGCCGGAATTTTTCATAGCAGAGTCTGACCGGGCTGGATGAATGAGTCGCCATCCTAGTCATTGCGACTGGATTGCAGAATTACCGCAAAAATCAATTCACCCTTTCAATTTCTGAAATGCTGATACGATTTCGCATCTTTCGTGGCAAGCAGGCTGCCTATGGACCGTATTCAGGAAATGACGCTTTTTGCCGGACTTGCCGAGCAAACCAGTTTTGCCGGGGTAGCCCGCCACTTTGGCCTGTCGACCGCCACGGTAACCCGGGCTGTCGCGAGTCTGGAGAGCCGCCTGGGCATCCTGTTGGTGGTGCGCACCACTCGCAACATGCGGCTCACCGAGGCGGGCCAGCGCTTCGCCACTGATTGCCGCCGACTGCTTGCCGACCTTGATGAGGCTGAAAGCGCGGCAGGCGGCTTGCATGCAGTGCCAGGCGGCCTGCTGACGATCACCGCACCCCAGATGTTCGGCGCGCTGCATGTCGTGCCCGTAATGACGAGCTTTCTCAAGCGGTTTCCGGCTGTGGACATCCGTGCCATTCTGGTCGACCGGGTAGTGTCCATGCTCGATGAGGGCGTCGACGTGGCCGTCAGGATCGGTGCCCTGCCCGATTCGTCTCTGACCGCAATCCCGACAGGTAGCGTGCGGCGCATGGTTTGCGCATCCCCGGCCTATCTCGAAAAGCATGGAGTTCCGCAGCATCCCGACGATTTGCGACAGCATTCGACGGTTTCAACCACCACCGCCGAACGCCCGCCTCAATGGCTTTTCCGGATCGATGACAATAATTATTCGGTCGATGTCGCCTCGAGACTCAGCCTGACGTCTTATCAGGCGGCGATCAGCGCAGCATTACAAGGCTGGGGGCTGACCCAGGTGCCGTACTATCAGATACGCGATCACCTGCAGGAAGGCAGGCTCAAGTGTGTTCTGGAGACGTTCGAAATAACGCCGGAACCGGTTCACGTTGTTTACTTGGAGGGCCGTCGTCGCTCATCCAAAGTGCGAGCCTTTGTGGACTTCTGCGTCAGTGCCCTGAGGCATGACCTGCAGTTCGAGCACCAATAAGCTGTTACGGCTGACCCAATCCCCTGCAAAGAGACCATTACCATGACCTGGCAAGCCCACGTTACCGTCGCCACCATCGTCGAAGATCAGGGACGCTTCCTGTTCGTCGAAGAAATGAAAGGCGGACGCGCCGTACTCAACCAACCCGCCGGGCACCTCGACCCGAACGAGAGCCTGCAACGTGCGGCAGTGCGGGAGACTCTTGAAGAAACCGGCTGGGATGTCGAACTGACCAGCGTGGTGGGCATTTACCTGTACACCGCGCCGAGCAACGGCGTGACCTACCAGCGGATATGTTTCGCCGCCAAGGCCATACGTCATAACCCTGAATATCAGCTGGACGAAGGCATCGTTGGCGCCGTCTGGCTGACTCGCGACGAACTGCTGGCCCAACAGGAGCGCTGGCGCAGTGAGCTGGTACTGCGCTGCCTGGACGATTACCTCAATGCCGAACATTTCAGTCTCGACCTGCTGCGCGACAAGGCGTGAGACTCGACGCCCTCAGCCTGATAGAATCGCGTCCTTTTACAGGTCAGCCGTTGAACCCCCATGCGTGATCCAGCCCCCTCGAACTCAGAAATGAAGCGCGTCATAGTCGGCATGTCCGGCGGCGTGGACTCTTCCGTTTCCGCCGTACTGCTCATGGAGCAGGGTTATCAGGTGGAAGGCTTGTTCATGAAGAACTGGGAAGAAGACGACGGAACGGAATATTGCACCGCCCGCGAAGACCTGGCAGATGCCCAGGCCGTGTGTGACAAGATCGGCATCAAGCTGCACACGGCCAACTTCGCCGCCGAGTACTGGGACAATGTCTTCGAACATTTCCTTGAAGAGTACAAGGCCGGGCGCACCCCCAACCCGGACATCCTCTGCAACCGGGAAATCAAGTTCAAGGCGTTTCTCGACTATGCGCTGATGCTGGGTGCCGACCTGATCGCCACTGGTCACTACGTGCGCCGTCGCGATATCGATGGCCGCACCGAACTGCTCAAGGGCCTGGACCCGAACAAGGATCAAAGCTACTTCCTGCATGCCGTCGGTGGCGAACAGATCGCCCGGACGCTGTTTCCGGTGGGCGAGCTGGAAAAACCGGAAGTACGTGCCATTGCTGAGAAACACGGCCTGGCGACGGCCAAAAAGAAGGACTCCACCGGAATCTGCTTCATTGGCGAGCGCCGTTTCACCGACTTCCTGCGTCAGTACCTGCCCGCCCAGCCTGGAGAGATCAAGACCACCGAAGGTGAAGTCATCGGTCGTCACAGCGGCCTGATGTATCACACCATAGGCCAGCGCCAGGGCCTTGGGATTGGCGGCCTCAAGGACGCCAGCGATGATCCGTGGTACGTGCTGGTCAAGGATCTGGACAACAACGAACTGATCGTTGGCCAGGGCAACGACCACCCGTGGCTGTTTTCCCGCGCACTGGTGTCTTCGGAAATCTACTGGGTCAACCCGATTGATCTGAGCAGCCCGCGCAAACTCACGGCCAAAGTCCGTTATCGTCAGGGCGACCAGCCATGCACACTGGAAAAGACCGCCGACGGCTACCGAGCCACATTCGATGATCCGCAGCGGGCCGTCACACCCGGACAGTCCGTGGTGTTCTACGATGGCGAAATATGTCTGGGCGGCGGTGTGATCGAAATTGCCGAACCCTGGACCAGCAAGGACAAGCGTTGATGACCCCGATTCAGGAACAACTGATCGCTCTGGGTGGCGTATTTCAGGCCGCGGTACTGGTCGACCGGATCGCCAAGACCGGACAGGTCAGCGAAGCGGCGCTGAGCTGCATGCTCGGCAGCCTGCTGGTGGTTGACCCGAAGGATACGCTGGACGTCTACGGCGGCGATGACCTCAACCTGCACGAAGGCTATCGCGCCATGGCCAGCGCTCTGGAACGCGACCCTGCGACACTACAGCGCGAACCGCTGCGCTACGCCCTGTCGATGCTCGGCCTGGAGCGACAGCTGGCCAAGCGCGACGACCTGCTCGAAATCATCGGCAGGCGCATCCCGGTGATTCAATCGCAGGTCGAACACTTCGGCATCGCTCACGAAAACGTGATCGCTGCGACCGGTGCCCTTTACGAAGATACCCTGAGCACCTTGCGCCAACGCATTCAGGTCCAGGGTGACATGCGCAACCTGCAGCAACCGAACAACGCGTCGAAGATTCGCGCCATCCTGCTGGCAGGCATTCGCTCCGCGCGCCTGTGGCGACAAGTTGGCGGTCATCGCTGGCAACTTGTGTTCAGCCGTCGCAAGCTATTGAAAGAACTCTACCCATTGCTGCACGGCTGATCCGCCATGCACCAATGACCTTCACCACCACAGGCACGGCGCTGTCTACGCTGGTCGGCGGGCTCCGGTCCGAGTGACTTTTCATGTATGATATGCGCCCTTTTCGTTGCCCGACTGTCCGAGAGCATCCCATGCAGCTTTCTTCGCTCACTGCGGTTTCCCCTGTTGATGGCCGCTACGCCGGCAAAACCCAGGCCTTGCGCCCTATTTTCAGCGAATACGGCCTGATCCGTTTCCGTGTGATGGTTGAAGTTCGCTGGCTCCAGCGCCTCGCGGCTCACCCGCAAATTACCGAAGTCCCGGCTTTCTCCGCGCAAGCCAATGCCATTCTCAACACATTGGCTGAAGACTTTTCGGTGGAGCACGCCGAGCGCGTCAAGGAAATCGAGCGCACCACCAACCACGACGTCAAGGCTGTGGAATACCTGCTCAAGGAACAGGCTGCAAAACTGCCTGAGCTGGACAAGGTCAGCGAGTTCATCCACTTTGCCTGCACCAGCGAAGACATCAACAACCTGTCTCACGCACTGATGCTGCGTGAAGGCCGTGACACTGTAATGCTGCCGTTGATGCGCCAGATTGCCGATGCTATCCGTGAACTGGCGATCCGCTTCGCTGACGTGCCAATGCTCTCGCGCACCCACGGCCAGCCAGCTTCCCCGACTACGCTGGGCAAGGAATTGGCCAACGTGGTTTACCGCCTTGAACGCCAGATCAATCAGATCGCCGCAGTGCCCTTGCTGGGCAAGATCAACGGTGCGGTCGGCAACTACAACGCCCACCTCTCCGCCTATGCCGATATCGACTGGGAAGCCAACGCGCGCGCGTTCATCGAAGACGAGCTGGGTCTGGGCTTCAACCCCTACACCACGCAAATCGAACCGCATGACTACATCGCCGAACTGTTTGATGCAATTGCGCGCTTCAACACTATCCTGATCGACTTCGACCGCGATATCTGGGGCTATATATCCCTGGGCTACTTCAAGCAGCGCACCATTGCTGGCGAAATCGGCTCGTCGACCATGCCACACAAGGTCAACCCGATCGACTTCGAAAACTCCGAAGGCAATCTGGGCATCGCCAACGCGCTGTTCCAGCATCTGGCGAGCAAACTGCCTGTCTCTCGCTGGCAGCGCGACCTGACTGACTCCACCGTACTGCGCAACCTGGGCGTCGGTTTTGCCCACAGCGTTATTGCTTATGAAGCCAGCCTCAAGGGCATCAGCAAGCTGGAACTGAACGAGCAACGCATCGCTGCCGACCTGCACGCGTGCTGGGAAGTTCTGGCAGAGCCGATTCAGACCGTCATGCGTCGTTACAACATCGAAAACCCGTACGAAAAACTGAAAGAACTGACACGCGGCAAGGGCATCGGCCCGGAAGCGCTGCAGACTTTCATCGACGGTCTGGACATGCCTGCCGAAGCAAAGGCCGAGCTGAAGAAGCTCACGCCAGCCAACTACATCGGTAACGCAGCGGCTCAGGCCAAGCGCATCTGACACGCAAAAAAATTGCACACGCCCGGCTGTGCCGGGCGTTTTCATTTCAAGGGCTTACACATGAATCCTGATATTCCTCTGCAACTTCTGGGCGGCATCAGTGCACGCGTTTTTCTGCGTGACTACTGGCAGAAAAAACCGCTGCTGATCCGCCAGGCTCTGCCGGACTTTCAAAGCCCAATCGATGCGGACGAGCTGGCTGGCCTTGCTCTAGAGGAAGAAGTCGAGTCCCGTCTGGTCCTCGAACACGGCGAGCGTCCCTGGGAGCTGCGTCGCGGCCCCTTTGCGGAGGATGAATTCAGCAAGCTGCCCGAACGCGACTGGACCCTGCTGGTGCAGGCTGTGGACCAGTTCGTTCCGGAAGTCAGTGAACTGCTGGAAAACTTCCGCTTCCTGCCAAGCTGGCGCATTGACGATGTAATGATCAGCTACGCCGCCCCAGGTGGCAGCGTCGGCCCGCATTTCGATAACTATGACGTGTTCCTGCTTCAGGGCCACGGCAAGCGTCACTGGCAGATCGGCCAGATGTGCGATGCAGAAAGCCCGCTGCTGCAGCATGCCGACCTGCGCATCCTTGCCGAATTCGAAAAAACCGAAGAGTGGACGCTGGAACCGGGCGACATGCTTTACCTGCCGCCACGCCTGGCTCACTGCGGCGTCGCCGTCGACGACTGCCTGACCTACTCGGTCGGTTTCCGCGCGCCAAGCGCTGCCGAGGTCCTGACTCACTTCACCGACTTCCTCAGCCAGTTCATCCCGGATGAAGAACGCTATACCGACGCTGACGCGCAACCGGTCAGCGATCCGCATCAGATCCAGCACGACGCGCTGGACCGTCTCAAAGCGCTGCTGACCGAGCACATGAGTGACGAGCGCCTGCTGCTGACCTGGTTCGGCCAGTTCATGACCGAACCGCGCTACCCTGAACTGGTGACCGGTCCGGAACTGGAGGAAGACGACCTGCTCGACAGTCTCGAACAGGGCGCAGTGCTGATTCGCAACCCGAGCGCAAGACTGGCCTGGTCTGAAGTCGACGACGATCTGCTACTGTTTGCCAGTGGTCAGAGCCGTCTGTTGCCGGGCAGTCTGCGCGAATTGCTTAAACTGATCTGTGCTGCCGACGCATTGCACAGTGAAAACCTCGGCCAATGGTTGGCCGATGACGATGGACGCAATCTGCTTTGCGAACTCGTAAAACAAGGAAGTCTGGGATTTGCCGATGAATAAAGTCACCGTAGCTGTCGCACAATGGCAGAAAAACAACGCCGACATCCGGCGCATACGCGATTCGGTATTCATCGCCGAGCAATCGGTGCCACCGGAGCTGGAGTGGGACGCTGAAGATGCGACTGCCGTGCATTTTCTCGCCTATGAAGGGGAATACGCAGTAGGCACCGCTCGCCTGCTGCCCGATGGTGAAATCGGTCGGCTGTCGGTTCTCAAGGACTGGCGCGGCATGAAAGTCGGTGAAGCGTTGCTCGGTGCGGTGATCCACGAGGCCGAACAACGTGGACTGGAGCCGCTGAAGCTCAGCGCTCAAGTGCAGGCCGTCGAGTTTTACCAGCGCTTCGGGTTTGCCGTGGTCAGTGACGAGTTTCTCGAAGCCGGTTTACCGCACGTCGAGATGCGCCGCGAGACACCTGAAACCTGATTATGTAGGCGCGTTTCAAAGCACTACATGATGATCGCCCTGCCCTTTTTCGCTAGACACTTTTCAGGTCGAGACGAAAAATGCCAGGGCGTTTTTGTGGCGGCCCATTCAGCTTGCCCGACTATAGCCGATACACTGGCAAACTCATGCTTTACGCGCTTATCGCGGAGAATGATCATGCCAGTCCGTAACCTGCTTAACGTGGTAATCACCTCAGTGCTGATCGCATTCAGCACTCAGGCCCTTTCAGCGACCGAAGTTGTTCCTCTCAATTACCGCACCAGTGCCGATCTACTACCCGTAGCTAAATCCTTTCTAGGCACCGAAGGCTCCGTCAGCGCTTATGGCAATCAACTGATTGTCAATGCAGAGTCGCGCAAGATAGAAGAGCTTCGCAGCCTTATCGCGCAACTCGATACCGCGCCTAAACGCCTGCTGATCAGCGTCGACACCAGCGAAAACGCGGCGCGCAACAGCAGTGGCTCACGCGTCATAGAATACGGCACCACCAGCCGTGAGGGCGGCGTGCAGCAAGTGCAGACCAGCGAAGGTACACCAGCACTTATCCAGATCGGCCAGAGCGTTCCGCTGACCTCCTCGTCCACGGATTCCTATGGCTACTCCCAAAGCAATACTGAATATCGCAATGTAACCCAGGGCTTTTACGTCACTGCCAGTGTGACCGGCGATACCGTTCACCTGAGCATCAGCACCAACCATGACCGCATGAGTCAGGAGCGCGCTGATGCCATAAAAGTGCAAAGTACCGATAGCCAGGTCAGCGGCCGGCTCGGAGAATGGATCACGCTGGCGAGCAATAGCGATCAATCGGTTGCCGATCAGCGTGGCCTTGCACAACGCTATTCAACCCAGGGTCGTGAAGACATGATTTTGCGCGTAAAGGTCGAAACCCTCGAATAGCCTGCGCTGGCGCGAAACCCAGCACCTACGGGCCTTTTAGTGACTCACCAGTCTGATTACGCAATTATGTAGTGAGATTTAAAAAGCACTACAAATCGTTTGACGACCCCGATACCCCGAGGCATGATTGCCTCGCTCCCGCTGATCGGAGGCTGCGCAAAAAGCCTTTGATTGTCGCTCTCCGAGCAGCGAGCAGCCATCTACAGTGCCTTCGATAAACGAGGCGTTTTGGCGGAGCAGGACTTCTAATCAAGACCTACTTCTCGGGGTTTACAAAATGGCACTGACACGCGAACAACAAATAGCCGCTCTCGAAAAAGACTGGGCCGAAAATCCGCGCTGGAAAAACGTGACCCGTACTTACTCCGCAGCCGATGTGGTCCGCTTGCGTGGCTCGGTTCAACCCGAACACACCTTTGCACGGCTGGGCGCTGACAAACTGTGGAATCTGGTGACCCAAGGCGCCAGGCCGTCTTTCCGGCCAGACAAGGACTTCGTCAACTGCATGGGCGCTCTGACCGGCGGTCAGGCCGTGCAGCAGGTCAAGGCCGGTATTCAGGCCATCTACCTTTCCGGCTGGCAGGTTGCTGCCGACAACAACTCTGCCGAATCGATGTACCCGGATCAGTCGCTGTACCCGGTCGACTCGGTGCCAACCGTGGTCAAACGCATCAACAATTCGTTCCGCCGCGCCGATCAGATCCAGTGGAAAGCCGGCAAGGCTCCGGGTGACGAAGGTTATATCGACTATTTCGCGCCCATCGTGGCCGACGCAGAGGCCGGATTCGGCGGCGTGCTCAATGCGTACGAGCTGATGAAAAGCATGATCGAGGCGGGGGCCGCGGGGGTGCATTTTGAAGATCAGTTGGCATCGGTGAAGAAATGCGGCCACATGGGCGGCAAAGTACTTGTCCCGACTCAGGAAGCGGTCCAGAAACTGGTTGCTGCGCGCCTGGCCGCCGACGTGGCCGGTGTGCCGACGATCATTCTGGCCCGCACCGACGCCAACGCTGCCGACCTGCTGACTTCCGATTGCGACCCCTATGACAAGCCGTTCGTGACAGGCGAACGGACTCATGAGGGCTTCTACAAAGTACGTGCCGGTCTGGATCAGGCAATCTCCCGCGGCCTCGCCTACGCGCCTTATGCCGACCTGATCTGGTGTGAAACCGCCAAGCCGGATCTGGACGAGGCACGCCGCTTCGCCGAAGCAATCAAGAAGGAGTACCCGGACCAATTGCTTTCCTACAACTGCTCGCCGTCCTTCAACTGGAAGAAAAACCTCGACGACGCAACCATCGCCAAGTTTCAGCGCGAGCTTTCGGCCATGGGCTACAAGCACCAGTTCATCACCCTGGCGGGCATTCACAACATGTGGCACAGCATGTTTAACCTGGCGCACGACTACGCCCGCAACGATATGACTGCCTACGTGAAGCTACAGGAACAGGAATTCGCCGATGCTGCCAAGGGCTATACCTTCGTGGCCCACCAGCAGGAAGTGGGCACGGGGTATTTCGATGACATGACCACCGTGATTCAGGGCGGCGTATCGTCGGTAACCGCACTGACCGGCTCGACGGAAGAAGAGCAATTTCACTGAGACACCGCGCAACGCGTTGAAAACACAGACCGTCCGTAAGGGCGGTCTGTGTTTTGTATCAGATAGTGCCTGTATTGATTTCGGACAATGTGCAGCTCACGAACAGATGCTACAAAAACCGCACTTTATAAGCGGTGTCCTTCATAACTATGCTCCGAGTATCCTTTGACGAACTATGCAGGCCCATTTAAATGATATTAATTATCATTCAAATTGCCTTTCGTTCCTTTTCGTCACCGAGAAACATAATTAGCCAAAACCTTGCTGACGCCCGGCTGGCATGCCTTACAGCCCTCATGAAGGACGGCAGGCGATTAATTTCGTAAATAAATTTCATGTAGAAAATTTACTTGCCAACTGTTTGCACATAAAATCAATCCGTTGACCGCACTGCGACATTTCGTCACTGCCTCGACTCTTTATCAAGCACAGAGACCTTTGCTCTCTAACAAGGACTGACAGCATGCCCGAATCGACAGGTCTGATTGCCCATAACTGGGGCTTCGCCATTTTCCTTTTGGGTGTTGTCGGCCTCTGCGCCTTCATGCTCGGCCTTTCCAGCCTGCTCGGAAGCAAGGCTTGGGGCCGCAGCAAGAACGAACCTTTCGAATCCGGCATGCTGCCTACCGGCAGTGCGCGTCTGCGGCTCTCCGCAAAATTCTATCTGGTCGCGATGCTCTTCGTGATCTTTGACATTGAAGCCCTCTTTCTCTTTGCCTGGTCTGTGTCCGTCCGCGAAAGCGGCTGGACCGGATTCGTCGAAGCTCTCGTTTTCATAGCAATTCTGTTGGCAGGTCTTGTCTACCTATGGCGGGTTGGCGCTCTTGACTGGGCTCCTGAAGGTCGCCGTAATCGGCAAGCGAAGCTGAAACAATGAGGCTTTGGCGATGCAATATAATCTCACCAGGATCGACCCGGACGCTCCTAACGAGCAGTACCCCATCGGCAAACGGGAAACCGTTTCCGATCCGTTAGAAGATCAAGTCCACAAAAACATCTACATGGGCAAGCTGGAAGACGTGCTGAATGGTGCGGTCAACTGGGGACGTAAAAACTCCCTGTGGCCCTACAACTTCGGCCTGTCGTGCTGCTATGTGGAAATGACCACCGCCTTCACGGCCCCTCACGATATCGCGCGTTTCGGTGCGGAAGTGATCCGGGCGTCGCCACGACAGGCGGATTTCATGGTCATTGCCGGTACCTGCTTCATCAAGATGGCGCCGATCATCCAGCGTCTCTACGAGCAAATGCTCGAACCCAAGTGGGTCATTTCCATGGGTTCGTGTGCCAACTCCGGTGGCATGTACGACATCTACTCAGTGGTCCAGGGGGTGGACAAATTCCTTCCCGTGGATGTCTACGTGCCCGGCTGCCCGCCCCGCCCCGAAGCATTTCTGCAAGGCTTGATGCTGCTGCAGGAATCCATCGGCAAGGAGCGTCGCCCTCTTTCCTGGGTCGTTGGCGATCAAGGCGTATACCGCGCCGAGATGCCGTCGCAAAAGGAACAGCGCCGCGAACAGCGTATTCAGGTGACCAACCTGCGCAGCCCCGACGAAGTCTGATCCAGCCCGTTCTTCTTATAAAAAAGACAGGAACCGGGGTTGATTCTGTACGTTGACCGAAGTGATTGAGACCTATGACTGCAGACAACGCTCTGTACATCCCGCCTTACAAGGCTGACGACCAAGACGTCGTCGTTGAACTGAACACCCGTTTTGGCGCCGAGGCGTTCACTGCCCAGCCAACCCGCACCGGCATGCCGGTGCTGTGGGTCGAGCGCGCCCGGCTGTTTGAAATTCTGACGTTCCTGCGCAACGTTCCCAAACCCTACTCCATGCTCTATGACCTGCATGGCGTGGACGAGCGTCTGCGTACCAACCGTCGCGGCCTGCCCGGTGCAGACTTCACCGTGTTCTATCACCTGCTGTCGATCGAGCGAAACAGCGACGTGATGATCAAGGTAGCGCTGTCTGAAAGCGACCTGAGTGTGCCAACCATCACCAGTATCTGGCCAAATGCCAACTGGTATGAGCGCGAAGTCTGGGACATGTTCGGAATCGACTTTCCGGGACACCCGCATCTAAGCCGCATCATGATGCCGCCAACCTGGGAAGGTCACCCGCTGCGCAAGGACTTCCCTGCCCGCGCGACGGAGTTTGACCCCTACAGCCTGACCCTCGCCAAACAGCAACTGGAAGAGGAAGCTGCACGTTTCCGTCCGGAAGACTGGGGCATGAAACGTTCTGGCGCGAACGAGGACTACATGTTCCTCAACCTGGGGCCGAACCACCCTTCCGCTCACGGTGCGTTCCGTATCATTCTGCAGCTGGATGGCGAAGAAATCGTCGACTGTGTTCCGGACATCGGCTACCACCACCGTGGTGCAGAAAAGATGGCCGAGCGCCAGTCCTGGCACAGCTTCATCCCGTACACCGACCGCATCGATTATCTCGGCGGGGTGATGAACAACCTGCCTTACGTACTCTCTGTCGAAAAACTGGCAGGCATCAAGGTACCGGAAAAGGTCGACGTCATCCGCATCATGATGGCCGAGTTCTTCCGTATCACCAGCCACCTGTTGTTCCTGGGTACCTACATCCAGGACGTGGGTGCCATGACGCCGGTGTTCTTCACGTTCACCGACCGCCAGAAAGCCTACACTGTGATCGAAGCCATTACCGGTTTCCGTCTGCATCCGGCCTGGTATCGTATCGGCGGGGTCGCCCACGACCTGCCTCGTGGCTGGGAAAAACTGGTCAAGGACTTCGTCGACTGGTTGCCCAAGCGCCTTGACGAATACACCAAGGCTGCCCTGCAGAACAGTATCCTCAAGGGTCGTACCGTGGGCGTTGCCGCCTACAACACCAAAGAGGCCCTGGAATGGGGCGTCACCGGTGCAGGCCTGCGCTCCACCGGCTGCGATTTCGACTTGCGCAAGGCACGCCCTTACTCCGGCTACGAGAACTTCGAGTTTGAAGTACCGCTGGCCGCGAACGGCGATGCCTACGACCGCTGCATGGTCCGCGTAGAAGAGATGCGCCAGAGCATCAAGATCATCGATCAGTGCATGCGCAACATGCCGGAAGGCCCGTACAAAGCGGATCATCCGCTGACCACGCCGCCACCGAAAGAGCGCACCCTGCAGCACATCGAAACCCTGATCACGCACTTCCTGCAGGTTTCGTGGGGCCCGGTCATGCCGGCCAACGAGTCCTTCCAGATGATCGAAGCGACCAAGGGTATCAACAGCTATTACCTGACGAGCGACGGCGGCACCATGAGCTACCGTACCCGGATCCGCACCCCGAGTTACCCGCACCTGCAGCAGATCCCTTCGGTGATCAAAGGCAGCATGGTCGCGGACTTGATCGCGTACCTGGGTAGTATCGATTTCGTTATGGCCGACGTGGACCGCTAAGCATGAATAGCCCGCTAATCCAGACTGACCGTTTCGCCCTGAGCGAAACCGAGCGCTCGGCCATCGAGCACGAGATGCATCACTACGAAGACCCGCGCGCGGCGTCCATCGAGGCTCTGAAGATCGTTCAGAAAGAGCGTGGCTGGGTGCCAGATGGCGCCATCTACGCAATCGGCGATTTGCTGGGCATCCCCGCCAGCGACGTCGAAGGTGTTGCCACCTTTTACAGCCAGATCTTCCGCCAGCCGGTCGGACGCCACATCATTCGCGTCTGCAACAGCATGGTGTGCTTCATCGGCGGCCACGAAAACGTGGTCGACGAGATCAAGAGCTCACTGGGCATCGGCCTGGGTCAGACCACCGCTGACGGTCGCTTCACCTTGCTGCCGGTCTGCTGCCTCGGCAACTGTGACAAGGCGCCGGCCGTGATGGTCGACGACGACACTTTCGGCGATGTACAGCCTGCTGGCGTTGCCAAGATGCTGGAGGGTTACCTATGACCATCACTTCCTTCGGCCCTGCCAATCGCATTGCGCGCACGGCAGAAACCCATCCGCTGACCTGGCGTCTGCGCGACGACGGCGAGCCGGTCTGGCTCGACGAGTATCAGGCCAAAGACGGTTATGCAGCAGCGCGCAAGGCGCTGACGCAACAGTCGCCTGACGATATCGTCCAGTCGGTCAAGGACTCGGGCCTCAAGGGCCGCGGTGGCGCAGGCTTCCCCACCGGTGTGAAATGGGGCCTGATGCCCAAAGACGAATCCATGAACATCCGCTACCTGCTGTGCAACGCGGACGAGATGGAGCCCAACACCTGGAAAGACCGCATGCTGATGGAGCAACTGCCCCATCTGCTGGTCGAGGGCATGCTGATCAGTGCGCGTGCGCTGAAAGCCTATCGTGGCTATATCTTCCTGCGTGGCGAATACGTAACGGCCGCGAAGCACTTGAACCGCGCCGTGGCCGAAGCGAAGGCTGCCGGTCTGCTGGGCAAGAACATCCTCGGCACCGGCTTCGACTTCGAATTGTTCGTACACACCGGTGCCGGTCGTTACATCTGCGGTGAAGAAACCGCGCTGATCAACTCGCTGGAAGGCCGCCGCGCCAACCCGCGCTCCAAGCCGCCCTTCCCTGCTGCCGTAGGCGTCTGGGGCAAGCCGACCTGTGTAAACAACGTCGAAACCCTGTGCAACGTCCCCGCCATCGTCAACAACGGCAACGACTGGTACAAGTCGCTGGCCCGCGAAGGCAGTGAGGACCACGGCACCAAACTGATGGGTTTCTCCGGCAAGGTCAAAAACCCCGGTTTGTGGGAACTACCCTTCGGCGTACAAGCTCGCGAACTTTTCGAAGACTACGCCGGCGGCATGCGTGATGGCTTCAAGCTCAAGTGCTGGCAACCCGGTGGCGCCGGTACCGGATTCCTGCTCCCGGAGCATCTGGACGCCCAGATGTACGCAGGTGGTATTGCCAAGGTCGGCACCCGGATGGGCACCGGTCTGGCGATGGCCGTCGACGATTCGGTCAACATGGTCTCGCTGCTGCGCAACATGGAAGAGTTCTTCGCTCAGGAGTCCTGCGGTTTCTGCACCCCATGCCGCGACGGTTTGCCATGGAGCGTGAAAATGCTTCGCGCCATCGAGAAGGGTCAGGGGCAGCCGGGGGATATCGAAACCCTGCTGGGTCTGGTCAATTTCCTCGGCCCAGGCAAGACCTTCTGCGCTCATGCACCGGGCGCTGTTGAACCGTTGGGCAGCGCGATCAAGTATTTCCGTTCGGAGTTCGAAGCCGGTATTGCGCCAGCCAGCGCAACCACGCTCGTCCCGGGCAAAAGTCCGACCGTGGTCGGCGCATAACAAGACACAACGGCCGGCGGCTGTTCGGGCTGCCGTCCTCGTACCTGCTGACGCCCTCCGGGCTGAACGATACGGGTACTACCGAGATTCCATTAGCCACGCCCGCTGACAACGGGCCAACGAAGACCTTTGAACCATGGCTACTATTCACGTAGACGGCAAAGCGCTCGAAGTCGATGGTGCAGACAACCTGTTACAGGCATGTCTGTCGCTGGGCCTCGATATCCCTTATTTCTGCTGGCACCCTGCCCTTGGCAGCGTTGGCGCCTGTCGCCAGTGCGCGGTCAAGCAGTACACGGACGAGAACGACACACGCGGTCGTATCGTCATGTCCTGCATGACGCCAGCCACCGACAACACCTGGATCTCCATCGAAGACGATGAGTCCAAGGCCTTCCGGGCCAGTGTCGTCGAATGGCTGATGACCAACCACCCGCATGACTGCCCGGTCTGCGAGGAAGGTGGTCACTGCCACCTGCAGGACATGACAGTGATGACCGGCCACAACGAGCGCCGTTATCGCTTCACCAAGCGTACCCACCAGAATCAGGAGCTGGGGCCGTTCATCGCGCATGAGATGAACCGCTGCATCGCCTGTTATCGGTGCGTACGCTTCTATAAAGACTACGCAGGCGGCACTGACCTGGGCGTTTACGGCGCTCATGACAATGTTTACTTCGGTCGCGTTGAAGACGGAACGCTGGAAAGCGAGTTCTCCGGCAACCTCACCGAGGTCTGTCCGACCGGTGTGTTCACCGACAAAACCCACTCCGAGCGCTACAACCGCAAGTGGGACATGCAGTTCTCGCCAAGCATCTGCCACGGTTGCTCCAGCGGCTGCAACATTAGCCCGGGTGAGCGTTACGGTGAATTGCGCCGTATCGAAAACCGCTACAACGGCTCGGTCAACCAGTACTTTCTCTGCGACCGCGGCCGTTTCGGCTACGGCTACGTCAACCGCACAGACCGTCCACGTCAGCCACTGCTCGCTGAAGGCCAGGTCAAACTGAGCCTTGACGAAGCACTGGACAAGGCAGCGGATCTGTTGCGCGGCCGCAACATCGTTGGTATTGGCTCACCTCGCGCCAGCCTTGAAAGTAACTACGCACTGCGCGAGCTGGTCGGAGCCGAGCATTTCTACAGCGGTATCGAAGCCGGTGAGCTGGAGCGTATCAGGCTGATCCTCAAGGTCCTGAACGACAGTCCGCTGCCGATCCCGACCCTGCGTGACATCGAAGATCACGATGCCATTTTCGTGCTCGGCGAAGACTTGACCCAGACGGCGGCACGTATGGCCCTGGGCTTGCGCCAAGCCGTCAAAGGCAAGGCTGAAGACATGGCTGCGGCGATGAAAGTCCAGCCGTGGCTCGACGCTGCCGTGAAGAACATTGGCCAGCACGAACTTAACCCGCTGTTCATTGCCAGCCTCGCCGAGACTCGTCTCGACGATATCGCAGAAGAATGCGTGCACGCTGCACCTGACGACCTGGCTCGCATCGGTTTCGCCGTTGCCCATGCACTGGACGCCAGCGCCCCGGCCGTAGAAGGTCTGGACAGCGAGGCGCTGGAACTGGCGCAACGTATTGCCGATGCCCTGCTCGCGGCCAAACGTCCGCTGATCATTTCCGGCAGCTCGCTGGGTTCGACAGCGCTGATCGAGGCGGCGGCAAACATTGCCAAGGCCTTGAAGCTGCGTGACAAGCAAGGCTCCATCAGCCTGATCGTGCCGGAAGCCAACAGCATGGGTCTGGCGATGTTTGGTGGCGATTCTGTCGATGCCGCTCTGCAAGCGGTGATTTCCGGCCAGGCCGACGCCATCGTGGTACTGGAAAACGATCTGTATCGCCGTGTAGACGCCAAAATTGTCGACGCTGCGCTGAGCGCTGCGAAAGTCGTGATCGTCGCCGACCACCAGAAAACCCCGACCAGTGATCGTGCGCATCTGGTTCTGCCCGCTGCCAGCTTCGCTGAAGGCGACGGCACGCTGGTCAGCCAGGAAGGCCGCGCCCAGCGCTTCTTTCAGGTATTCGATCCGACCTACCTGGATGCCAGCATTCTGGTTCACGAAGGCTGGCGCTGGCTGCATGCCCTGCGCGCCACCTTGTTGAACAAGCCGGTCGACTGGACGCAACTCGATCACGTCACCGAAGCCTGCGCCGGCAGCACGCCGCAACTGGCGGGTATCGTCAATGCGGCGCCGTCTGCATCGTTCCGGATCAAGGGCCTTAAACTGGCTCGTGAACCGCTGCGTTATAGCGGCCGTACCGCGATGCGAGCCAACATCAGCGTGCATGAGCCGCGCACCTCGCAAGACATCGACACAGCGTTCTCCTTCTCCATGGAAGGCTATTCGGGCTCGGCCGAGCCTCGTCAGCAGGTGCCATTCGCCTGGTCGCCGGGCTGGAACTCACCGCAGGCCTGGAACAAGTTCCAGGACGAAGTCGGTGGTCACTTGCGCGCTGGCGACCCGGGCACACGCCTGATCGAAAGCCAGGGCGACGGTCTTTCATGGTTCTCCAGCGTTCCACGCGCGTTCTCTCCAGAGCGCGGCACCTGGAAAGTCGTACCGTTCTTCCACCTGTTTGGCAGCGACGAAACCTCGTCTCTGGCCGCTCCGGTTCAGGAACGTATCCCGCAGGCTTATGTGGCGCTGGCCAAATCCGAAGCCGATCGTCTCGGCGTCAACGACGGTGCCCTGCTCTCCTTGAGCATCGGCGGTGAAACGCTGACCTTGCCGTTGCGCATCAGCGAAGAACTGGGCGCGGGCCTTGTGGCATTGCCGGCAGGACTGCCTGGCATTCCGCCAGCACTCTTCGGCAAATCCGTTGACGGTCTGCAGGAGGCAGCGCAATGACCTGGTTTACCCCTGATGTGATCGACGCAATCATTGCAGTGGTCAAGGCCATCGTGGTGTTGCTGGCGGTCGTGGTTTGTGGTGCCCTGCTGAGCTTCATCGAACGTCGTCTGCTGGGTTGGTGGCAGGACCGTTATGGTCCGAACCGTGTGGGTCCGTTCGGCATGTTCCAGATCGCAGCCGACATGCTGAAGATGTTCTTCAAGGAAGACTGGACCCCACCGTTCGCCGACAAGGTGATCTTCACCCTGGCGCCGGTGGTTGCCATGAGCGCCCTGCTGATCGCCTTTGCGGTCATCCCGATCACCCCGACCTGGGGCGTCGCGGATCTGAACATCGGCCTGTTGTTCTTCTTCGCCATGGCCGGTCTGTCGGTGTATGCGGTGCTGTTCGCCGGCTGGTCGAGCAACAACAAGTTCGCCCTGCTGGGCAGCCTGCGTGCTTCGGCACAAACCGTGTCCTACGAAGTGTTCATGGGTCTTGCGCTGATGGGCATCGTGGTTCAGGTCGGCTCGTTCAATATGCGCGACATTGTTGAATATCAGGCGCAGAACCTGTGGTTCATCATTCCGCAGTTCTTCGGCTTCTGTACGTTCTTCATCGCTGGCGTCGCGGTCACTCACCGCCACCCGTTCGACCAACCGGAAGCCGAGCAGGAACTGGCTGACGGCTACCACATTGAATATGCCGGCATGAAATGGGGCATGTTCTTCGTGGGCGAATACATCGGGATCATATTGATCTCGGCGCTGCTGGTCACGCTGTTCTTCGGTGGCTGGCACGGCCCGTTCGACATTCTGCCATCGCTGGCATTCTTCTGGTTCGCCTTGAAAACCGCGTTCTTCATCATGCTGTTCATCTTGCTGCGCGCTTCCATCCCGCGCCCGCGTTATGACCAGGTCATGGATTTCAGCTGGAAGTTCTGTCTGCCGCTGACCCTGATCAATTTGCTGGTGACTGCTGCGATTGTGTTGTTGAACACACCGGCAGGCTCGGTTCAGTGAGGATTTGACCCATGTTCAAATATATTGGTGACATCGTTAAGGGTACAGGTACCCAGTTGCGCAGCCTGGTCATGGTCTTCGGCCACGGCTTCCGCAAACGCGATACCCTGCAATACCCTGAAGAGCAGGTATATCTGCCGCCCCGCTACCGTGGCCGTATCGTTCTGACCCGCGACCCTGACGGCGAAGAGCGCTGCGTAGCCTGCAATCTGTGTGCAGTGGCATGCCCGGTCGGCTGTATTTCGCTGCAGAAGGCCGAGACAGAAGACGGACGCTGGTACCCGGACTTTTTCCGCATCAACTTCTCGCGCTGCATTTTCTGCGGTCTGTGTGAAGAAGCGTGTCCGACTACCGCAATCCAGCTTACGCCGGACTTCGAGATGGCTGACTTCAAGCGTCAGGATCTGGTGTACGAGAAGGAAGATCTGCTGATCTCCGGTCCCGGCAAGAACCCTGACTACAACTTCTATCGCGTTGCCGGTATGGCCATCGGCGGCAAGCCCAAGGGCTCCGCACAGAATGAAGCCGAGCCGATCAACGTCAAGAGCTTGCTGCCTTAAGGAAGTAAAGATGGAATTCGCTTTCTACTTCGCATCCGGTATCGCTGTTGTGTCCACCCTGCGGGTGATCACCAACACGAATCCGGTGCATGCCCTGCTCTACCTGATCATCTCGCTGATCGCTGTGGCCATGACTTTTTTCAGCCTAGGTGCGCCGTTTGCCGGTGTGCTGGAAGTCATTGCCTACGCTGGCGCGATCATGGTCCTGTTCGTGTTTGTGGTGATGATGCTGAACCTCGGCCCAGCCTCGGTTCAGCAAGAGCGTGCATGGCTCAAACCCGGCATCTGGATTGGTCCGGTGATTCTCGGCACGCTTTTGCTGGCCGAGTTGCTGTACGTACTGTTCGCCAATCAGACCGGCGCTGCAATCGGTCACACCACAGTCGACGCCAAGGCGGTCGGCATCAGCCTGTTCGGGCCTTATCTGCTGGTGGTGGAACTCGCCTCGATGCTGCTGCTTGCTGCAGCCGTCACGGCATTCCATCTGGGCCGCAACGAGGCCAAGGAGCCAAGCCAATGAATGCTATCCCTCTTGAGCACGGTCTGGCGGTCGCCGGGGTCCTGTTCTGCCTGGGTCTGGTCGGCCTGATGGTGCGCCGTAACATTCTCTTCGTGTTGATGAGCCTGGAAATCATGATGAACGCCTCTGCACTGGCGTTCGTAGTTGCCGGCAGTCGTTGGGCGCAACCGGATGGGCAGGTCATGTTCATCCTGGTGATCAGCCTTGCGGCAGCCGAGGCCAGTATCGGCCTGGCGATCCTGATGCAACTGTATCGCCGCTTCCACACTCTCGATATCGATGCTGCCAGCGAGATGCGCGGATGAATCTTCTCTTTCTGACTTTCGTATTTCCCCTCATCGGTTTTCTGCTGCTGTCGTTCTCTCGTGGGCGCATATCGGAAAACCTTGCGGCGCTGATTGGCGTCGGTTCCATAGGTCTTTCAGCCATCGTCACGGCCTGGGTCATCTGGCAGTTCAACGTGGCACCGCCGGAAGGTGGTCACTACACCCAGGTGCTGTGGCGCTGGATGGACGTTGATGGCTTCCAGCCCAACTTCGCGCTGTATCTGGACGGCCTGTCCGTCACGATGTTGGGTGTAGTAGTTGGCGTCGGCTTCCTGATCCACCTGTTTGCGTCTTGGTACATGCGCGGTGAAGCGGGCTACTCGCGCTTCTTCTCCTACACCAACCTGTTCATTGCCAGCATGCTGTTCCTGATCCTGGGCGACAACCTGCTGTTCCTCTACTTCGGTTGGGAAGGTGTGGGCCTGTGCAGCTACCTGTTGATCGGTTTCTATTACAGCAACCGCAACAACGGCAACGCAGCACTCAAGGCGTTTATCGTGACGCGTATCGGCGACGTGTTCATGGCCATCGGCCTGTTCATCCTGTTCCAGCAGTTGGGTACGCTCAATGTGCAGGAACTGCTGGTCAAGGCACCGGAGCACTTCAAAGTCGGCGATTTCTGGATCGTGCTGGCAACGTTGATGCTGCTGGGCGGTGCTGTCGGTAAATCGGCACAACTGCCACTGCAAACCTGGCTGGCAGATGCGATGGCCGGTCCTACACCGGTTTCGGCACTGATCCACGCAGCAACCATGGTTACCGCGGGCGTCTACCTGATCGCGCGGACTCACGGCCTGTTCGCACTGGCACCGGACATACTGCATCTGGTAGGCATTGTCGGCGGCGTGACGCTGGTTCTCGCGGGTTTCGCAGCGCTGGTACAGACCGACATCAAGCGTATCCTCGCCTACTCGACCATGAGCCAGATCGGTTACATGTTCCTGGCATTGGGCGTAGGCGCATGGGAAGGCGCGATTTTCCACCTGATGACACACGCCTTCTTCAAGGCGCTGCTGTTCCTTGCTTCCGGTGCGGTGATCGTTGCCTGCCATCACGAGCAGAACATCTTCAAGATGGGCGGTCTGTGGAAGAAACTGCCATTGGCCTACGCCAGCTTCATCGTCGGCGGTGCAGCACTGGCTGCCCTGCCGCTGTTGACGGCAGGCTTCTACTCCAAGGACGAAATTCTCTGGGAAGCATTCGCCAGCGGTAACAATGGCCTGTTGTATGCCGGTCTGGTTGGCGCGTTCATGACGTCGCTGTACACCTTCCGTCTGATCTTCATCGCGTTCCACGGTGAAGCCAAGACCGAAGCACACGCAGGTCACGGTATTGCTCACTGGTTGCCGCTGTCGGTACTGATCGTGCTATCGACGTTCATTGGCGCGCTGATCACCCCGCCACTGGCAGGTGTTCTACCGCAGAGCGTTGGCCACGCCGGTGGCGAAGCCAAACACAGCCTGGAAATCGCCTCTGGCGCCATCGCCCTGGCCGGTATCCTGCTGGCAGCGCTGCTGTTTCTCGGCAAGCGCCGCCTGGCAACGGCAATCGCCAACAGTGGTCCGGGCCGCTTCCTGTCGGCCTGGTGGTTCGCTGCCTGGGGCTTCGACTGGATCTACGACAAGCTGTTCGTCAAACCTTATCTGGCGATCAGTCATGTGCTGCGTAGCGATCCGTTCGACCGCACCATCGGCTTGATCCCACGTCTGGTCAAAGGCGGTCATAACACTATGAGCCGTACCGAGACCGGCCAGCTGCGTTGGTATGCTGCCTCGATCGCCGTGGGTGCCGTTCTGGTACTTGGTGCCGTCGTTCTGGTTGCGGTCTGACATGAACCTTGCGAATTTGCGAAAGGAATTGAGCCCGTCATGATTCTGCCTTGGCTAATCCTGATCCCCTTTATCGGCGGCCTGCTGTGCTGGCTGGGTGAGCGCTTCGGCTCTACCCTGCCGCGCTGGATCGCGCTGCTGACAATGACCCTCGAACTGGTTCTCGGCCTCTGGCTGTGGGCTACCGGCAATTTCGGCTACGCGCCGGTGCCTGGCGCCGACCCGACCTGGACCCTGGAATTCCACCACCCGTGGATCACCCGCTTCGGCATCGACGTGCATCTGGCACTCGATGGTCTGTCGCTGCTGATGATCCTGCTGACCGGCCTTCTGGGTGTGCTGTCGGTGCTGTGCTCGTGGAAGGAAATCCAGCGCAAGGTCGGTTTCTTCCACCTTAACCTGATGTGGATTCTGGGCGGTGTCGTGGGCGTGTTCCTGGCCATCGACCTGTTCATGTTCTTCTTCTTCTGGGAAATGATGCTGGTGCCGATGTATTTCCTCATCGCGCTCTGGGGTCACAGCTCTTCGGACGGCAAGAAGACTCGTATCTACGCCGCAACCAAGTTCTTCATCTTCACTCAGGCCAGCGGCCTGATCATGCTGGTGGCGATCCTGGGGCTGGTGCTGGTGCACTTCAATCAGACAGGCGTGATCACCTTTGCCTACGCTGACCTGCTGAAGACCAAACTGGCACCGGGTACCGAATACATCCTGATGCTGGGCTTCTTTATTGCCTTTGCCGTGAAGCTGCCAGTGGTTCCGTTGCACTCCTGGCTGCCGGATGCGCATGCCCAGGCACCGACTGCCGGTTCTGTCGACCTGGCAGGTATCCTGCTGAAGACCGCTGCCTACGGCCTGTTGCGTTTCGCCCTGCCGCTGTTCCCCAACGCATCGGCCGAGTTCGCACCGATTGCAATGACGCTGGGCCTGGTCGGTATCTTCTACGGCGCATTCCTCGCGTTTGCCCAGACCGATATCAAGCGCCTGATTGCGTTCTCCAGCGTTTCGCACATGGGCTTTGTACTGATCGGTATCTACTCCGGCAGCCAGCAAGCGCTGCAAGGCGTACTGATCCAGATGATTGCCCACGGCCTGTCGGCTGCGGCACTGTTCATTCTCAGTGGTCAGCTGTACGAGCGCCTGCATACTCGTGACATGCGCGAGATGGGCGGCCTGTGGTCGCGTATCGCCTACATCCCGGCCATCAGCCTGTTCTTTGCCGCCGCCTCTCTGGGTCTGCCGGGCACTGGCAACTTCGTCGGCGAGTTCCTGATTCTGCTGGGCAGCTTCGCCAGCTCACCATGGATCACGGCGATCGCCACCTCCGGTCTTGTATTTGGTTCTGTCTACTCGCTGATCATGATCCACCGCGCCTACTTCGGCCCGTCGAAGTCCGACGAGGTTCTGAAGGGCATGGACGGACGTGAAATGATCATGGTGCTGGGCCTTGCGGTGTTGCTGGTCGTGCTCGGGGTTTTCCCGCAGCCGTTCCTCGACACATCGGCAGCGACCATGCACGGCGTGCAGCAATGGCTAGGCACTGCCTTCACTCAACTCGCTTCGGCCCGGTAAGAGCGCTATGGACCTGACGATTCAACACTTTATTGCGCTTGCGCCACTGCTGATCACCAGCCTCACCGTTGTAGTGGTGATGCTGGCGATCGCATGGCGCCGCAATCACTCGCAAACGTTCCTGCTTTCAGTAGCAGGTCTCAACCTGGCCCTGCTGTCGATCTATCCGGCACTGAAAGTTGCCCCACTGGTCGTGACACCACTGCTACACATCGATAACTTTGCCTGCCTGTACATGGCAATCATCCTTGCCTCTACCCTGGCCTGTGTGACCATGGCACACGCCTATCTGGGTGACGGCAAGGCAGGTTATCCAGGCAATCGTGAAGAGCTTTATCTGCTGATCCTGCTGGCAGCGGCCGGTGGGCTGGTGCTGGTCAGCGCTCAACACCTGGCCGGGCTGTTCATTGGTCTGGAGCTGCTCTCGGTGCCGGTCTACGGTCTGGTGGCGTATGCCTTCTTCAACAAACGTTCGCTGGAAGGCGGCATCAAGTACATGGTGCTATCGGCTGCAGGTTCAGCGTTCCTGCTCTTCGGCATGGCGCTGCTGTACGCAGAAGCTGGCTCGCTGAGCTTCGAAGGTATTGGCAAAGCCATTGCCGCGACAGGGATGCCAAGCCCGATTGCCAGCCTGGGTCTGGGTATGATGGTTGTAGGGCTTGCATTCAAACTGTCGCTGGTACCTTTCCACCTGTGGACCCCGGACGTTTACGAAGGCGCTCCTGCGCCGGTAGCGGCCTTCCTGGCTACGGCCAGCAAGGTGGCAGTGTTTGCCGTGCTGGTGCGTCTGTTCCAGATTTCACCGGCAGCCAGCAGTGGCGTCCTGCATGACGTGCTGGCAGTCATCGCCGTAGCGTCGATCCTGGTCGGCAACCTGCTTGCGCTGACTCAGACCAACCTCAAGCGTCTGCTGGGCTACTCCTCCATCGCCCACTTCGGTTACCTGATGATTGCGCTGGTGGCCAGCAAAGGCATGGCGGTCGAGGCGATTGGTGTCTATCTGGCAACTTACGTGCTGACCTCGCTGGGCAGCTTCGGCGTGATCACCATGATGTCTTCGCCTTACAGCGGACGTGATGCCGATGCGATGTTCGAATACCGCGGGCTGTTCTGGCGTCGTCCGTACCTGACGGCAGTCATGACCCTGATGATGCTGTCGCTGGCAGGTATCCCGCTTACCGCAGGCTTCATCGGCAAGTTCTACATCATTGCCACCGGTGTCGAGTCGCAACTGTGGTGGCTTATCGGAGCACTGGTGATCGGTAGCGCCATTGGCGTGTTCTATTACCTGAGAGTGATGGTCACCATGTATCTGGTCGACAACAAGCTTCCACGCCACGACGCAGCGATCAACTGGGCGCAGCGCACTGGCGGCGTAATGTTGCTGGCCGTCGCGATCCTGACCTTCGTGCTGGGCGTGTACCCGCAACCGCTGCTCGATCTGGTGGTCAATGCCGGTCTGCACTTAGCAGGCTGATCATCCAGAAACAAAAAACCCTGCCATTCAGCAGGGTTTTTTTTGCCTTCGGAAACGGCTGAAATGGTTACCCGTCGACGCTTTTCGCGGCCCGCACAGCGCCTGGCGATATGCCCACCGTTCTTTTGAATGCGCGACTGAAGGCCGCCAATGAACCGTACCCCAGCTGATTGGCAACGGCCTCCACCGAATGCTGCTCGCGGCTCAGGCTGTGCAATGCCAGGCGCATTCTCAGCTCCGTCAGGTACTGCAATGGCGGCTTACCCGTTGCTTCGAGAAAGCGCTGTGCGAACACTGATCGAGAATGCCGGGCCTCATGGGCAAGCGTAGCTACCGTCCAGCGTCTGCCTGGATGCTGGTGCATCATAACGATGGCTCGACTCAGCCGAGGGTCTTGCAAAGCACCGAGCCAGCCCGTGGCATTCCCACAGCCGCCTGCAACCCAGCCACGCACCAGCAGCGCGGCCACGACTTCAGCAAGACGTGCCAGAATGCCTGCGTGCCCAGCCTGTAGCATCAAGGCTTCACGCTCCATTGCCTCGAGCATGGGCCGCAGCTCGGGACACGTCTCCAGCAGAGTGCTGACCTGCATAACATCCGGCATGGCGGCAACAAGCGGCTGCATGCCGCCCAGCTCCAACTCCATGCAACAGCTAAAGATAATCGCCTGATCAACAGCTGCGCCCTCCCCGGCATCTGCCCGATCTTGAACGCCATCGCTGATGCCGGTAGACGGATCAAACCGCTGTACATCGCTTGCAGACGTGCTTTCGATCGTCAACATAGCGTGGTGCCCACCGCGCGGAATAAGAACCGCGTCTCCGGTATCGAGTTTGTATAGAACGTTCTCAGCGCTGCGTAGCCAGACAGGCCCACGTCCGACGAAATGAAACTGTGCTCGTCCGATTGCGTTAGTGAAGCCAACACCCAGAGGCGGCACAACTTCCAGCCTGCGGAATTGAACGCCGAAAAGACGCATACCGAGCAGTAGCTCGCTGATGGGGTCATTTGACGGGGCTTGCATGGAGGCCACTTCGAGTTCAGGACGATCAATCAATTCATCAGGATCTTACGTCATAGACCGTCCTACGTCATCGACCTACAGTGCGCCCATCACTTCTGCCGCGTGGAAATAGCCTCATGAATCACATTCGCTTCGTTCACCTGCTGCGCAATACCTTGCTTGCTGCGCTGCTGGCCGGACTATCGTCACTGGCCCTGGCAGTAGACAAACACTACACCGTCACAGCCCCTGACGGCGTCGAACTCGCTGTGCAGGAATCAGGCGATCCGAACGGGCAAGCCCTGATTTTCATTCACGGTTTGCTGGGCAGCCGCCTCAATTGGGAAAAGCAGATCGTTAGTCCGCAGCTGCAGCGTTATCGAATGATTACCTATGACCTGCGCGGTCACGGGCTTTCCGACAAGCACGCTAATACCGAGGCGTACCGTAACGGGCGCCGTTACGCGGACGATCTGGCAGCGGTACTTGAAGCCACGAACAGCAAGCGTCCAGTATTGGTCGGCTGGTCATTGGGGGGCGTGGTCATGTCTAACTACCTCGCCGCCTATGGTGACGCGAAGATCGGCGGCGTTGTGTATGTTGATGGTGTCATTGAGCTTAATGCTGCTCTGATTACAGCCCATCCTCATGTATATGCCGGCCTGAGTTCAGAGGACCTGAAGACACACCTTGATGCAGTACGCACTTTTCTCGGACTGTGCTTCCACACACAGCCAGATGCACCGACTTTCGAACGGCTTTTGTCGAATGCTGCGATGGCATCGTGGACGATGACCCGTGCCACGCCTGCAATGACTGTCGATGTGGCCAAAGGCTTGCCCAAAGCAAAGGTGCCGGTATTGATGCTGTATGGTGCCAAGGATGAGCTGGTCAACGTTCAGCCCAGCATCGCACGCGCCCGGCAACTCAATGCGCGGATTCTATCGAAGGTGTACGAAAACTCAGGTCACGCGCCATTTCTGGAAGAAGCATTGCGCTTCAATACCGATCTGGCAGCCTTCATGGAGTCGGCTGTCATTGCCGCAAGGGGCTCTGAATGAAGTCTGTTCCAGGCCTGTTACATAAATGAATAACCCGCGCATCCCCCTGCCTGATAACGACAGGGGCATTCGCGGGTCTGTATCGGCCACGCGTAACGGTATGTCAGCCTGGCAGCCTGACGGGCTTCTTGGCACCGCTGAACAAACCCCAGCTGGAGATGAACAGTGCGGCCACCAGAGGTCCTATGACAAAGCCGTTCAGACCAAAGACCGACATACCGCCCAGCGTGGAAATCAGGATCAGGTAGTCCGGCATTTTCGTGTCCTTGCCCACCAGGATCGGACGCAGCACGTTATCCACCAGACCGATCACGAAAACACCGAACAACCCCAGCACTACACCTTGCCAGATCATGCCGCTGAGCAGGAAGTAGACAGCCACCGGAGCCCAGACAATCCCCGCCCCCACAGCGGGCAACAGCGACAGGAAGGCCATGATCACTGCCCACAGCAACGCACTCGGGATGTCCAGCGCCCAGAAGATAAAACCGCCCAGCGCACCTTGCGTTACCGCGACCACCACGTTGCCCTTGACGGTGGCACGTACCACTCGAGTGAACTTGAGTTGCAGACGACGCTTCTGCTGTTCGCCCAATGGAAAGGCCGTACGTATCTTGCGTACCAGCTCCTGCCCATCTCGCAGGAAGAAGTACAGCAGGTACAGCATGATGAACACACTCACCACGAAATCGAAGGTGCCTTGGCCAAAACTGAACGCTTGAGTCGCCAGATACTGACTGCCCTGCATTGCCCCTTTGGTGATCTTGTCGCGTAATCCTTCAAGGTCGCCCATGCCCAGACGGTCGAGCAGTGCCTGAATCGAGTGCGGCAGCAGATCCTTGAACTCGGCGAGATAACCGGCAATATCCAGCTGCCCGGTCTCGACATTCTTGTACAGCGTGGTGCCCTCCTGAACCAGCAAGGCGCTGATGACAATCACTGGCAGAATCGCAATCACCAGACAGATTGTCAGGGTGCACAGGGAGGTAAGATTGCGTGACCAGTTGAACTTGATCTGCAACCTGCGCTGCACAGGCGCAAAGATGATTCCGAGAATGACCGCCCAGAATACTGCGCCGTAAAACGGTAGCAAAATCCATATGAAGGCAATGGTGACCAGCACCAATAGCATAATGAGGGTTTTGTATTGCAACGTGGTTTCGTTCATGTCCTGTCCATGTCAGTAGACCGCGCCTCGCGCCCGGTCTAGAGCTTAGTCAGCACTTGAACGTACGAGTGCCATCTTCTACGAAGGCAATATGACCGCGGTGGCAGGCGCAGGCTGTTGCGGACGTCAGCGCCCCTGCCACGCAGGCATCAGACACGGAACTGACTGACCAGACTGTCAAGGCGCGAGCCCAGTTCGGCAAGGCTGCGTGAGGTCTGTGCGCTTTGCCGGGTTTCATCGGCGACGCTTTCAACTGCACCTGCAATCTGGTGAACGCTGCGATTGATTTCTTCGGCAACCGCCGTCTGCTCTTCCGCTGCGCTGGCGATTTGCGCGTTCATCGAGTTGATCGTCGCAATCAACTCACCGATGGTCACCAGCGATGTGCCTGCTTCGTTGGCTTGCGCAGAGGTCCCGTCGCCAGCCTCGCTGGAGCGGCGCATTGCCGTGACCGCCTCCTGAGTGCCCTGCTGCAGACGGTCGATCATGCCTTGAATTTCCTGCGTGCTTTGCTGGGTGCGGCTGGCCAACGCCCGAACCTCATCGGCAACCACGGCAAAACCGCGCCCTGCTTCCCCTGCCCTCGCGGCCTCGATGGCGGCATTGAGTGCGAGCAGGTTGGTTTGTTCGGCGATAGAGCGAATGACGCCCAGTACGCTGACGATCGAAGAAACGTCCTTTTGCAGAACATCCAGTGACGAGCCACTTTTGCGGATGTCGTCTACCAGTGCATGAATCTGTCTGATACTGCCATCCACAACGCGCTTGGCGGCGCGCCCTTGTTCGTCGGTCTGCTGAGCAGCCACGGAAGCACCCTGCGCGCTCTTGGCAACCTCTTGAGCCGCAGCCGACATCTGATTGATTGCGGTCGCCACTTGATCTGTTTCGTGGCGCTGACGGTCCATGGCGGTTTCCGAGCGCTGTGCCTGGGATGACACTTCTCCGACCAGACCATTGAGTTGCCCAGTCATTTCGCTGACCTGACGAACCATACCGTGGATCTTGTCGACAAACCGGTTGAACGAACCAGCCAGATCACCAAGCTCGTCATTACTGGTAATGGCCAGACGCCGAGTCAGATCGCCTTCACCCGCGGCGATGTCATCCAGGTTGTTTTTCATCAAACCGAGCGGACGTAGCAGAGTGCCGGCCATCAATATCCCGATGACGCCAATGATGACCAGCACCAGAACGGTAATCCCCAAAATGCTGTACAGCATTTCCTTCAGACGTGCTTCGACGTTCTGCCTGACTTCAGCAACTTTAGCGTCAATGCCGTCGATATTAACGGCAGAACCGATGATCAGATCCCACTTCGGCAGATAATCCGTGTAGCCGATCTTGGGCACAGGTTCAGTCTTGCCAGGCAGGGCCGAGGAGTACATCACATAGTGAGTGCCCGCCTTGCCGACCGCCACCAGTTCGCGGTTGATGTAGACCCCGTTCGCATCGCGGGCGTCATTGAAACTCTTACCGACGCCATCAGGACTGTTGCTACGAAATATACGGATTACCTGAGAGTCATAGCCAAAGATATAACCATCCTTGCCATAACTGATGGAGGAAAGCAGCTTGATCGCATTAGCGCGCGCAGTTTCATCACCCGGCGCTGCAGCCTCGTAAAGCGGCTTGATGGCCGTCATGGCGATCGCAACGTAGTTCTGCAACGTTGCCTTGGCTTCAGAGAGCAGACGCTCTCGCGTATCACTGACCTCGCGCTCTGCCTGCCGGTGCAGCATGAACACCGTGGTGGCACTGATCACCAGCGCAAATATCAGAACCGGCAGGACTGCCAGCGACAGAACCTTGGCTTTCAGACTGAGACGCATAGGAGTGGCCTTATGGTTATTTTTATGAGTCAGAGATACCTATCAGGCTATCGGCGGTATCCGACGGACATTAAGACCCAGCGTATTTTTTTGTATGAAGACTCTGAAAGTTACAGGCTGACAACTTATGGAGCGGTGCGCTCGGGAAGATCAATGCGTACGCGAAGGCCCCCAGCGGGGCTCTCCTGCAATTGCAGTTGGCCGCCCCAGGCCTCGACGATATCGCGCACAATCCCCAGGCCAAGGCCATGACCGGTAATCTGCTCGTCAAGGCGAGCGCCACGGCTGAACACCTCTGCGCGCTGCGACTCCGGAATACCGGGCCCGTCATCGTCCACCAGCAGGCTGAAGCCCTGGGCCTGACTGAGAATGCTCAGACGCACTTCGCTGTCGGCCCACTTGCAGGCGTTGTCCAGAAGGTTGCCCAGCAGTTCGAGGATATCCTCCCGGTCCCACGGCAGATGCATGCCTGCTTCAACATCGTTGACCAAATGAAGGTGGGCACCATGAATCATGCCCAACGTGGAAAACAGTCCGGGCAGTTCGGCATCACAGTCGAAACGGGCTCTCGGCAGCGCGTCCCCGGAAAGACGGGCCCGATTGAGTTCACGCTCCAGACGCAGACGGATATTTTCCAATTGCTCCTGCAACGTCTTGCGCAGTGCGGGGTTGCCGTCCAGCTGTCCACTGAGGGCCAGGCTGAGCAATACCGCAAGCGGTGTCTTCAAGGCATGCCCCAGATTGCCCAGTGCATTGCGTGAGCGTTTCAGACTGTCTTCAGTATGCGCAAGCAGATGGTTGATCTGAGCCACAAGGGGCTCAAGCTCAAGGGGCACCTGATTGTCCAGTTGCGAACGCTGACCCTGTTGAAGCTGGAAGATCTGCTCGCGAACGGTTTCCAGAGGACGAAGCGCCCTGCGTACTGTGATGCGCTGTAAAACCAGCACCAGGATCAGCGCTGCGAGCCCGAGCCCGAGCCCGATCTGCTGCATGAGACGAAAGCTCGCCCTGACCGGCGTGTAATCCTGGGCGACGGTAATTGAAATCTGCTTGCCGAACTTTCGGTATTCGCTGGTCAGCATCAACAGCGACTGCCCGGTCTTGCCAAGTTCAAGGTTAGCGTGCAACCCCACTCCAGGCTGCGGCAGCTCAAAATCCCACAAAGAACGGGAGCGCCAGTGGCCCTGCGGCAAGTCCATGCGGAAATAGTGGCCGGACAGCGGGCGCTGATAGGCACCCGACAAGCGATGGTCATCCAGTTGCAGCCCGGCAGGACCTCGGACCAGCGCCACCAGCAGGTTCTCGCTCTCGTTGCGTAAGCCCGACTCCAGATAGCGCTGCAGGCCCACTTCAAACAGCCAGAGACTGGTCTGCGCCATCACCAGGCCGACAACGACCATAACGGCGATAAGACCCAGGCTCAGACGCCGTTGTATGGATTTCAACCTCCGGCTCCGCCGTATAGGTAGCCTTGGCCACGGCGGGTCTCGACCACTGCGCGGCCCAGTTTGCGCCTCAGGTGATTGACATGGACCTCGATGACATTGGAGTCACGCTCGTTTTCGCCATCGTACAAGTGCTCCGAGAGATGGCTTTTGGAGAGAATCTGTCCAGGGTGGAGCATGAAATAGCGCAGCAGACGAAACTCAGCAGAAGTGAGCTGGATATCAACGCCATCCCTGCTGACACTCTGGCGACCTTCATCCAGATTAAGGCCGGCAGACTCCAGGGTAGGCTGGTTGGCTAGCCCGTGCGAACGCCTCAATAGGGCCTGAATACGCAACTGCAGTTCTTCAGGATGAAAAGGTTTGGTCAGGTAATCATCGGCCCCCGCCTTCAAGCCTTCTATACGCTCTGACCACGAACCTCGTGCCGTCAGAATCAGTACCGGGGTAGCCAGGCCCTTGCCACGCCATTGCTGGAGAACCTCAAGCCCGGGCATGCCGGGCAACCCCAGATCCAGAACAATGAGGTCGTAGGGCTCGGTTGCGCCTTGATAAACTGCGTCACGACCGTCAGCCAGCCAGTCGACCGCATAACCTTGCCGCCCCAGCGCAGCGAGTAACTCATCTGCGAGGGGAACATGGTCTTCAACCAGGAGCAGGCGCATCAGTCATCATCCTCGTCTTTCAGCAATCGGCTATCGCGCGCATCGAACTTGAGCTCACGGACAACCCCTTGGGGAGTCAGCAACTCGAATTCATACACGTACATGTTATTTTTTTCCTCAAGCTCAGCCTCCAGCAGGCGAGCGCCGGGATGAAGACCCAGCGCGCGCTCGATAAACTGTTCGAGAGGCAGTATTACCCCACGCTGCCGCAGACTGAGCGCTTCATCCTGATTCAGATCTCTGGCATAGACAAAAGAGCAGGTCAGACTCAAACCAAGGATGACACAGAGACGCTTGTCGACATTCATTAGTTATCCTGATGATTCCTGTAGACCTGGCCCGTAGCGGCGTCTATTTCGAGAACCCACTCAATATCGTGCTTGTCACGCAGCTCGACATTGTAAACGTACCTGCCGTATATATTCTTGAACTGTGTATCAAGAATACTGGCACCAGGGTGCTTGCTGAGGGCGTTTGCATCGAGCTTTTCAGCCGACTGGAGAGTGCCCGCATTACTGAGGCGCAATACCTCCTGCGGGTCGACACCACGCGCCTGGATGACACATGAAGTCAGAACACATGTCAGGGCCGCCAGCAGGGTTGTCAGCGTTTTCATTGTTGGAGGTGTCCATAGCGGTCGATGCTTCTATGGCGTTTACCTTACCCCGTACAACTTAACTCAAACTGAATATATCTGGCCGAGTGCCATCAATCGCACCTGAAAGAATCGTCACACACAAGCCCTGCATGGAGTTTCAGGCCATTGCTGTTAAACTCGTCGATTGCATTTATCGCGTCTGCGATCGCCATTTTTCCGGGGCCAATACACAGTGGAAATCTTCAAAGAGTTTACCTTCGAGTCAGCACACCGCCTCCCTCACGTACCAGAGGGTCACAAGTGTGGACGTCTGCACGGCCATTCGTTTCGTGTCGGCATTCATCTGGCTGGCAAGGTTGATCCTCACACAGGCTGGATCCGCGACTTTTCGGAAATCAAGGCTATTTTCAAACCGCTGTACGAACGCCTTGATCATAATTACCTGAATGACATCCCCGGCCTTGAGAATCCAACCAGCGAAAACCTGGCGAAATGGATTTGGGATGAGCTGAAGCCTCTGCTGCCGGAGCTGTCCGCCGTTCGTATTCACGAGACCTGCACCAGCGGGTGCGAATACCGCGGGGATTGATTCTCCCGGAAAATAAAAAAACCATCTCGACCAGGTGGTTTTTTTGTATCTGCACGGTACGAAAAAGACTTTAACGTGCCCCAGACAAACAAAAACCCTCAACGCGTAAGCGATGAGGGTTTCTGGAATTTAATCTTGACGATG
>NZ_LKEK01000037.1:0-139842 GCF_001466905.1 Pseudomonas sp. ICMP 3272
GAATTCTACAGCGTTACAACCGCGTGTCAAACTCTTTTTTCTCACCGCTGTCGATCACTGCTGACCCGACCCACCCCCTCGCTGACTCTTCACTCCAAACCCTTGTAAACTATTGATCTACAAGGCTTTTTTGTTTCCGTCTGCGCCGGAAGTGGGGCGAATTATAGACAGATCACAGAGGGCGTCAACCGTTAATTTCAAAAATCTGCAATTCGACTGCTGAGCCCCAATAAACACGGGAGATCCTCTTTAAAGACGATCTCCCGCCACGGGAATTTACAAGCTGGGAAATGCGAATTGCGACGCTTCATGGCTCGCACGTTGCGGCCAGCGCTGGGTAATCGCCTTGCGACGTGTGTAGAAGCGCACACCATCAGGACCGTACGCATGCAAGTCGCCGAACAGGGAACGCTTCCAGCCACCAAAGCTGTGATAGGCAACCGGGACCGGCAGCGGAACGTTGACCCCGACCATTCCCACTTCAATCTCATCGCAGAACAACCGCGCAGCTTCGCCATCACGGGTAAAGATGCAGGTGCCGTTGCCGTATTCGTGGTCGTTGATCAGTTGCATGGCTTGCTCAAGGCTATCCACACGCACGATGCACAGCACCGGCCCGAAGATCTCTTCTTTATAGATGCGCATTTGCGGCGTGACACGATCAAACAGACAGCCACCCATGAAGAAGCCCTGTTCATGCCCGGCAACCTGGAGATTGCGACCGTCCACCACCAGGGTAGCGCCCGACTGCACACCATCCTCTATATAGCCGCCGACCTTGTCGCGATGCTGACCGGTAACCAGTGGCCCCATATCCAGGCCGCAAGTCGTACCTGCGCCGATTTTCAGGCTCTGAATTTGCGGAACCAGTTTGGCCACCAACGCATCGGCGATCTGATCCCCGACGCACACCGCAACCGAAATAGCCATGCAACGCTCGCCGCAGGATCCGTAGGCAGCGCCCATCAAGGCACTCACTGCGTTGTCCAGGTCGGCATCCGGCATCAGTACCGCATGATTCTTCGCGCCACCAAGAGCCTGAACCCGCTTGCCACGCGCTGCGCCCTCTTTATAGATGTACTCGGCAATCGGTGTGGAACCGACAAAGCTCAGCGCCTTGACCTCAGGCGCTTCGATCAGCGCATCGACGGCAACCTTGTCACCGTGAACCACATTGAGCACACCCTTCGGCAGCCCGGCTTCGTGCAGCAGCTCGGCTATCAACAGCGTGGAGCTGGGATCACGTTCGGAGGGTTTGAGGATGAAGCAGTTGCCACACGCAATGGCCAGCGGGTACATCCACAGCGGCACCATGGCCGGGAAGTTGAACGGGGTGATACCGGCAACGATACCCAGCGGCTGAAAGTCAGACCACGCATCGATGTTCGGCCCGACGTTGCGGCTGTATTCACCCTTGAGCACTTCAGGCGCAGCGCAGGCGTACTCCACGTTTTCAATACCGCGCTTCAGCTCGCCCGCCGCATCTTCCAGGGTCTTGCCGTGCTCTTCACTGATCAACTGAGCAATGCGCGCTTCGTTCTGCTCCAGCAATTGCTTGAAGCGGAACATCACCTGAGCGCGCTTGGCTGGCGGTGTATTACGCCAGGCCGGAAACGCAGCCTTGGCCGAATCGATCGCCTTCTGGACCGTGTCCCGAGTGGCAAGCGCTACCGTGTGGATAACCTGGCCGGTCGACGGGTTGAACACATCTGCGGTGCGGCCATCTTCAGAAATGAACTCGCCGTGGATCAGGTGTTGAATGCTGCTCATGGAAAACTCCGGATAATTGCATCGGGCGCGAATGACTTCGCGGCCCATGCGACAAAAGCACCTGTGTAAAAGTACCTGTATAAGAAGAGAGCCTGTCAGCGTGATCAGTCGATCAGGTTCAGCGTTTCGCCAACGGCATCGAACAACCGGTCCAGGTCCTGCGCCTGACTGTTGAAAGTCGGGCCGAACTGCAAGGTGTCACCGCCAAAACGCACATAGAACCCGGCTTTCCACAGTTTCATGCCTGCCTCGAAAGGCCGCACGATGGCATCGCCGTCACGAGGTGCGATCTGGATGGCGCCTGCCAGGCCGTAGTTGCGGATGTCCACCACGTTTTTCGCGCCCTTAATTCCGTGCAGCACGCTTTCAAAATGCGGAGCGATTTCTGCTGCCTGCTGTACCAGGTTTTCACGTTGCAACAACTCCAGCGCCGCGAGCCCGGCCGCGCAAGCCACCGGATGTGCCGAATAGGTGTAGCCGTGGGGGAATTCGACGGCGTATTCCGGCGTTGGCTGATTCATGAAGGTCTGATAGATCTCGCTGCTGGCGATCACTGCACCCATGGGGATCGCGCCATTGGTGATCTGCTTGGCGATACACATCAGATCAGGCGTGACACCGAAACTGTCCGCGCCGAACATCGAGCCTGTACGGCCGAAGCCGGTAATGACTTCGTCGAATATCAGCAGGATATTGTGCTGATCACAAATCTCGCGCAGACGCTTGAGATAGCCTTGCGGCGGAACGATCACGCCGGCAGAGCCCGCCATGGGTTCGACGATTACCGCCGCGATGTTCGACGCATCGTGCAGTTCGATCAGCTTGAGCATCTCGTCGGCCAGCGCAATACCGCCTGCTTCGGGCATCCCCTTCGAATAGGCGTTGCTGGCCAGCAGCGTGTGCGGCAGATGGTCGACATCCATCAACTGGCCGAACATCTTGCGGTTGCCATTCACCCCGCCCAGGCTGGTGCCTGCCACGTTCACGCCGTGATAGCCACGCGCGCGCCCGATCATCTTGGTCTTGGTTGCCTGCCCTTTCAGCCGCCAGTAGGCGCGCACCATCTTCACTGCCGTGTCCGCGCATTCGGAACCGGAGTTGGTATAAAAGACGTGATTGAGATTGCCCGGCGTCAGTTCGGTAATCTTTTCCGCCAACTGGAACGACAGCGGATGCCCGAACTGAAAGCCCGGCGAGTAATCCAGAATGCCCAGTTGCCGGGAAACGGCTTCCTGAATTTCCTTGCGAGTATGCCCGGCCCCGCATGTCCATAGCCCGGAAAGCCCATCGTAGATCTTGCGGCCCTTGTCGTCTGTCAGATAGCTGCCATGCGCAGCCACGACCATGCGCGGATCACGCTGGAAATTTCGATTTGCGGTGTAAGGCATCCAGTGGGCATCAAGCTTCAACTGACTGGTTACAGACACATCAGACGCTTCGAACATATTCATGGGGGCAAGCCTCGCAGGCGCTAAACGAACGGTCATTGCAGCCAAGGTGTCACGCGGCTAAAGTTCATAAAACCCGATTTTCATGATCTTTGGTTTGGTAGAGACTAAACAATGAGTGTCCGTCGCCCCGATCCGCTGTCGCAGGTGAGCGATTTTGATATCCGCCTGCTGCGTATTTTCAAAAGTGTCGTTGAGGCAGGCGGTTTTTCTGCGGCTGAAAGCGTGCTCGGCATTGGCCGGTCGGCGATCAGCCAGCAAATGAGCGATCTGGAACAGCGTCTCGGCTTGCGGCTTTGCCAGCGAGGGCGGGCCGGTTTTTCGCTGACTGACGAAGGGCGTGAGGTTTATCAATCGTCATTGCAACTGCTCAGCGCGCTGGAAAGTTTCAGGACAGAGGTCAACGGCCTGCACCAGAACCTGCGCGGCGAGCTGAACATCGGCCTGACCGACAACCTGGTCACCCTCCCCCACATGCGCATTACCCATGCACTGGCCCGCCTGAAAGAACGTGGCCCGGGCGTGCACATCAATATCCGCATGATTGCCCCCGCCGAAGTCGAGCGAGGCGTACTGGACGGCGGTCTGCACGTCGGTGTCGTGCCACAGGCCAGCGCCCTGCCCGGCCTTGAATATCACCCGTTGTACAGTGAGCGCTCGCTGCTTTATTGCGCGGTGGGCCACCCGCTCTTCTACGCAGACAACTCAACGCTGGATGATGAACGCCTCGCCCAGCAGGAAGCCATTGCCCCGACCTTTCGCCTGCCCAACGATATTCAGGAGCATTATCAGGCACTGACTTGCACCGCCAGTGCTTCAGACCGCGAGGGCATCGCGTTCCTGATTCTGACTGGACGCTACATTGGCTATCTGCCAGATCATTACGCCAACGCCTGGGTGCAGGAAGGTCGACTGCGCGCGCTGAAACCGGATTCGAAGTTCTACGACCTCAACCTGGTGACCGTTACCCGAAAAGGCCGACGCCCTCATTTGGTGCTGGAGAGCTTTCTGGAAACACTGGCCGCTACCCGATGACACATTCCTGCCAGGGGCTCTTCCAGTCAGCCAGCGCCGCACAGCGCCTCGAAAACGCTATCAGGCTGATATTTATTGAAATAGTTGGACTCAAATAAAAATAACCTGAGCAACTGGACAGTTTTTTGCAGTAATCCCCGACAACGACACGCCAGTACATGGCAGTTCCCCGTCCGAGACCTTGCCATGCAGCCTGAAACACTCGATAACGATGACCTGATTTACGGCCTGAATGATCGCCCAAGACCTTTAACGGCCATATTGGCAGCGTTCCAGCATGTCCTCGCCAGCTTCGTCGGGATCATCACCCCGCCGTTGATCATCGGATCGACGCTCGGCCTGACCCAATACCTGACGTATCTGATCAGCATGGCCCTGATGGTGTCGGGCACAGGTACTTTCATTCAGGCGCGCCGCCCGTTTGGTATCGGCGCAGGCATGATCTGCCTGCAAGGCACCAGCTTTGCCTTCCTGGGCGCGGTGTTGTCCGCGGGTTTTCTGGTCAAGCAGCGCGGCGGCAGCCCGGAGGACATCATGGCGATGATCTTCGGCGTGTGCTTTTTCGGCGCGCTGGTGCAGATCGTGCTCAGTCGCTGTATTGGCCAGTTGCGACGTGTCATCACGCCGCTGGTGACCGGCATTGTCATCACGCTGATTGGCATAAGCCTGATCAAGGTAGGTGTGACAGACCTGGGCGGAGGCTTCAACGCACCTGACTTTGGCGCGCCGTTGAACCTGGCGCTGGGCGCCTTCGTTCTGGCAGTGATCATCGTACTTAATCGTTCGAATACGCCCTGGGTGCGCTTGTCGGCGATCATCATCGGCCTGGCGGTCGGCAGTCTCGCCGCCTGGTTCAGCGGCAAGCTGATTCCACAGCCGATCCACGACCTGCCCTTGATCAGCGTGCCGGTGCCGTTCCGCTTTGGTTTCAGCTTTGACTGGACCGCTTTCCTGCCGGTCGCGCTGATTTATCTGATCAGCAGTATCGAAACGGTCGGCGACCTGACGGCCAATTGCATGCTCGCCCGCCAGCCCATCAGCGGCCCAAGCTACGTGGCGCGTCTCAAGGGTGGCGTGCTGGGTGACGGCGTGAGCTGCATGATTGCCGCAACGCTCAGTGCATTCCCCAACACCACCTTTGCGCAGAACAACGGTGTGATTCAGCTGACCGGCGTTGCCAGTCGCTATGTCGGGCTGTACATCGGCGCGGTGCTGTTCGTGCTCGGGCTATTTCCGCACATTGGTGCCATCGTCCAGCAGATCCCCAAGCCGGTGCTCGGCGGCGCAACGCTGGTGATGTTCGGCAGCGTCGCGGCAGCCGGTGTGCGCATTCTGGCCCAGTCTCCGCTGGACCGACGCAGCATGCTGATCATCGCCACGTCACTGGGTGTCGGCCTGGGTATCGCAGCGCAGCCTGCGCTGCTGCATCAGATGCCCAAACTGGTACAGAACCTGTTCGATTCGGCCATCACCAGCGGCGGCATCACGGCCATTGTCATGTGCCTGCTGATTCCGGAAGGAAAAGTCGCCGCTCCCCAAAGTGATGCTACAACGGAACCCAACCCCCTTGAACAACCACGATAGGTTTCCATAGCCGCACGTGCGCCGGTGCTTGCGAGATAGTCGCCGGTGCGTTATCTGTTCATTAGTTGTGCCCTACGACCTGTCCGGAATTGCCCATGACCCTTGAAGTCCCTGCACACAGCGCTCACGTCACCAAGCCCGCAAGCCGTATTCGTCAAAAGAACGAAGAAGCGATCATCCAGGCAGCCGAAGATGAATTTGCCCGCCACGGCTTCAAGGGCACCAGCATGAACACCATTGCGCTGAAAGCCGGGCTGCCCAAAGCCAACCTGCATTACTACTTCACCAACAAGCTGGGCCTGTATGTCGCGGTACTGAGCAACATCATTGATTTGTGGGACAGCACGTTCAACCACCTGAGCGTCGACGATGATCCAGCAGAGGCACTGGCCCGCTACATTCGCGCCAAGATGGAGTTTTCGCGCCGCCAGCCACAGGCTTCGCGGATTTTCGCCATGGAGATCATCAGCGGTGGCGAATGCATGAGCGAGTATTTCAGCCAGGACTACCGCCTGTGGTTCCAGGGCCGGGCAGCGGTTTTTCAAGCCTGGATCGATGCCGGCAAGATGGACCCGGTCGACCCGGTACACCTGATTTTCCTGCTGTGGGGCAGCACCCAGCACTACGCCGATTTCGCCTCGCAGATCTGCCGCGTCACCGGTCGCTCCCGCCTGACCCGGCAAGACATGGATCAGGCCAGCAACAATCTGATCCGGATCATCCTCAAAGGTTGTGGGCTCACCCCGCCAGCCTTGTAGAATCGGCGCCTTGACGTCAGCTGGACACACGCATGCCTTTTACCCTGGTCGGCCCTTGCGAGTTTCGTGAAGAAATCCGCAAGAGCCGCTTCATCACCCTCGCCGCCCCCATCGCCAGCCCGGCCGACGCCCAGGCGTTCATCGAGCAGCACAGTGACCTCAACGCCACTCACAATTGCTGGGCCTGGAAGCTGGGTGGGCAGTATCGCAGCAACGATGACGGGGAGCCTGGCGGCACTGCGGGCAGGCCGATCCTGGCAGCCATCGAGGCGCAGGAGTTCGATCAAGTCGTGGTGCTGGTGATCCGCTGGTACGGCGGCATCCAACTGGGCACTGGCGGCCTGGCTCGCGCCTATGGCGGTGGTGCCAACAAGTGCCTGCAGCAAGCCGAGCGTCTGCCGCTGATTCAGCGTTCGTCATTCCATCTCGAATGCAGCTTCAGTGAACTGGCGCTGGTCAAGTTGCGTCTCGCGGAAGTCAACGGCCTGCTGGAGAGTGAAAACTTCACTGCCACTGGCGTGCAGATGGCAATCGCGATAGGCCCCGAGCATGCCGACACGCTGCAACGGCAACTGGCCGATCTGAGCCGCGGCAGAATCGTTTTGCACAAGACCACGACGGAGTAGGCAACGCGACAGCAATTGCCCACATCTACTGTGCATCCGGCTGTGGATAAGCTGAGTACACTCCAATGCGGGCCTTGCCGGGCTTGCGTTTCAGACGAATGATCATTTTTTGAGCAATCGCCTGTCGTGGATCCATAAACGATGCAAAAACAGTCTGTTAGCGCTCCTTAGCACCTTTGGACGCTAACCACCGGCGTATTATTCTCTCCTTGCCCGCTTGCGCACATTATCTGTGGAAGAACCTGTGGATAACAGGTGCAAGGGTCGCGCATCCACATAACGCTCCTCGCTTGACGCCTGCTGTACATTTTTTACTCAAATCAAAGAGCCACATTTGCCCCTTGCTCCGTCAGCGCGCCCCGAACTGGTGCCGAAATGATCGCGTTAGGTTGTCACTGCACGGTCATGAATAGCGAAAACGCCTTACTCAGCCTTGAATGAACGCACAGGGCCGGAATCCTGACTCCTTGGCCAGGATTTTGCTTTATCCACACGCGACCCACTTCTGCCTTCGAGCCTTTCATGTCAAACCACGCGATACCTGCGCGTCTACAACTGCGCCACATCACTAAACGGTATCCCGGCTGCCTGGCCAACGACGCTGTCGACCTGACGATTCAGCCCGGCGAAATTCATGCCCTGCTGGGAGAGAACGGCGCCGGTAAAAGCACGCTGATGAAGATCATCTATGGCGTGACGCAACCCGACGCAGGGTCGATCATCTGGCAAGGCCAGGCGCAGACCATGCGCAATCCGGCACAGGCCAGAAGCCTGGGGATCGGCATGGTGTTCCAGCATTTCTCGCTGTTCGAAACCCTCAGTGTCGCGCAAAACATCGCCCTGGCGATGGGCGCGGCGGCAGGCACGCCCAAGCAACTGGAACCGCGCATTCGCGAAGTTTCGCAACGCTACGGCATGGCAGTGGAGCCCCAGCGCCTGGTCCACAGCCTGTCGATTGGCGAGCGGCAGAAAGTCGAAATCATTCGCTGCCTGATGCAGGACATTCGTCTTTTGATCCTCGACGAGCCCACGTCAGTGCTCACCCCCCAGGAAGCGGAAGAGCTGTTCGTGACCCTCAGGCATCTGGCCGCAGAGGGCTGCAGCATTCTGTTTATCAGTCACAAGCTGGGCGAGGTTCGTGCCCTGTGTCACAGCGCAACCGTCCTGCGCAACGGTAAGGTATCCGGGCACTGTATCCCGGCTGAATGCTCCGATCTGGAGCTGGCGCGCTTGATGGTCGGTGATGCCGAAGGGTTGACCGCGCACTACGACAAAGTCAGCGGCAGCGAAGCCTTTCTGCGCGTCGACAAGCTGTCCTGGCACAATCCGGACCCGTTCGGCTGCTCACTGAAAGACCTGAGCCTGGAAGTACGCAGCGGCGAAATCGTCGGCATCGCGGGCGTGGCCGGCAATGGTCAGGATGAATTGCTGGCGCTGCTGAGTGGCGAACAGACTTTGCCTCATGCCCAGGCGGCGACCCTGCGCTTCAAAGACACCCCGGTCGGCGACCTGCGCCCCGACGCCCGCCGCAAACACGGGCTGGCATTCGTCCCGGCCGAGCGCCTGGGGCATGGCGCAGTGCCGGAACTCAGTCTTGCCGACAACGCGCTGCTTACCGCCTTTCAGCAAGGGCTGGTGAACAATGGCCTGATCCAGCGCAGCAAGGTGCGCGCACTGGCCGACGAAATTATCCGTCGCTTTGCGGTCAAGACGCCGGATGCACAGGCCGCGGCGCGCAGCCTGTCGGGTGGCAACCTGCAGAAATTCATCCTTGGTCGGGAAATACTGCAAAACCCCAAACTGCTGATTGCCGCGCACCCGACCTGGGGCGTGGATGTCGGTGCTGCCGCAGCGATTCACCGGGCATTGATTGCCTTGCGTGACGCGGGGGCGGCCATTCTGGTGATTTCCGAAGACCTGGACGAGTTGTTCCAGATCAGCGACCGACTCGCCGCCCTGAGCGGCGGCCAGCTTTCCGACCTGATCCCCACTGAACAGACCAGCACCGTGCAAATCGGCGGCTGGATGGCGGGACAGTTCGATCATTCTCACACCCAGGCCCATACGGCGGGTTAACGGAGCAAAAGATGCTGCTTTCTCTGGAACCGCGCGGCCAGCAATCGCGCGCCATGTTGTGGTGTTCCCCTTTACTGGCTGCGGTGCTGACCCTGGTCTGCGGCTCGCTGCTGTTCATCGGCCTGGGGCTCAACCCCTGGGTGACGCTGCACACCTTGCTGATCGCACCGGTCAGCGACTGGTATGGCGTGTCGGAATTGATGGTCAAAACCTTACCTATTCTGCTCTGCGCGCTGGGCCTGGCGGTCGCGTATCAAGCGCGTATCTGGAACATCGGCGCGGAAGGCCAGTTGCTGCTCGGCGCGCTGGCAGGCAGTGCCGTGGCGGTGAATATCATCGAGATGGAAAGTCGCTGGGCCTTGGTCATGGTGCTGCTGGCCGGCACCCTGGCAGGCGCGGCCTGGGCGGGCGTGACCGCCTGGCTGCGCACGCACTTCAATGCCAATGAAATCCTCACCAGCATCATGCTCAACTACATCGCCCTCAACTTGTTGCTGTACTTCGTGCACGGGCCGCTCAAAGACCCGGCCGGCATGAACTTCCCGGAGTCTGCGACTTTTGGCGACGCCAGCCGTCTGCCGCTGCTGATGGAAGATGGCCGCGCGCACATTGGCGTGTACTTCGCGCTGCTGGCACTGGTCGCAGTCTGGGTATTGCTGCAGCGCAGCTTTGTCGGTTTCCAGATCAAGGTACTCGGGCTCGACAAGCGTGCTGCCGGTTTCGTCGGCTTTCGCGAGAAGCGACTGGTATGGCTGGCGCTGTTGATCAGTGGCGCACTGGCCGGTCTGGCGGGTGTGTCGGAAGTGACCGGGCCGATCGGCCAACTGGTGCCGCAGGTCTCGCCGGGTTACGGCTATGCCGCGATCACCGTGGCTTTTCTCGGACGCCTCAACCCCATCGGCATTCTGTTCTCCAGCCTGCTGATCGCCTTGCTGTACCTGGGCGGTGAAAGCGCACAAATGACCTTGAACCTGCCCTTGGCAATCACGCAATTGTTTCAGGGGATGATGCTGTTCTTCCTGCTGGCCTGTGATGTGCTGATTCTCTATCGCCCACGTTTGAAACTGCACTGGGCCAAGCGCCAGATGACAGCCGTCACAGGAGCCGCATGATGGATATCGACCTGCTGAGCAACATTTTCTATGCCATGGTCCGCTGCGGAACGCCCTTGCTGCTGGTGGCGCTGGGCGAACTGATCTGCGAAAAAAGCGGCGTCATCAACCTGGGTCAGGAAGGCATGATGCTGTTTGGCGCGGTGATCGGTTTCATCATCGCCCTGAGTACCGGCAACTTATGGCTGGGCGTGCTGCTGGCGATGCTCGCGGGCATGCTGCTGTCGGCACTGTTTGCGCTGGTGGCGCTGGTGTTCAACGCCAATCAGGTCGCGACCGGGCTGGCGCTGACCATCTTCGGTGTCGGCCTCTCCAGCTTCGTCGGCGCCGCCTGGGTCGGCAAGCCATTGAGCGGTTTCGAACCGGTGGCCATCCCGCTGCTGAGTGACATTCCGCTGATCGGCCGCATGCTGTTTGCCCAGGACCTGCTGGTCTACCTGTCCTTCGCCTTGTTCGCTTTGGTCGCCTGGGCGCTGCTGAAAAGCAGGGTCGGGCTGATTATTCAGGCGGTCGGCGAAAACCCCGATGCGGCCAGCGCCATGGGCTTGCCGGTGTTGCGCGTGCGCACCCTTGCGGTGCTGTTCGGCGGCGCAATGGCTGGGCTGGCCGGGGCTTACCTGTCGCTGGCCTATACGCCGATGTGGGCGGAAAACATGAGCGCCGGACGCGGCTGGATAGCCCTGGCGCTGGTGGTATTCGCCAGCTGGCGCGTGTGGCGTCTGCTGCTCGGTGCCTATCTGTTCGGCCTCGCCAGCATCCTGCATCTGGTCGCGCAAGGCATCGGCCTGGCCATCCCGTCCAACCTGCTGGCGATGCTGCCCTACCTCGCCACCATCATCGTCCTCGTCCTGCTCTCCCGCGACGCCCTGCGCACCCGGCTGTATGCGCCGGTATCGCTGGGCCAGCCATGGCGGGCGGGTCATTGAGGAGCTAGCGGCGCAGATGGTTGACGCAGAGCGTCATGAACGGCATTCCCACGCTGGAGCGTGCGGAACGATAATCCCGACTATCGCGCCAATGCTCAGCGTCAGACATCTACCTTGAACGTTTCCGGCTCATGGAGATTCCAACACTGCATAGGCAGTAGTACGCTGCGGGGTCGAAACTTTCGAGAGGCCCTGCTGGCGCTGCCATGGAGTCTGTCTCTCAATTTGCCAAGGAATCATTCATGACCACTACCAAGAAAACCGCCCTCATCATCGGTGCTTCGCGTGGCCTCGGGCTCGGGCTGGTGCAGCGCCTGACCGAACAGGGCTGGCAGGTCACCGCCACGGTACGTGATCCGCAGAACGCCGAAAACCTCAAAGCGGTAGAAGGCGTGCGCATCGAAGCGGTGGATCTGGACGAACCTGCTTCGCTGGAAGTGCTGGTCCAGAAGCTGCGTGGCGAGGTGTTCGACGTGCTGTTCGTCAATGCCGGGATTACCGGTGCGCAACACCAGAGCGCGGCAAAGTCGACCGCCGCCGAGCTTGGGCAGTTGTTCCTGACCAACGCTGTAGCGCCGATTCGTCTGGCCGAGCGCTTCGTTGAGCAAATCCGTCCCGGCACGGGCGTCCTGGCGTTCATGAGTTCGTGGCTGGGCAGCGTCACTTGCCCGGACGGCGCAAACCTTGCGCTGTACAAGGCCAGCAAGGCTGCACTCAATTCGATGACCAATACCTTTGTCACCGAGCTGGGCGAGAACCGTCCTACCGTGCTGTCGATGCATCCGGGTTGGGTGAAGACCGACATGGGCGGCGAAAATGCCGCCATCGACGTCATGACCAGCACCACCGGGCTTGTCGAACAGCTCAATGCCTACGCAGGCAAGGGCGGCCATCACTTCATCGACTACCAGGGCAAGACGATTGCCTGGTAATCGGCTGCTCGACTAGAATCGCCGTCCTTCGCTGGGGCGCACCTGACCCCGGCGACCCTGGATCAGCAGACAGGGCAACACTGAGCTGGCTAACCTGAACCTGTCTTTCAGAGGAGCCGGCCCATGCCTGCGATCCGTATCTGGTTGAAAAATCCCCTTGCCGTGTTCACTGCCAATGACCTGGACGCCCGTGGCGGTCTGGTGATCGAAGGCGGCATCATCACTGAAGTGCTGGCCGTCGGGCAGCTCCCGTCAAAGCCCTGCACACAAACATTCGATGCCCGCGAGCATGTGCTGCTGCCGGGGCTGATCAACACGCATCATCACTTCTACCAAACCCTCACGCGGGCCTGGGCACCAGTGGTCAATCAGCCGTTGTTCCCTTGGCTGAAAACCCTGTACCCGGTGTGGGCGCGCCTGACGCCGGAGAAGCTCGCAGTCGCCAGCAAGGTTGCGCTGGCTGAATTGCTGCTGTCGGGTTGCACAACGGCTGCCGACCACCACTATCTGTTTCCCGACGGGCTGGAACACGCCATCGATGTTCAGGTACAAAGCGTCCGCGAGTTGGGTATGCGCGCGATGCTGACGCGTGGTTCGATGAGCCTTGGTGAGGCGGATGGGGGTTTGCCGCCACAGCAAACCGTGCAGCAGGGCGAGGTGATTCTGGCCGACAGTCAGCGCCTGATCGAGACCTATCACGAGCGCGGCGATGGTGCGCAGATCCAGATCGCGCTGGCACCCTGCTCGCCGTTTTCGGTCACGCCGCAGATCATGTCCGAGAGTTCGGCCATGGCAGAAAAACTCGACGTGCGCCTGCACACGCATCTGGCTGAAACCCTCGACGAAGAGGACTTCTGCCTGCAGCGCTTCGGCTTGCGCACCGTGGATTATCTGGACAGCGTCGGCTGGCTCGGCCCGCGCACCTGGCTGGCCCACGGCATTCATTTCAACCCCGACGAGATTGCCCGCCTCGGCGCTGCGGGCACCGGCGTCTGTCACTGCCCAAGCTCGAACATGCGCCTGGCTTCTGGCATCTGCCCGACGCTGGAGCTGATCGCTGCCGGCGCGCCGCTGGGACTCGGGGTCGATGGTTCGGCGTCCAACGATGCATCGAACATGATCCTCGAAACCCGCCAGGCGCTTTACCTGCAGCGCCTGCGCTACGGCGCCGAGAAAATCACCCCGCAACTTGTGCTGGGCTGGGCCACCAAGGGGTCAGCGCAATTACTGGGACGTACCGATATCGGTGAGCTGGCGGTGGGTAAACAGGCCGATCTGGCGCTGTTCAAGCTGGACGAACTGCGCTTTTCCGGCAGCCATGATCCGCTCTCGGCGCTGTTGCTGTGCGGCGCCGACCGTGCCGACCGAGTGATGGTTGGCGGTCGGTGGCGAGTGATTGACGGGCAGGTTGAAGGCCTGGATATCAAGCAGCTGATTGCCGATCACAGCCAGGCAGCGCGAGAGTTGATTCAGGGCTGAACGTGCGCAGCGATAATCTCAACTATCGTGCGACGCTCTGCGTCCTCTCGTGACGCAGAGCGTGGGAGCCCTAAAGCCCCAGGCACGACAGCATGATGAACGTCGCGAACAGCACGAAGTGGGTCATGCCTTCGATGGCGTTGGTTTCGCCGTCGTTGAGGTTGATGGCGGACACCAGCAGGGTGATGAAGATCATCACGGTCTGCACCGGCGTCATGGCCATCTGGAAAGGCTGGCCACTGTAAAGCGCCATGGCTTCCATGACCGGAACGGTCAGGATCACGGTGGACAACGATGCGCCCAAAGCGATGTTGACCACCGACTGCATGCGGTTGGCGAGTGCCGCACGCAGAGCGGTCAGAATCTCCGGCGCTGCGGAAATGGCGGCCACCAGAATGGCGGTCATCACTGGCGGTGCACCCGTCCCTTCAAGACCCAGGTCGACCGTCTTGGACATCACTTCAGCGAGCGCACCGATCACCACCACGCCGGTGACCAGTGTGGCAATCGAGCGGGTCAGGTTGACCGGTTCTGCATGCTGCTCAGCCTGATCCGAGCCCTGGCGTTTTTTCTTTTCCGGGTAGCTGTAGCTGAAAAAGTAGCTGTGCGGGCCGACCTGCATGCGCAGGAACAGCGTGTAGAGCAGAATCATCGCGCCAATGGTGAACGCCGAATAGATCTTCCAGTCGCCTTTGGGGATGAACTCGGGCACCACCATCGACACGCCCATCGCGGTGAGGATCATCACGCTATAGGTGCGCGCCGAGTCATCGTTATAGGACTGCTCGCCGTGCTTGATACCGCCCATCAGCGCGGCCAGGCCAAGGATGCCGTTGATGTCGAGCATGACCGCCGAGTAAATGGTGTCTCGCACCAGCGTCGGCGATGGTTCGTTGCTCATCATGATCGCCAGAATCACCACTTCGACCAGCACCGCCGAGAGCGTGAGGATCATCGTCCCGTAGGGATCACCGACCTTTTCCGCGAGCATCTCGGCGTGATGCGCGACGCGCATCGAGGCGCAGACGATGAAGCCGACCAGCGCCAACCCGGAAACCAGTGCGACGACCTGTCCGTTGCCCAGCAGTACATGCTCCAGCGGATAGGCGACAAACATGGCAATGATTGCCAGCAGTAGAAACTTTTCTTGCTTGAGCAAAGCGCCCATTACTTTCTCCAAACCCTTGCGACAGATCGCCGCGGATAGTCATGAACGTGTCTGTCATTGAAGCCGTTCAGAGTGCGGTGTGTGACAAAAGGTTTCAACAAATGACCCGAATGAGAACTGCACCCACACGTAAATGACTTTTGATCCCGTCGTCACGATGTGAAATAGTGCCCGCCGTTTTCAACAATAGTGCCCGCCGTTTTCTTCGCGGCCTTCAGGGCGCGCCTGTTTTCATGATTCCGCTTTGTTAGAAAGGACCTTCGCCATGCGTGCTTTTCGACTTCCGCATATGCTGGCTTGCGGCCTGCTGACCCTGATGGCCAGCGCAGCCCAGGCCGCGCCTATCGATATCGATGACGGTCAACACAAAGTCCACCTGCCCAACGCCCCCAAACGCGTAGTGGTGCTGGAGTTCTCGTTTCTCGACGGTCTGGCGTCGGTCGGCGTAACGCCCGTCGGTGCCGCGGACGATGGCGATGCCAACCGGGTACTGCCCAAAGTGCGCAACGCCGTAGGCGAATGGCAGTCCGTGGGACTGCGCTCGCAACCCAATATAGAAGTGATCGCGCGGCTCAAGCCGGACCTGATCATTGCCGACCTCGGCCGCCATCAGGCGCTTTACAACGATCTGGCCAGCCTGGCACCGACATTGATGCTGCCGTCGCGCGGCGAGGATTATCAGGGCAGCCTGAAATCTGCCGAGCTGATCGGCGTGGCGCTGGGCAAAGGCCCAGAGATGCAGGCGCGGATCGCGGAGAACCGCCAGCACCTGAAGACTGTCGCCGAGCAGATTCCGGCCAACACCAACGTGCTGTTCGGCGTCGCCCGCGAAGACAGCTTCTCGGTACATGGCCCGCACTCGTACGCGGGCAGCGTGTTGCAGGCGATCGGTCTGAAGGTCCCGGAAGTACGCAAAGACGCCGCGCCCACCGAATTCGTCAGCCTGGAGCAGTTGCTGGCATTGGACCCGAACTGGTTGCTGGTCGGTCATTATCGTCGCCCGAGCATCGTCGACAGCTGGAGCAAGCAGCCGCTGTGGCAGGTGCTTGGCGCAGTACGTAACAAGCAGGTAGCTGAAGTGGATGGCGACAGCTGGGCGCGCAATCGCGGGATCATGGCGTCCGAGCAGATCGCCGACGATGCGCTTGCCGTACTCAAGGGCGGCAAGGCCGTGCTGAACCCGTAAATGCGCCGCTGGCTGATGGCGGGCGTGATCACCGCGACCTGCCTGGGACTGTTCTGGGTGTCGCTGTTCGCCCTGTCTTCGTTCAGCATTCGTCAGGTGGATGCCTGGAACGGACTGTTCACGCAGGGTCGCGAGGGCGGCAACATCGCTTATATCGTTGCGCAATTGCGCGTGCCACGCGCCTTGTGCGCGGCGCTGGTCGGTGCCTGCCTCGGCGTGGCCGGGGCCTTGATGCAGGGCATCACGCGCAACCGTCTGGCCTCCCCCTCATTGTTTGGCGTTACGGCGGGCGCGGCGCTGGGGCTGGCGCTGTTTTCCACCGGGCTGGTCGCCCTGCCCCTCCCCGGCGGCGCGCTGCTGATGACCTGCCTCGGTGGTGCGTTGGCATGGATCACAGTGTTCAGTCTTGGCGGCGCATGGTCGCCTGCCACCGCTCAGGGGCGACTGGTACTGGCGGGTGTAGCCGTCGCCGCGTTGTGCGCCGCCTTGACCCGCCTCACTGTAATTCTTGTCGAAGCGCAGGCGCAAAGTGTCCTCAACTGGCTGGCCGGATCGCTGGCCAATGTCGGCGCGGCGCAATTGCAATTGCTCTGGCCGTGCACGCTGATCGGCGTGGTGCTGGCGATTGCCTGTGCGCCGCGCTTGAACCTGATCAACCTCGGCGAAGACGCTGCCCGGTCACTGGGTGTACGCATCGGTGCCTTGCGCCTGCTGGTGTTCGTGGTCAGCCTGCTGCTGGTCGGTGCCAGCGTCTGTGCGGTGGGGCCGATAGCGTTTGTCGGCCTGATCGCGCCGAACATTGCTCGCCAATGGCTGGGCAATGACTACCGCTGGTTGATCCCGATCAGCGCCGGACTGGGTGCGGCTATCGTGCTGGCTTCCGACCTGATCAGCCGCGCCGTGGCATTCCCCGTGGAAACGCCGGCCGGCGTGGTCACGGCGTTGATTGGCGCGCCGTTCTTTCTGTTTCTGGCGAGGCGCGCGCTATGAACCAGTCCCGCTCACGGCTGTTGTTGCTGATTGTGTTGCTGGTACTGGCCCTGCTGTTGAGCCTCAGCGCGGGCACCGTCTGGCTGACGCCCGGCGCGGTGCTTGATCATCTGATCGCCCACGACAGCAAGGACTTCGAGGTCTGGAATCACCGTCTGCCACGCGGTTTGATCGCAATCATGACCGGCTGCGCCTTCGGCCTGGCGGGCGCCATCGTGCAAGGCGTGATCCGCAACCCGCTGGCCTCGCCGGAAATTCTTGGCGTGACCCAGGGCGCAGGGCTGGCGTTGACCATCGCGATTATCGGCCTGCCGCAATTGCCGGTGTCCGCGCTGCCGTTTGTGGCGTGTCTGGGCGGTGCGGCGGGGGCATTGCTGCTGGCGTTGTACAACACCGGCGTGCAGTTTTCCGGGGTGCGTTTCGCGCTCTCCGGAGTGGCGATTGCGGTGACGCTGTCGAGCATCACCGAATTCCTGATTCTGTCCAACCCGCTGGATATCAATACCGCCCTGCTGGCCCTGACCGGCAGTTTGTGGAGCCGTAACTGGCACCATGTGTGGCTGGCCTCGCCGCTTCTGCTGTTGATCCCGCTCAGCTTGCTGCTGGCCAAACCGCTGAACCTGATCGGCCTGGGCGATGAAGCCGCACAAAGCCTGGGCACCGGCCTCAAACGTACGCGCTGGCTGGCGATGGGCAGTGCCGTGCTGTTGACCAGCCTGGGCGTGGGCATCATCGGACCGGTGAGTTTTGTCGGGCTGGTCGCGCCACACATGGCCCGCCGTCTGGTCGGTGGTCATCATCAATACCTGCTGCCCGCCTCCATGGTATTGGGCGCGTTATTGCTGGTGCTGGCCGATACGCTGGGGCGCACATTGATCGCCCCCAGCGAGATCCCCGCCGGTATTCTCACGGCGGTGATCGGCGCTCCGTATTTCCTCTGGCTGCTGGCCCGATTCAAAGGTTGATCCCATGAGTATTCTGAAGGCGCAGCAACTCGACATCGGCTACGGCGCAACGCGGATCGTGCAAGACCTGTCATTCAGCCCGCCGCCAGCCCAGGTCACCGCGCTGATCGGCCCCAACGGTTGCGGCAAATCCACACTGCTCAAGGCGTTTGCACGGATTCTCACCCCGCAATCGGGCAGCCTGAGTCTCGACGGCAAAGCCTACAGCCAGCTCTCCGCCAAAGAGCTGGCCCGCAAGGTGGCTTTTTTGCCGCAAGTGCTGCCCATTCCGGAAGGCGTCAGTGTGCGTCAACTGGTGGCTTACGGTCGCAGCCCGCACAACAGCATGTGGGGACGCTTGAGCGGCGCCGATCAGCACAGTGTCGAGCAGGCCCTGCAACGCATGGAATTGCAAACCCTGGCCGAACGGCCGTTGTCCGACCTTTCCGGCGGGCAGCGCCAGCGAGCGTGGCTGGCGATGATCCTCGCGCAGGACGCCGCCATCGTCCTGCTCGACGAGCCCACCACGTATCTGGACATCAGCCATCAGGTCGAACTGCTGGACCTGATGCGCGAACTCAGCGCCGAAGGCAAAACCGTGATTACCGTGCTGCACGACATCAATCAGGCCTGTCGCTATGCCGACCATCTGGCGGTCATGCAGGGTGGACGTCTGGTGACCTGCGGCGCGCCGGGCGAGGTGCTGACAGCCGAGCTGGTCTGCCAGGTGTTCGATGTGCAGGTGCAGATCATGCGCGAACCCGTGGCCGGTACGCCGATGTGCATCGTCGAGCGCAGCACGCGCTGCACCAGTTAGCGGCGTAGCCTGCCGCGTCTGCACCTTCCCGCTGCATGGTGAAACAGGCAGGCAAGCGGCAAAGCGCGCCAGCATCGTAAGTTGTCCTGTTGGTCAGTTATTTGCATTGTCGGGGTATGCACTCCAACAAGACCGCAAGGAGCTAGACCCGATGCACCTGACCAACCCACGTCGTCCTCTGAAAAAACTGCTGTGTGCCATGGCCGCCGTTGTCGGCATTGGCTCCAGCCTGCTCGCCTCGGCAGCCGATCCGCTGAAGGTCGGATTCGTCTACATCGGCCCCATTGGCGACCACGGCTGGACCTATCAGCATGAACAGGGCCGCCAGGCGATGGTCAAGGCGCTGGGTGACAAGGTCACCAGCAGCTACGTGGAAAACGTGCCTGAAGGCGCGGACGCCGAACGGGTTATCCGCAACATGGCCAAGGGCGGCTATGACCTGATCTTCAGTACCTCGTTCGGCTACATGAACCCCACGCTGAAAGTCGCCAAGCAGTTCCCCAAGGTGAAGTTCGAGCACGCGACCGGCTACAAGCAGGACAAGAACATGGGCACTTATCTGGCCCGTACCTATGAGGGTCGCTACGTGAGCGGTTACATCGCCGCGAAAATGACCAAGACCAAGAAAATCGGGTATGTCGCCTCATTCCCGATCCCTGAAGTGCTGCGTGACATCGACGCCATCCAGCTGGCGCTGAACAAATACAATCCGGGCACCGAGATCAAAGTGGTGTGGGTCAACTCCTGGTTCGATCCGGGCAAGGAAGCCGATGCTGCCAACGCACTCATCGATCAGGGCGTTGACGTGGTCTTCCAGCACACCGACAGCCCTGCGCCGATCCAGACCGCCGAGCGTCGTGGCGTGTATGCCGTCGGTTATGCCTCGGACATGGCTCACTTTGGACCGAAAGCAGTGCTGACCTCCATCGTCAACAACTGGGGCCCGCATTACATTCAGGCCGCCGAAGGCGCAATCGCAGGCACCTGGAAACCACAGGATTACTGGGGCGGCCTGAAAGAGGGTACGGTCGATTTGCCGATCAGCGACGTGGTGCCTGCTGATGTAAAGGCTGAGGCGCAGAAGATCATCGCCAGCATCGAAAGCGGCGAATTCCATCCGTTCACCGGGCCGATCAAGGACCAGAACGGTACCGTGAAAATTGCTGACGGCGTGGTTGCAACCAACGCTGAGCTGGCGTCGATGAACTATTACGTCGAAGGGATCAAGGCCGAACTGCCTAAATAACCGCCTGGCGTCTCGTGCCTGCTTCGGCGGGCACGCTCATCGACAGCGAACACTACATGATTTCCAGGACCGTTAATGGACCAGCTTCCCGTCATCGACATAGCCCCGCTCTACGGCACCGACCTTGAGGCCTGGCAGGATGTCGCCCGGCAGATCGACAGTGCCTGCCGACAATGGGGTTTCTTTTATATCAAGGGCCACCCGATCAGCGCGCAACGCATCGAGCAGGTGCAATCGGCAGCCAAAGACTTTTTCGCTCGTCCGGCAGCCGAAAAGCTCATCATCGACATCACGCAAAGCACCCATCATCGCGGCTACGGTGCCATCGCTACAGAGCAACTGGACCCCAGCCTGCCGAGCGACCTGAAGGAAACCTTCGACATGGGCCTGCATCTGGATTCAGGCCATCCCGACGTACTGGCTGGCAAACCATTGCGCGGGCCCAATCGGCACCCGGACATTCCCGGCTGGGAAAGCCTCATGGAACAGCATTACCTGGACATGCAGGCATTGGCGCAAACCCTGCTGCGCGCCATGACCCTGGCGCTGGGCATCGAACGCGATTTCTTCGATCAGCGCTTCAAGGACCCGGTCAGCGTGCTGCGCATGATTCATTACCCACCGCGCGACACGGCGACCTCTGCCGAGCAACAAGGCGCAGGCGCGCATACCGATTATGGCTGCATCACCCTGTTGTATCAGGACACGGCGGGCGGCTTGCAGGTGCGCGACGTGCGGGGCCAATGGATCGACGCACCGCCGATTGACGGTACGTTCGTGGTCAACCTCGGCGACATGATGGCGCGCTGGAGCAACGACCGTTATCTGTCCACGCCGCACCGGGTTATCAGCCCGCTTGGCGTCGACCGCTATTCGATGCCGTTTTTCGCCGAACCGCATCCCGACACGCGTATTGAATGCCTGCCCGGTTGCCAGAGCGAAAGCCAGCCAGCGCGCTATCCTGTTACCACCTGCGCCGAGTTTCTGCTGTCGCGCTTTGCTGATACCTATGCTTACCGCCGCGATCAGGAGGCAAGTTGAATGTTCGGTCAGGTTTTACCCTGCGCAGCGACGTGCATCTGTAGAATGCCCGCGATCTGCACCTGATGAGAAAAGAATATGTACGACTGGTTGAACGCCCTGCCCAAGGCAGAACTGCACTTGCACCTCGAAGGTTCGCTGGAACCCGAGTTGCTGTTCGCCCTGGCAGAGCGCAACAAAATTGCCCTGCCGTGGAATGACGTCGAAACCCTGCGCAAGGCCTATGCCTTCAACAACCTGCAGGAATTCCTTGATCTGTATTACCGCGGTGCGGACGTTTTGCGTACAGAGCAGGACTTCTACGACCTGACCTGGGCATACCTGCTGCGCTGCAAGGAACAGAACGTTATCCACACCGAACCGTTCTTCGATCCGCAAACCCACACCGACCGTGGTATCCCGTTTGAAGTGGTGCTGGCCGGGATTACCGGTGCGCTGAAAGACGGCAAGTCGAAGCTGGGTGTCGACAGCGGCCTGATCCTGAGTTTCCTGCGTCACCTGTCCCAGGAAGACGCCGAAAAAACCCTCGATCAGGCGCTGCCGTTCCGTGATGCGTTCGTCGCCGTGGGCCTCGACAGCTCCGAGATGGGCCACCCGCCGAGCAAGTTCCAGCGCGTATTTGATCGCGCCCGCAGCGAGGGCTTCCTGACCGTCGCCCACGCCGGGGAAGAAGGCCCGCCGGAATACATCTGGGAAGCACTGGACCTGCTGAAAATCCAGCGCATCGACCACGGTGTACGCGCCATCGAAGACGAACGACTGATGCAGCGCATCATCGACGAACAAATCCCGCTGACCGTCTGCCCGCTGTCCAACACCAAGCTCTGCGTGTTCGACGACATGGCCCAGCACAACATCCTCGACATGCTCGAGCGCGGCGTGAAAGTCACCGTCAACTCGGACGACCCGGCCTACTTCGGTGGCTACGTGACCGAGAACTTCCATGCGCTGTACACGCATCTGGGCATGACCGAAGATCAGGCAAAACGTCTGGCACAAAACAGCCTGGATGCACGCCTGGTCAAGCCCTAAAGAGGGGTTGAGCGAGTTACATCCATCGCTGCTCATGCTCTGCGTCGCAGAGGACGCAGAGCGTCCGGAACTGCATACCAACGCGGAGCATTGGCACGATAGTGGTGGGGCAGGCGCCTCCATCGTTCCTCACGCTCCGCGTGGGAATGCCTTTCGCGACGCTCGGCGTCGCAAGAGGACGCAGAGCGTCCGGAACTGCATGCCAACGCGGAGCGGTGGCACGATAGTGGCAGAGCGAGCCACACCTGTGGTTCCCGTCAGGCCGCCGCCGCGATCTTGCTGATTTCCCGCTGCCCACTGGAGGAGACCTGCAAGGTGCTGGGCTCGTCGGTGGTGCGCAGCCAGCCCATTTGGAAGAATAGCTGCAGCAGCCCTGCCCCCAGCGCGCCGCCAAGGTGCGGGTTGCGATCATTCCATTTCGGGCAGGCACATACCGTTTCACGCTTGCGCTGTGCCAGCGCCGGTATGTAAATACCCCGCTCGGCAAAACTGGCCACGCCCTTGCTCGTGACCTCGACGCGCTTCTCTTGCTGTTCTATCCAGCCCGCTTCCAGAAGGCGCTGATAAAGCTCAGCGGCCATTTCACCGCCCAGATGATCGGAGCAGATTCTTGCACGGCGCAGCGGCAGCGGCGGCATAGGCTGAGCAAACCTGCGGCTGATCTGCTCGGCGCTGGCCAGCGAAGCACAGGCCAGAGCTTCGACAGCGGCCCCCACTTCCGGAGCGGCGAGGCGAAAGAAACGCTTGCGACCCCGCGCCTCCTGTTTCAACAGACCGCCGCTGGTCAGACGCGCCAGGTGCGCGCCGGCAGAAGAGGTCGAGAGTCCCGCCAAAATCGCCAACTCATCGGCAGGACGAGCAGTACCATCCATCAGTGCCCAGATCATTGCGCTGCGCTTGGGGTCGGCCAGCAGTGTTGCGATCTGGCTGATGCAAGGTCCGTATTCCATGTGTTCACTCCCTGTTGAAACATTCATCTATCGTGATGACTGGGTGAAAGCAATCACGCCTCGGTAGAGTTGAACGTGGTTCTTATATGAAATGACAAGTATAAACTCTATGCCCTTCGGCCCCAGTGGGCGAAAAACGATTCGTACAAACTGTTGTTGTACAACATCTCGAAAAATCGAACGTTTCTTTCTCGCCCCATCGGCAGGAAGATCTTCCTGCCTTAACGGCGAACCCCCTCTAGCAAAGGGGTTTCAACCATTACTTCAAAAAGACATTGAAAAAACAAGCGTAATACCCATGACAAAAACGCCAAAACCACTCAACAACAGTCAGTTTCAACTTCGCCTGAGAGTTGAAACTTTGCACCGTTGAAACACTTTAAAATATTATATTTTCCGACACTTCCGAAGGCTATTTCCTACCCGGGCGTGGCTATTAAAACAAACCAACGGGTGACGGACCTACAGCCTGTTGCTTACAACGTGACCTGAGCATTTCCAGCAACAGAATGACCGGCTTGCTGAGCTGCGCCCGGTGCGCGCATAACAGGTTCAGCGGCGCTCGCTCGCCGATCAAATCTGGCATCAATACTTTCAGGTGCCCGGCCCGTACATCTGCGGCGACGTCCAGCCAGGATTTGTACGCCACACCTTCGCCCGCTACTGCCCAGCGGCGCACTACATCTGCGTCGTCACTGAACCGGTTGCCGCTGACCGTCAGGCTGATTTCGCGCTTGCCGTCATTCAGCGTCCAGCGGTCATGCACGCGGTCCCCGAGCATGAACAACAGGCAATTATGCTGCGCCAGTTGCTCAACCTGCTGCGGTTCGCCATGACGTTGCAGATAACTCGGCGCGGCACACAACACCCGCCGGTTGTCAGGCAACACCGGCAATGCGACCAGGCTTGAATCCTCCGGCTCGCCGTAACGCAGCGCCACATCGACCGGCTGGCGGAACAGGTCGGCAATACGATCACCCAACAATAGGCGCACGGTCAGTTGCGGGTGTTGCTGCTGAAATTCGTCGAGCCAGGGCAACAGCACGTTACGTCCCAGATCCGACGGTGCCGAGAGTTGCAACACGCCCTCACAACGGTCCTGGCTGCTGGCCAGCAGTCGCCGCCCCTCTTCCAGACTGCCCAGTGCGGCGCGGGCATACTCCAGAAACCCCTCGCCTTCGGCGGTCAGACGCAGGCTACGGGTCGAACGTGCCAGCAAGCGCGCACCCAATTGCCGTTCAATGCGTTTGAGCGCCGCGCTGGCAACCGCCGCAGACATGTCCATCACCCGCGCCGCAGCAGAAAGACTGCCCAGGTCCGCTGCACGGACGAACAACTGCAAGTCGTCAAAACGCAACATCAATGCCTCGTATTATCAAAATAAAATTGAAAGAGCCTGCCGTTTTAGCGGGTTTTATCTTTACTGGAAATAGCCAATGATCTCTTCATCATTTTTCCTGAAGAGGCCCGTCATGAAAGCAATCGCGTATTACCACTCGCTGCCGATCAGCGAAGCACTGTCATTGCAGGACATCGAACTGCCTGAACCGGTGGCTGGCGCTCGTGATCTGCTGGTCGAGGTCAAGGCCATCTCCGTCAACCCGGTGGACACCAAAATCCGCCAGAACGTCCAGCCCGAGGACGGCGCTCCGAAGGTACTGGGCTGGGATGTGGCAGGCGTCGTGAAAGCGGTGGGTAGCCAGGTCACGCTGTTCAAGCCGGGTGACAAAGTGTTCTATGCCGGCTCCCTGACCCGGCCGGGTGGCAACAGCGAACTGCATGTGGTCGACGAGCGTATTGTCGGGCATATGCCGAAAACCCTGAGCTTTGCCCATGCGGCGGCGTTGCCGTTGACGGCGATCACTGCCTGGGAGCTGTTGTTCGAGCGCCTGCAGATCGCTCAGCAAAAAGGCGAAGGCTCGCACAGCCTGCTGATCGTCGGTGCAGCGGGCGGTGTAGGTTCGATCCTTACCCAGTTGGCACGTCAGCTGACTTCCCTGAAAGTCATCGGCACCGCTTCCCGGCCCGAGACCGAAAGCTGGGTACGCGAACTGGGCGCACACGAGGTGCTGGACCACAGCAAACCGTTGAGCGAAGAACTGAAACGCGTCGGCCTGAATCAGGTGACCCATGTGGCCAGCCTGACCCAGACCGAACAGCATCTGGACCAGTTGGTCGAAGCGCTCAAGCCACAAGGCAAACTGGCGCTGATCGACGATCCCAAGTCACTGGATGTGTCGAAGCTCAAGCGCAAGAGCCTGTCGCTGCACTGGGAGTTCATGTACACGCGGTCGATGTTTGAAACCGAGGACATGATCGAACAGCACAACCTGCTCAACCGCGTAGCCGAGCTGATCGACGCCGGAACGCTGAAAACCACTTTTGGTGAGCACTTTGGCAGCATCAACGCAGAGAATCTGCGCCGCGCTCATGCTCTGCTGGAAAGTGGCAAGGCCAAGGGCAAGGTCGTACTGGAAGGGTTCTGAACGCGATACGGTTGTGTCAGCGCATAGCGTGACTGACACAACCATTGCGCCGAATCAGACCGGCTTCGCCTGCGCATCCCGCGTGCCTTGCGCACGGCGTGTCAGTACCGAAAGGCCGACCGTCAGCACACCGCACAGGCTGATAACCAGCGCCATGGGTGTGGCCGTGCCGTCATGCAACAAGCCCACCAGGCTGGCGGCGATGGCGGCAACACTGAATTGCAGACAACCCAGCAGCGCCGAGGCACTGCCCGCACGCGCCCACTGGCCGCTCATGGCGCAGGCTGACGCATTGGGGATGATGCACCCAAGGCTTGCCACGCAAATGAACAATGGCACCAGCAGCGGCCAAAGCGCTTCGGTGCGCAGCAAGCTGATCGCCAGCAACACCAGCGCCGCGGTCAGATAGATCCAGACCGTGCGTGACAGCAAAAATGCCGGCCCCGTCTTGCGCAGCAGACGCGCATTGATCTGCGCGACCAGAATGAAACCCGCCGCGTTCATCCCGAACAGCCAGCCGTAATGCTCGGCTGGTACGCCGTACAGCTTGATGAACACGAACGGCGACCCGGCGACGTAAGCGAACATTCCGGCCATGGCAATGCCGCCCGTCAGGGCATGGCCGATGAAGACGCGGTCCTGCAGCAGGTTGACGTATTGGCGAAATGCGCCACTCAACGGCTGACGAGGCGTGCTGGCGGGCATGCTTTCCGGCAGCCCCAGTGCAACCGCCGCCAGGCAGGCACCACTGAAAAGCGCCAGGCTGACAAAGATCGATTGCCAGCCAAAGGTGCTGACCAGTACTCCGCCAAGCATGGGTGCCAGAATCGGTGCCAGGCCCATGACCAGCATCAGTTGCGAGAAGACCTTGGCCGACTCGACAGCGTTGCACTTGTCGCTAACGATGGCGCGCGACAAGACCATTCCGGCACAGCCACCCAGCGCCTGCACGAAGCGCGCACCAATCAGCCATTCAAGGCTCGGCGCAAAGGCGCAGGCTATCGATGCGAGCATGAACAAGGTCACGCCGAACAGCAGCGGAATGCGCCGACCGAATCGGTCAGCCACCGGACCATAGGCCAGTTGTCCCAGGGAAAGCCCAAGAAAGTAAGCCGCGAGGGTCAACTGAATATGTTTTTCGTCGGTCCCGAAATACGAGGCCATGGCCGGAAAGCCAGGAAGATAGAAGTCGATGGCCAGAGGGCCGAAGGCACTCAATGAGCCAAGAATAAGGATTGTGCGTAGATTCATCGGGTGTCCATTAACGGGTGCAGGGCAACGGGTTAGTCTAACCGGCTTACCTTGCAGAGAACGAAGGACACGGTAATTAATTCAAAATTTTTCAAAGTTTACAGACAGGGAGACCGCTCCGGTCTCCCTGACCCGCGTCATGCCGGCTGCGCCTGATAACCCTCTTCGCTGATCAACCTGACGATTTGCTCGGGTGACAGACTGCTTTGCACCTTCACCTGCTTGCTGGCCAGTTCAACCTGAACATCAGCGCCTGGGTCGTCATTCTTGATCGCCTGAATCACCGCACGAACACAGTGCCCGCAGGTCATGCCTTGAACATTGAATAACTGCATGGTGTCACTCCCTTATTGATGGATAGCGAGCATCTTCAACCTTGTCATGATGGCAAGGTCAAGTTTCTGTTATCGCTGCCGGGCTGGTATTCAGGCAGATCGTGAGCCAAGCTGACTCATCAACGTCTACATCAGGAGTATCAGCGATGCGCTGGTCAGCAGTGAGCCTCTTCAGCATTCTCGGTTTCTTGGCTATCGCACCCGCCACTCAGGCCGATCAGGATTACGGCATCCTGATCATTTCCCGAGAGCGCCTGGAAGTCGCGACCTCCTGTGAGATCGGCATCTATGTGCAGGACCGTCTGGCCGGGAGACTTTTTCAGGAGGACTCGGTATCTTTCAACCTGCCTCCCGGTGAAGTGTCGATAAGACTGAGCACCCTGCGTGGCACCGTGGTGGGCTGCGAACCGGGAATGGAAGCGCCGCGCAGTACCAAGATCCAGCTACGCTCGGGCGATATCCTCAAATACCGTATCGCCGCGGACCTGAACGGCATGTACCTCAAGAAAGCCGACCTCAACTATTGATTCGCGCTTGACCTTGCCCATGTGGCAAGGTTGATCCTTGCAGGTATCCAGCCTCAGGGAGTGATTCACATGCAGCAAACCACCACCTTCGACCTGCCGATCAGCGGCATGACCTGCGCCAGTTGCGCGGGTCGGGTCGAGCGTGCTCTGGCCAAAGTGCCGGGGGTCAACAGCGCGACGGTCAACCTGGCCAATGAACGCGCCCATGTAGACACCGCAGCCCAGACCGATCCGCAAACCCTGATCGACGCCGTCAGCCGTGCCGGTTACAGCGCAACGCTGGTTGAGGATCGCCACGCCGAAGCTGACCAGAAAGCACGCCACCTGCACAACGAACGATGGGCCCTGCTGTTGGCCATCGCGCTGGCACTGCCGTTGATCGCGCCAATGTTACTGACGCCGCTGGGCGTGCACTGGATGCTGCCCGCCTGGGCGCAATTCGCGCTGGCGACACCGGTGCAATTCGTTCTGGGCGCGCGTTTTTATCTGGCCACCTGGAAGGCCGTGCGCGCCGGCGCAGGCAATATGGACCTGCTGGTCGCCATCGGCACCAGCGCGGGCTACGGCTTGAGCGTCTATCAATGGCTGAGTGCTGCACCCGGCACAACGCCGCATCTGTATTTCGAAGCATCGGCGGTGGTCATCGCGCTGGTGCTATTGGGTAAATACCTGGAAAGCCGCGCCAAGCGTCAGACGGCCAGCGCCATTCGTGCCCTTGAGGCTCTACGCCCGGAACGCGCGCTGCGCGTGGTCGACGGCCTTGAACAGGACATAGAGATCAGCTCACTGCAGCTTGGCGATCAGGTGCTGGTCAAACCAGGCGAACGGTTTCCGGTGGACGGCGAAGTGGTCGAAGGCCGCAGCCATGCCGACGAAGCGCTGATTACCGGTGAAAGCCTGCCGGTGGCCAAGCAGGCGGGTGACAAGGTCACGGGGGGTGCCATCAACGGCGAAGGCCAGTTGCTGGTGAGGACTACAGCGCTGGGCGCGGAAACAGTTCTGGCGCGCATCATTCGTCTGGTCGAAGACGCCCAGGCGGGCAAGGCCCCGATCCAGAAACTGGTGGATAAGGTCAGCCAGGTGTTTGTGCCCACTGTACTGGGGATTGCCTTTTTCACGCTGGCAGGCTGGCTGCTGGCTGGGGCCTCGCTTGAAGTGGCGCTGATCAATGCGGTCGCCGTATTGGTGATTGCCTGCCCCTGCTCTCTGGGCCTTGCGACACCTACAGCGATCATGGCCGGAACCGGCGTGGCGGCGCGCTACGGCATTCTGATCAAGGATGCAGAGGCACTGGAGCGCGCCCACGCTGTGGATGCCGTGGTATTCGACAAGACCGGAACGCTGACCGCGGGCACGCCGCGCATCACCAACATGAGTGCGGTGTCGGGCAATGAAGAACACCTGTTGCAACTGGCGGGCGCACTGCAACGCGGCAGTGAACACCCGTTGGCCCGGGCGGTGCTCGATGTGTGTCATGAATGGCAACTCAAGCTAGATGCAGCCGAAAACAGCCATGCCCTGAGCGGCCGGGGCATAGCGGGCACCGTTCAGGGCCGTGAACTGGCGCTGGGCAATCGACGCCTGCTGGATGAAAGCAGCCTGCCCATCGGCGAACTGGCCGAATCCGCGCGTATCTGGGAAGCCGAAGGGCGAACGCTGTCCTGGCTGATCGAGCAGGCTCCGGAGCCGAAGGTCATCGGCATGTTTGCCTTTGGTGACACACTCAAGCCCGGAACGGATCAGGCGATCAGGGCGCTGAACGCGCGCGGCATTACCAGCCATCTGCTGACCGGCGATAACCGTGGCAGCGCTCAAGTAGTCGCCAAGGCCTTGGGGATACACGATGTACATGCCGAAGTGCTGCCTGCCGACAAGGCAGCCACCGTCACCCAGCTGAAAAACCATCATGTGGTTGCCATGGTCGGTGACGGCATCAACGATGCACCGGCGCTGGCGGCTGCGGATGTGGGTATTGCGATGGGCGGCGGAACGGACGTCGCGATGCATGCAGCGGGCATCACCTTGATGCGCGGCGACCCGCGACTGGTTCCGGCGGCGCTGGACATCAGCCGGCGAACCTACGCAAAGATCCGCCAGAACCTGTTCTGGGCATTTGTCTACAACCTGATCGGCATTCCCCTCGCGGCGCTGGGCTACCTCAACCCGGTACTGGCTGGCGCGGCCATGGCGCTGTCCAGTGTCAGCGTGGTGAGCAATGCGCTGCTGCTGAAAACCTGGAAACCCCGTGATCTGGAGGACACGCCATGAACATCGGTCAGGCGGCGAAAAGCAGTGGCTTGAGCGCGAAGATGATCCGCTACTACGAATCCATCGGGCTGCTGCAAGCGGCACATCGCAGCGACAGTGGCTATCGCCTGTACAGCGCCGACGATTTACACACGCTGGCGTTCATCAAACGCTCGAGAGACCTGGGGTTCTCGCTGGAGGAAGTCGGCAAACTGCTGACCCTCTGGCAAGACCGCCAACGCGCCAGCGCCGACGTCAAGGCGCTGGCCCGTCAGCACATCGTGCAGTTGAATCAGAAGATCGACGAACTGGCGAGCCTGCGCGATACGCTTCAGGAACTGGTAGAACACTGCCACGGCGACGACCGCCCCGACTGCCCGATCCTCAAGGACCTGGCGTCAGGAGTGGGTTGCTAGCCACCACCTACGTTAGAGCTAGTCCAACACGCCCGGCTCGCTCCCACAGGGGTCTTACTGCATCACTCAGTGGTGCGCCTGCACACGCACTCCCGTGGGAGCGAGCTTGCTCGCGAAAGGGCCGGTACAAGCTCCGAAAACAGCGCGCCTGATCCATCGTCTTCGCGAGCAAGCGAAGCGTCGCCCGGCTCGCTCCCACAAAAGCTTTACTGCATCCACGGCGGTGGTGGTTCTTCGGTGGATTTGCTCGGTGGCGCGTCGTCTGCCGCGCGAGCTGCCTGACGGCGAGCCTCGTCGAGACGGGCCGCTTCGATTTCGCGCAGTACGCCGCCCACATCGGCTTCGTCCTCCGGCTCGTCGAATTCACCGGTCAACACCGTGGCGGGCGACAAAGTGCCAGCCTCGTAGTACGACCACATTTCCTTGGCGTACTTGGTCTTTCTGAGTTCCGGCGCGAAGCGGCCGAAGTACAGCGCCATGTTGCCAACGTCACGCTCCAGCATGCTGAACGCGTGGTTGTTGCCCGCTGCATCGACCGCTTGTGGCAAGTCGATGATGACCGGGCCGGACGGTGCCAGCAGCACGTTGAACTCGGAAAGGTCACCGTGCACCAGACCGGAACACAGCATCAGCACGATCTGTTCGATCAGGAACGCGTGATACTCGCGCGCCTGATCCGGCTCCAGCACCACGTCGTTCAGGCGCGGCGCGGCGTCACCATATTCGTCGGCCACCAGTTCCATGAGCAGTACGCCTTCCAGGAAGTCGTACGGCTTGGGCACCCGGACACCCGCGCTGGCCAGACGAAACAGTGCAGCCACTTCGGCGTTCTGCCAGGCGTCTTCGGTTTCCTTGCGCCCGAACTTCGAGCCTTTCGCCATAGCGCGGGCCTGGCGACTGTTGCGTACCTTGCGACCTTCCTGATACTCGGCCGCCTGACGGAAACTGCGTTTGTTAGCCTCCTTGTAAACCTTGGCACACCGCAGCTCATTGCCACAGCGCACCACATAAACAGCTGCCTCTTTACCACTCATGAGCGGGCGCAGCACCTCGTCGACCAGACCGTCTTCGATCAGGGGTTCAATGCGTTTAGGAGTTTTCATCAGCTTTTATTGTGGGTCCTTTGTTGCCAGATACGCGATTGTTGCCGTTATACGGCAATCCTCCGCCAGCGAGTAGGGGTAGTGGCCTTTGGATTGAAAGGTTTTTTAAGCAAAAACCACGCAATCCCCCGGTTTAAAGCACCTTTCGTGCCGTACAGGCGATAAAAGATATTCCGGGACAAAACGTGTAAAGCCCGAAAAATCTTCATTAAATGCACTCGTTAGTGCGCAATACAACCCGGCGTTACTTGAACAAATCACCGGGCGTATAGCCGAACAAGCCCTTGAACGCAGCGATGAAAGCCGACGTCGAGTCATAACCACAGGCCAGCGCGGTATGGGTCACACTGGCGCCCTCTTCCAGTGCAGAAAGTGAAGACAGCAATCGTGCCCGCTGACGCCAGCCACGAAAGCTCAACCCGGTTTCCCGCTGAAACAGGCGCATCAGGGTTTTCTCGGAGGTCCCGAGACGGGCGGCCCAGTCGTGCAGGGTAATCAACCGACCCGGCTCCTCGATCAACTCGTTGCACAGCCCCAGCAAACGCGGATGACGCGGCAACGGCAGTGAAAAGCCGACTTCGGGCAACTGCGCCAGTTGATCCAGCAGGACCTGCACCAGCCGCGCCTCATGGCTGTCCTGCTCGGGATAGTCCACGGGCAACAGACAGAAGCTCTTGATCAGTTCGCGGGCCAGCGGCGTGACTTCCAGCACCCGGCAACGCTGTGGTGCCCAGCCCGAATCAGCCGTGCGAATGTAAAGGCTGCGCATTTCGGCGCGCATGGAGGTCACGACCTCGTGCTCAAGCCCCGCAGGCACCCAGACGCCCCACTGTGGCGGTGCAAAAAAACTGCCCTCGGCGGTGTGCACACCCAGTACCCCGCTGATCGCGTAGGAAAACTGCACCCAGTCGTGACGATGGGGCGGCGTCCACGAACCGGCGCTGAGGCTTTCAGCGCGGGCATACAGTGGGCGCGGCAGACCGGACAGTGCCGGTATCTGCCGCTCGCCCGTAGGCTGCCGCTGATTGATCTGTCCGTTACTCGGCATCTTATGGCCTTATGTCGCAAGACGGCTATGGCGCAACAGAGTAGCCTGCACGCATCTCTGTGTACAAACGTTCTACGGACCCCTCATGCAATCACTCAAACACTTCAAACGCGTCGCTACCGACTGGTTCCTCTGGGGCATGGTTCTGGCGACGGTGCTCGCCTACTTCTTCCCGCGTTTCGGCGCTACCGGCGGCAGCATGCACGCTGAATATGTCATCAAGGTCGGCGTGTTCGTGGTGTTCTTTCTGCATGGGGTAAACCTGTCCAGCGAGCAGATCAAGAAAGGCCTGACCAACTGGCGCCTGCACGTGATGATCCAGGTCTTCACCTTCGTGGTGTTCCCGCTGATCTGGCTGGCGTGCCAAAAGCTGCTGGGCTCGCATGTGCCTGCGCTGCTGATGCTGGGCTTTTTCTACCTGTGTGCCCTGCCCTCGACCATTTCGTCCTCGGTGGCGCTGACCGGCAGTGCAGGCGGCAATGTTCCGGCAGCGATTCTCAACGCCAGCATGTCCAGCGTCATCGGGATTTTCATCACCCCGTGGCTGGTCAGCCTGGTGGTCGGCACCGGCGCTGGCGGGATCGATCTGGGCGATACACTGCTCGACCTGTGCGCCATGCTCCTGCTGCCACTGGTGCTTGGCCAGCTAATGCGGCCGTTGCTGGGCAAGTTTTTCGCCCGTCACAAGAAGTACACCAACCTGATCGACAAGCTGGTGATTCTGCTGCTGGTGTACGCGGCGTTCTGCAACTCGATGATTTCCGGCATGTGGCAGAGCCAGGGCAACAGTGTGATCCTGACCGCATTCATCGGTACCGCGCTGCTGCTGGCGGTGATCCTGTTGATGACCACGCGCACCGCGCGGGCGCTCAAGTTCGATCATGCCGACAAGGTCGCGGCGGTGTTCTGCGCCACCAAGAAGTCGCTTGCTGCGGGGGCGCCGATGGCAGCGTTGATCTTCGGCAGTAATCCGGGGCTGGGCCTGATCCTGTTGCCAATCATGATCTACCACCCGATGCAGTTGATCGTCTGTTCGATCATCGCCGAGAGCTACGCCAGTCGTCATCGCCAGCAGCTTTCACAGGCCGCGCTGGAAGAAGCCCAGGCCGCCTGACCGCCGTTACATAAGCGCGTCATCGCCCAGCGTGACGCGCGCGTAAAAGACGATTGCCACTGTCGGGATCAACGCTGAATAACCCGGCCTGAGCGCCGTGCCAAAGTGCGTCAGCAGGCGCTGCACCGGTGCCTGGCGAATTGCGCCCAGCAACCCTTTGATCGTGCCGGGAGCTTTCTCGGCCTGCGCGGGCTTGAAGAATGCAGCTACGGTCAAACGCTCGGCCAGTGCATCGACATGTGCGGCATACACCTCCCAGCTCATCGCGCTGACACTGGCGCGTGGCATCTGCACCAGCGGGTGCGCGCTGTTGAACGCATGGCGAAAGAACGTTCTGAGCAGCAGTTCCTCCACTTCAACCACCGTCGCACACTGGTGCAGCGAATCACTCAGGCCGTACTGCCGCGCCAGCATGCCCAGCACTCGCGTATAGGGCACGCCTCGACGCCGGGCGGCATTGATCAGAAAGTGTCCGGCGACCAGCTGGAATTCGCGCACAAATGCGTAGGTGCGATCCGCTTCGGTGGCCTTGAGGCGCGTCCATCGACTGCTGCACAAATGCTTGATGGCCGCCTCCAGCACGTAGTCTGGGGAGCGGGCCAGAACGCTGTGCAGCCAGATGTCCTGCAAGACCGGGTCGCGGGTGACTGTCGGTAAAACGGCAACGCCGGTTTCCAGTCCTTCACAGCCGCTGAAGCGAGTTGCGATCAGCACTTCCTGCAAGCGTCTCCAGTAATGGTGATGGCGATAACCCGGCATCCGCACATTCTCGAAATGCTCGACCGGTGTGCGTCCCAGGCTCTTCTCGCCCAGATTCAGCAACAGCACGTGGTCTTCGCTGGAGTAGGCGTTGATCAGTCGTCCGCTGATTTTCTGCTTCAACACTTCGGCCTCGGCCGCCTCAATGCGCACCGCAGCAGCCATCAGCAACACATCGCCCACCACCAGCCCGTGTTCGGGCGTCTGTTGCAGGTTCTTGAGCGCGCTGACCAATAGTCGTCCGCCCAGTGAATGGCCGATCAGGTTGACCTGTTTTACGTCCGGATGATGTTCGAACAGATAGCGGTCCAGTTGTGCCAGCAACACTTTGCCCATATCGCGAGCCCGGTTGCGGATGCGCGCAAAATGAACGACGCGGTCTCCCGCCAGCGCGGCTGCGCCCGCCAACGGATGCACTCGGGCGGCGGCCATCAACAGGCCACGGGAACGGTTGTCCATCTGGGTGAAATGGCTGGATGGCCAGAACGCCAGAATATTCACGCTTTGGCGCAAGGCACCAGGAATACTGTTGGCCAGCATGCGCCGGTCGTCCAGATCATGCCCTGACGAATAGCCGTGAATGAAGACGTTGGCGACCTCGCCCGATGTCTTGGGCAAGGTCAGAAACTTGAAGTGATTTTCCACGTTGTCCTGTCACACATGGGCGGATTGCACGCTCAATTTCTGACGATGAAGCGCCTGGCGATCAGTATGATCAGCCGCAGGCAAAACATGATACCGGTCACAGCGATCACCCATTTGGCAACCAGCATGAAATAACTTTCGATTTCATCGGAAACCAGCCCCACCAGCAAGCCCATCCCGCCGATCAGCAACCCAATCAGCGCCAGGCCGATATAGGGCCTCAGCCAGCGGGTCCGCGCGCCTTTGTCGAACAGATAGAGCACCGTGCCGATCAGAATCAGAATCAGAAGCACCGATACCCCAATGATGAGCCCCATGTTTTACCTCGACGTTACAGGCCAATAGTGCTGACTGTTCATCCCGCGCACGGGTGTGACGCGGAGCGTCACGAAATGTATTCCCACGCTGGAGCGTGAGGAACGAGAGGTGTCCAGAAGAGCCTTATCGTGCCAATGCTCCGCGTTGGCATGCCGTTCATGACGCTCTGCGTCATATCTCTTCAGACGTACCGTCCTTTTCCGCTCTGGATTATGCCCATGCCTCCAGTATTTGCCTAACGCTCCAGAATCGCCGTCACACCCTGGCCGCCTGCTGCGCAGATCGAAATCAATCCACGCCCGCTGCCTGCTGCATCGAGCAGTTTGGCCAGGTTGGCGACTATACGGCCTCCGGTTGCGGCAAACGGATGCCCGGCTGCCAGCGAGCTGCCTTTGACGTTCAGTTTGCTGCGGTCAATAGCCCCCAATGGCGCGTCCAGTCCCAGACGGGTCTGGCAGTAATCAGCGTCCTCCCAGGCTTTGAGCGTGCACAGCACCTGCGCGGCAAAGGCTTCGTGGATTTCGTAGTAATCAAAATCCTGAAGGGTCAGGCCATTGCGCGCCAGCAGGCGCGGAACGGCATAGGCCGGGGCCATCAGCAGCCCTTCTGCACCGTTGACGAAATCCACCGCTGCGGCCTCGCCATCCCGCCAGTAGGCCAGCACCGGCAGGCCGCGCTCGCGAGCCCACTCTTCACTGGCCAGCAATACCACCGACGCGCCGTCGGTCAGCGGCGTCGAGTTGCCGGCCGACAGCGTGCCCTTGGCACTTCGCTCGAATGCGGGCTTGAGGCCAGCCAGCTTTTCGAGGGTCAGGTCCGGGCGCAGGTTGTTGTCACGGATTAGCCCCAGATACGGCGTCATCAAGTCATCCTGCCAGCCCTCGGCGTAGGCTGCGGCCATTTTCAGATGGCTCTCAAGCGCCAGTTGATCCTGCGCCCCGCGCTCTATGCCCCAGTTCTGCGCCATCAGCTCGCAATGCTGGCCCATCGACAACCGCGTACGTGGCTCGCCGTTACGGGGCAGCTCCGGTTTGAGGTGGTGTGGACGCAACTGCATCAGGGCCTTGATCTTGTCACCCGGCGTCTTGCTGCGGTTAACCTGTAACAGAATCTTGCGCAGCCCTTCATTGACACCTATCGGCGCATCCGACGTGGTGTCCACGCCCCCGGCAATGCCGCACTCGATCTGCCCCAGCGCGATTTTGTTGGCTACCAGCAACGCGGCTTCCAGCCCCGTGCCGCAGGCTTGCTGAATGTCATACGCCGGGGTCTGCGCCGACAGTCGCGAGCCCAGCACGCATTCGCGGGTCAGGTTGAAGTCTCTGGAGTGCTTGAGCACCGCGCCTGTCACTACCTCGCCCATGCGCAACCCGTGCAAATTGAAGCGCTCGATCAGCCCCTCCAGAGCGGCAGTGAGCATGTCCTGATTGCTGGCAGTGGCGTAAGGGCCATTGGAGCGGGCGAACGGAATGCGGTTACCGCCAACGATGGCGACCCGACGAGGATGCGTCATGGAAAACTCCCTTTCTTCAAGCGAATGGATGAGCCGTGTCGATCGCAAGAACAAACGTCATGCCACCGTGGTCCATTCCTTTGAACCCCGACTTCAGGAGAGTGTTCCATGCCGTCAGATCGCTATATTGATTTCGCCAATTCCGACATGGGTCGGCGCCTGGTGAATGCCGTCGGTCTGCCCGCCCCCACCCACCTGGAGCGCTGGCAGGCCGGCCGGCTTCGTCCTGTAGAAGGCACACTGCTGATCAGTGCCGGGCCGCTGGGTGATCAGGTCCGTCAGTTCGCCAGTCGTCTGACCGACTCGCTGTACAGTTTCGGCAGTGACATGCCTGGCGCCACCACCTGGGTGTCCAACCAGGGGCCTCGCCTGAAAGCAGTGGTGTTCGACGCCAGCCAGATTCTGCGCACCGAGCAGCTCAGGCAGTTGCGGGATTTCTTTCAGCCGCTGCTGCGCAATCTCGATCACTGCGCGCATGTGGTGATCCTCGGCAAATCCCCCGAGACACTCGCTGATCCGCTGGCGGCCAGCACTCAACAGGCCATCGTAGGTTTCAGCCGCTCGCTGGCCAAGGAAGTGCGCAACGGCGCAACGGTCAAGCTGCTGCAAGTGGATGACGACGCGCAGGATCAGCTGGAGGGCGCCTTGCGCTTCTTCCTGACGCCCAAGGCTGCGTTCATCTCCGGTCAGTTTGTTCACCTGAGCGCCTGTCCGGGCAAAGTGCAGGATTGGACTCGCCCACTGGCCGGACGCAAGGCAGTGGTGACTGGCGCGGCGCGCGGCATCGGTGCGTCGATTGCCGAGACCCTGACCCGTGATGGCGCGCAGGTCATTCTGCTGGACGTGCCACAGACCAAAAACGAACTGGAAGCACTGGCCTCGCGGCTTGGCGGCCAGGCACTGGCGCTGGATATCTGCGCGGCGGATGCTCCTGCCCAGTTGCTTGAACACCTGCCGGACGGCGTCGACATACTGGTGCATAACGCTGGCATCACGCGTGACAAGACGCTGGTCAACATGCCGGAGGACTTCTGGGACTCGGTACTGGCGGTCAACCTCAACGCTCCGCAAGTGCTGACTCAGGTGCTTCTCGACGCCGGTGCGCTTAAGGATAACGCGCGGATTGTGCTCATGGCTTCGATCAGCGGCATTGCCGGTAATCGCGGGCAAACCAACTACACCACCAGCAAGGCCGGTCTGATCGGTTTTGCCAAGGCGATGGCCCCCGGGCTCAGGTCACGCGGCATCAGTATCAACGCCGTCGCACCGGGCTTCATCGAAACGAAAATGACCGCGCACATGCCGTTCACCCTGCGTGAGGCAGGACGGCGCATGAGTTCGCTTGGTCAGGGCGGTTCGCCACAGGATGTTGCCGAAGCCGTGGCGTGGTTCAGCCAGCCGGGCAGCGGCGCGGTGAGCGGTCAGGTTCTACGTGTATGTGGTCAAAACGTGATCGGGGCATAAGCCCCAGCATCGAATTCAAGGAGATGGATGATGACGGCTCACTGGCGCTACCTCAATTCTCTGCAGCCCCTGTCCAACCTGTTCATCCAGGCCGCGCTCAGGCGCAAGGTCACAGGGTCGGAGTTACCCGATCTGGGATTGCGAAGCTGGATCGCGGTCGATACCGACAAGCTTGATGCTTACAGCAAGGTCTGTGGATTCGAAGAAAGCAGCCTGCTGCCGCCGACGTACCCGCATGTGCTGGCCTTTCCTCTACAAATGCAACTGATGACCTCTCAGGAGTTTCCGTTTCCGCTGCTGGGACTTATTCACCTTGCCAATCGCATTCGCACTCATCGCCCGCTCGGCGGCGTGAGCCAGCTGTATATCAGCGTTCAGGCCACCGACCTGCGCCCGCACGCCAAAGGCGCGACCTTCACCCTGGTGACTCAGGCCGAGGATGGCATGGGCCTGCTTTGGGAAGAAGAAAGCACCATGCTGTGCACCGCCGTGCATCTGGAAGACGCGCCTGTAGAGCATCCCGAGCTTGCGCCGCTGCCCCTGATCGAGCTGGACAACTGGCGTGCGTCGGCACAAATCGGGCGCGAGTATGCAAAGGTGTCGGGCGACTACAACCCGATTCACCTCAGCGCACCCAGCGCCAAGCTGTTCGGCTTCCCGCGTGCCATCGCCCACGGCATGTGGCTCAAGGCACGTACGCTCGCGGCCCTTGGCGAGCACTTGCCAGCCTCGAATGTCGAGATCAGCGTGCAGTTCCAGAAGCCGGTACGTCTGCCCGCCGACGTCACACTCTCGGCCAGCGCTGCCGGCTCTCATGGTCAGTTCCGCGTCGAAGGCCAGGAGGGCATCGTGCATATGATCGGTAGCTGGCAGCCTGCAACCGAGTGATGCCCCTGATAAAGCCCTCTGACGGGGGCCTATCTCCCTTCAACAGCTGAACAAACCGCAACGCCCACTTGCCTGGCGACCCGTTCCCCCTGAAGCTATGCACCTTCAGGAGAGCACGATGAACCTCGACGAGTTGACCCAACGCCTGCACCGCATCCGCGACCAGAATGACTGGAAGCAATTTCACAGCCCGAAAAACCTGGCCATGGCTGCCAGCGTGGAAATGGCCGAGCTGGTGGAAATATTCCAGTGGCTGCGTGAAGACCAGTCCCGCGAGCTGCCCGCCGACCAGCTGGAGCACGCCGGTCAGGAAGTCGGCGATATTGTTCTTTATCTATTGTTGCTGTGCAGCGAGTTGGGGCTGGACATGGAAACCGTGGTGCGCAACAAGCTGGCAGACAGCGAGCGGAGATTTGCCAAGTGAGTGATCGGCATTTCGACCAGCTGGCGACCCGCTTTGCGGAAAAGATCTACGGCGGTGCCAAGGGGGCCATTCGGCTGGCGGTGCTGCAGGCCGATTTGACCGAGACGCTGCCCGCACGACCGCTTCGCGTACTGGATATCGGCGCGGGGCTGGGCCACATGTCACTGTGGCTTGCAGAACAAGGACATGAAGTGACCCTGGCCGAGCCCGCCGAACCCATGCTCGAAGGCGCACGTCAGCGCTTTGTCGAGGCCGGACAGACGGCTACCTTCATTCAGGCTCCGTGGCAGGCGCTGCCCGGTTTACTGAGCGACACTTACGATCTGGTGCTGTGCCACGCCGTGCTGGAATGGCTGGCCGAGCCGCACGCCATCCTTCCGGTACTGCGCCGCTTGACCCGCGACGATGGCTGGCTGTCACTGGCTTTTTACAACCGTGATGCGCTGATCTATCGCAACTTGTTGAAAGGTCATTTCCGCAAGATGCGCAAAAATGACATGGCCGGGGAAAAGCAGAGCCTGACGCCACAACAACCGCTCGACCCTCGGGAACTGGCGACGCAACTTGAAGGCCTGTGGCAAGTCGAAACCCGTAGCGGCGTGCGGGTGTTTCACGATTACATGCCGGTTGAATTCCAGGCTCGGGCCGAGCTGACCGACCTGCTGGAAATGGAGCTGGCGCATCGGCGTCATCCAGCCTTTGCCGGGCTGGGCCGTTACCTGCACTGGATGTGCCGTCCGGTCTGACATCACTGCGGAGACCACCATGAAACACCGTCCTGCCTTGTTTGCCCTGCTTCTGGGGACTGGCCTGCTCGGGATTAGCGCGTGCCAGAGCGATAACCCGTATGTGGCCAGTTCTCTGCCCATGCCGCCTGCTCCTGCGCAGGCAGCGAAGACACTGGACATGAGCGCCTACCCTGCGCCGCCGCGCGACTATGGCCGGTATCGGTCGTGGGGCTGGCTCAACGGCCAGTTGCCGCCCGGTACGGCGTGGGTGGATTCGGCGCAGGTGGTTGAAGCAGTCAGCAACGGTCTGGACCAACGCGGCTTGCGGCCGGCTCGCGGTAATCAAGCTGCGGACCTCTACGTCAGCGCCACGACCCGGCAGGAAACCCGGCTGCGTCAGGTGCGCGAAGATTACGATCCGTATTACGGAGGCGGCATGGGCTATGGCCGCTACGATGGTTACCGGCCCGGTTACGGCGGCTACGCCAGCGTGCCGGTGGTGCGCACTTATAAGGAAAACGTGATGGTGGTGCAGATCAATCTGATCGACGCACGCACCGGTCAACCGGTATGGAGCGCCAGCGCAGATGCACGCGCCAGCAATAATCTGGCAGACCGCAGCAGCGCATTACGTCAGGCCGTGCAACAGGCGCTGACGGCCTACCCTCCTTCGTAACCCATTCGGAGCACTGCCATGTTTCGCCGTATCGTCCTGCTGTCCTGTGCCTTGCTGCTGGCTGCCTGTCAGAGCAATTCGATCAATCGCGACTTCGATGCCCAGCGTGATTTCGGCGGCTATCGCAACTGGAGCTGGAAAGAGCCTGCCGTTCAGTATCAGCCGGATGATGACCCACGGCTCAAAAGTGACCTGACCGAGCAGCGCATTCGCCAATCGATCAGCGAGCAACTGGACCAGCGCGGCCTGCGCATGGCCGCTGCGGGCACCCGGTCGGATTTGAAAGTGCAGGCCTGGCTGATTGTCGAAAATCGCCAGCAGACGGTCAGCACCAACTATGGCGGCGGCTGGAACCCTTGGGGTGGCTACGGCTACTGGAACGGGCCGATGAACACCGAAACCCGCAGCGTGGACTACAAGGTCGGCACCTTGCAGATTGATATGTTCGACGGTAAGGACGGCAAACTGGTCTGGCGCGGCAGCACCGAGCGCATCCTTAACGACAACGCCGGCAGCCCGGCTGAACGGGAGCAAGCCATCCGCACCACGGTGGCAAAAATTCTGGAGCAGTATCCGCCGCGCTAACCCCGCCTGACGAGTCGCAACGCTGTCTTGCGCAATGAGCAGCGCGATCGAGGCTCAGGCCTGCAGATCGCCCTGCATTTCATCGAGCAGTTCCTGAATCGCGTCAAGGCGCTCCTCGGGATCGTCGATTTCCAGCAGCTCCACTTTGTCCTTCTCGGTGAACGGCAGCAGATAGGCAAGCTGGTTGGACAATGAATACTGCCCACCGGCAGACACGCCCATGTTCAAGGACGCCACCATCGGGTGCTCGGCCAGTGCTTCCAGCAGTGCAACGAGGTCGGCGTCTTCTTCCTGCAACGGACGCTCCACAGGCTCTTGCAGCCATTCAACCTCAGCCACCAGCAGTTGATCGCGCTGAACTTCAGCGGCGACCACCCGGAAGCGCCGCCCACCGACGACACGGATGCCCAGCAAGCCGTTGTCCTGCTGCTGGAAATCCGTGACCAGTGCTTCGCAGCCAATCGGCGAGTAACCGCCCGGCACGTTGCCCACCTCACTTCCTTCGGTGATGCACACCACACCAAACCCTTCACCCTGCTTCATGCAGCGGCCGATCATGTCCAGATAGCGCGCTTCAAACAACTGCAGATCAAGCACGCAACCTGGAAACAGCACAGCGTTCAACGGAAACAACGGCAACGTCATGGAAAAGCCTCCTTTAAATGGCCAGCGACATTGCCAGCGGCAGGAACAATGCCGTTGCAACGCCCATCAGACTCATTGCCAACGCAGCAAAAGCCCCCGATTCCTCTCCTTCCTGCAATGCCACGGAAGTCCCCACCGCATGGGCCGTAAGACCCAGTGCCATACCGCGGGCCGCAGGGTTGTCGACCCCGGCCAGCGACAGCAGGCCGGGGCCGAAAATGGCACCGAATACGCCAGTAATCAACACAAAAACCGCCGCCAGGGCTGCGACCCCGCCGATCTGCTCGGCAACCAGCATGGCGATGGGCGAGGTGACCGACTTGGGTGCCATGGTCATCAGAATCATATGGTCGGCACCGAACAGCACGCCAAACCCGACACACAACCCGGTGGCAAACATCCCGCCGACTACCAGCGTAGTCAAGACAGGCCAGAACAACTGGCGGATTCGCCGCATATTCAGGTAAAGCGGCACCGCCAGCGCCACGGTCGCAGGCCCCAGCAGCGTGCTGAGAATTTCAGTGCTTTTGCGGTACTCGGTGTATTCAAGATCGCAGAACAGCACAACACTGATTACCACCACCATCGAAACCAGCACCGGCTGCAGAAACAGCCAGCGGGTTCGCTCGTACGCAGCCATCGCCAGCTGATAGGCGCCCAGGGTGATCGCGATGCCAAAAAGCGGATGGTGAATCACCGACAGCCATGCACCGTGCCAGTCCATATTCATGGCCCCTCCTGGCGGCGGGCCTGACGCCGGATGAGTGCCTGCATCAGCCAGCCGACAAAGGTCACGGAAATCATCAGCGACAGGGTCAGCGTGCCGAAGATCGCCCAGAAGTCCTTGGCGATGGCCGACGCATACACCATCACGCCAACGGCAGGCGGCACCAGCAGCAGCGGCAGATAACGCAGCAGACTGCTGGCGGCCATGCTGATCGGCTCGCTCACTTCACCGCGCAGCACCAGATAGGCCATCAACAGCACAAGACCGATGATCGGCCCCGGCAATATCGATAGAAACAGATGGTTGAGCGCGGTTCCCAACAATTGGAACAGCACCAGCCATGTCAAACCCCGTAACAACATGAGGACCCCGGCAAATAAACGAATCCAGCGAATTATCGGCGTCATTATAAACACGCCGCGTTGCAGGTCATGAGCGGGTATTCGTATTGAGGCAGTTGCTTGACCAACCGGCAACACTCTGCTGATCTTGTGATTCGCCCGCAGGCATTAGCTGATTCGGGCAGCGGCACTTCAACACAACACCACATCAGGCAAGGAGAGCGGTATGCCTTCTGTACCCGTCACAGAGCTCAAGCATTACATTGGCAAGGAAGCAGAATGTTCAGACTGGCTGACCATCGACCAGGAGCGCATCAACCTGTTCGCCGAAGCCACAGGGGATTTCCAGTTCATTCATGTCGACCCGGTCAAAGCGGCGCAGACCCCGTTCGGCGCGACTATTGCGCATGGTTTCCTGTCGTTGTCGCTGATTCCCAAGCTGATGGAGGGCATCATGGTGCTGCCCGAAGGCTTGAAGATGGCGGTCAACTACGGGATGGACAGCGTGCGCTTCGTTCAGCCAGTGCTGGTCAACTCTCGCGTGCGTCTCAAGGTCCAGCTGACTGAAGTGACCGAGAAAAAGCCGGGCCAATGGCTGCTCAAGGCAACCGCCACGCTGGAGATCGAAGGTCAGGAAAAACCCGCTTTTGTGGCCGAACCTTTAACCCTGTGTTTCGTGTAACACGTTTAAAACATGAAACAGTCGTAACAGACTGTTTCATCCCGCTTACTCGCTGCGGCATACTCCCCTGCGGTCGTGCCCCATAACATTTGCTCAAGCAGAGCCGGGCCCGCCCCTGAATCATTCTTCCGGGATCTCACATGCGCGCGCTCGCTCCACTGGCTTTGACACTCTTGATCGCAGGCTGCGGTGATGGCGAATCAATTTTGCCACCCGACGGCCGTCTGTCCGATGGCGGGCGCTATCGCGGCGATCTGGTCAACGGCGTATTACAGGGCCAGGGGCGTATCGACTACCCCAACGGCAGTTGGTACGCAGGTCAGTTCGAAAACGGCCTGCGCCAAGGCCAGGGTGAGTGGCACGCCAGCAACGGCGACGTCTACAAGGGTGGTTTCGAGCAAGGCCTGTTCAACGGTCAGGGTCGATTGACGACCCGCAATGGCGCAAGTTATGTCGGCAACTTCAAACTCGGGCTGCGCGACGGCGAAGGCACTCAGAAAGACAAGGGCGTGCTTTATCGCGGTCAGTTCAAGGCAGGCCTGTACGACGGCCCCGGTCGCCTTGAGCTGGAAGACGGCAGCCAGCACCAGGGCATGTTCGCCAATGGCAAGGCCAACGGCGAAGGTTCGCGCAGTGACGCCAGCGGTAATCAATACAGCGGTAATTTTGTCGACGGTCAATTGCAGGGCACCGGCAGCTTCACCAGCGCTGATGGCGATCAATACGTCGGCAACTTTCGCAACAGCCAGCTCGACGGCAAGGGTCGCTATGAAAATAGCGACGGCGACGTCTGGAGCGGTGATTTCAAGGAAGGCGCGCTGACCGGCAAAGGCGAATTGATCGGTTCTGACGGCAGCCGTTATCAGGGCGACTTCGACAACTGGCGTTTCATGGGTCAGGGCCAGCTGCAACTGGCCGACGGCAGCCGCTATGTCGGCCAGTTCGCCGATGACACCTATCAGGGCGACGGCGTGCTGATCTCCCCGGACGGTAAGGAGCAGCGTGGTATCTGGGCCAATGGCCAACGGGTGCGCGACGCCAAAGGCAAACTGCTGCCTGACGCGCTTGAAGCAGGGCTGCTGGTACAAGGCACCCTGCTGGAGAAAGCACTGGCCGCAGTCCCTGCGTCAACGCCCGCCACCGAGCTTTACACCCTGGTCGTGGGCGGCGACGGCAAGCAAAGCGTGTTCATGCGCGAGGCAGACTATGTCAGCAACCTGCTGAAGTCGCGCTTTGGAGCCGTCGGGCAGGTCAGTCTGGTCAATCATCGCGACCACATGGATGACCGGCCAATGGCAACCCGCGAGACCATCTCCCGCGCAGTCCAGACACTCGCGCAGCGTACCGGCCCGGAAGACCTGATCTTCATTTACCTGACCAGCCACGGCACCCAGGACCATGAACTGGTGCTGGACCAGCCGCGCCTGTCGCTGGCCGACCTGCCCGCTGATGCCCTCGCCGCGGCCCTTGCGCCGCTGAAGAATCGTGACAAGATCGTGGTGATTTCGGCCTGCTATTCCGGTGGTTTCATTCCAGACCTGAAAGATGAACGCACGTTGATCATGACCGCATCACGCGCCGACCGCGTTTCATTCGGCTGCTCGGAAGAGGCTGACTTCACTTACTTTGGCGATGCACTATTCGCCAGGGCATTGGTCGAAACCGATGACCTGCAACACGCTTTCAACGAAGCAAAAGCCTATGTTGCCCAACGTGAGAGCGAAGACAATTTCGACGCCTCCGAACCGCAGATATGGGCACCGAAAGGAGTTCTGGCGCGCTGGCAGCAGTTGCGCAAAAGCCAGGCCGAACGCGCTTTGAATACGGCGTTGAACCGCACGGAAGCGAAGACCTCGACTAGCCACTAGGCTATCAGTGTATGAAGGGAGAACGATTATGTATCTGACGCCGCAACACATCCTGCTTGCAGGGGCCACCGGCCTGACGGGCGAGCACTTGCTTGACCGCCTGCTCAACGAACCGACAGTCAGCCGCGTGCTGGCACCAACGCGTAGGCCGTTGGCAGAACACCCGCACCTTGAAAACCCGGTTGGCGAGCTGAGCACACTGCTGCCAACGCTGGCTGGCCGTGTAGACATCGCGTTCTGCTGCCTGGGCACCACGATCAAGCAGGCAGGCTCGCAGGATGCGTTCAAGGCGGTTGATCTGGAGCTGGTCACAGCGTTCGCCAAACGTGCGCGAGAGCTGGGTGCGCGCCACTTGCTGGTAATCAGTGCGATTGGTGCAGACCCCAAGTCCAGCACCTTCTACAACCGTATCAAAGGCGAGATGGAACAGGCATTGCGCGCGCAGGACTGGCCGCAACTGACTATCGCCCGCCCTTCCCTGCTGGTAGGCAGCCGCACCGAAACCCGCTGGGTCGAGCAACTGGCAGCCCCCATCGCCAAACTGATCCCCGGTAAATATGGCGCTATCGAAGCCTGCCAACTGGCCCGCGCCATGTGGCGCCTGGCGCTGGAAGAGCAGAATGGCGAGCGTATCGTCGAGTCGGATGAACTGCGCAAGCTGGGCAAGTAAATGATGGTCGCCGGGGCCAAGCGCTGATCGTTCCCGCGCTCCGCGTGGGAATGCAGTTCGTGACGCTCTGCGTCACCCAAGGGAGCCTTACCCGATAGCCCAGGTGTCGCTCCGGCCCCCTAAAGCCCGCCCGTAGCCTGAACCCCGAAGCCGGCCGCCGTCAGCAATGACAGCGGCAGCAGCAGGGTGTCGAGCAGCGCACTGCCCGGCAGATCGAGACCCGGATAGCTCGGCGCTTCGGCACCGAAACGGTCAGCAGCACAGCAACCACCCTGCAGCGCATACATATTCAACCGCGTGCCTGCATACACCACCGGCGCGCCAGGTTTGGCCGCATTGAGCGTGCGCGCGGTGGCGCAGCCGGTCAGCGTCAGCGCAAGCGCTACCAGCAGCAGCTTACTCATCGCCGCCAATGTGGTGCTCGCCCCAACGCGGCAGCATGTCCTGAGGGATATTCAGCAGATTGAGAATCCGCGCGACGACAAAGTCCACCAGGTCGTCGATGGTCTGCGGCTGATGATAAAAGCCCGGAGATGCAGGCAGAATCACCGCGCCCATGTTCGACAGCTTGAGCATGTTCTCCAGATGAATGCTGGAATACGGAGCCTCGCGGGGCACCAGAATCAATTGCCGACGCTCTTTCAAGGTGACGTCGGCAGCGCGCTCGATCAAATTGTTGCAGGCCCCGGTGGCAATTGCCGACAGCGAACCGGTGGAGCATGGCACCACCACCATCGCGCTGGGCGAACCAGAACCTGACGCCACTGGCGACATCCAGTCGTCACGACCATAAACGCGTATCTGACCGGCAGACGCGCCGGTGTACTCAGTCAGAAACGCCTGCATCATCATCGCCTTGGGTGGCAGACGCACATCAGTCTCGGTGGCCATCACCAACTGTGCTGCCTTGGAAATCAGGAAGTGCACCTCCCGGTCCTCACGCACCAGGCAATCCAGCAAGCGCAGGCCATATTGCGCGCCGGAAGCGCCGGTCATCGCAACCGTAACGCGCTCCGGGCCGCTCATTTCAGCGCCTCGGCCAGTTTGCCGTGCAGGCCGCCAAAGCCGCCGTTGCTCATGATGACGATATGCGTGCCGTGCTGCGCCTGGCTATGGACTCGCGCGATGATTGCTTCAAGCGAATCACATACCGTCGAGGGTACGCTGCCTCCTGCGACCGTAGCCGCCAGGTCCCAGCCAAGATTGGGCGGGGCATACCAGACCACCTGATCTGCCTGACTCACGCTTTCCGGCAGACCGTCGCGGTGCGCGCCAAGCTTCATGGAATTGGAACGCGGCTCGATAACGGCAATGATCGGCGCATCACCGATTTTCTTGCGCAGGCCATCCAGCGTGGTGGCAATGGCTGTCGGGTGGTGAGCGAAGTCATCATAAATAGTGATGCCGCGCACCTCGGCAACCTTTTCCATGCGCCGCTTGACGCTCTTGAAGGCGCTGAGTGCCTGCACGCCCAGCGAAGGCACAACGCCCACGTGGCGAGCAGCCGCCAGCGTTGCCAGGGCATTGGCCACGTTGTGCTGACCGGTCATGTCCCACTCGACCGCGCCCTGTAGCTCGCCTTCGAACAGCACTTCAAAACGCGAACCGTCTTCACTCAACAGCCGCGCCTGCCACTGACCGCCTTCGCCAGTGGTTTGCACCGGCGTCCAGCAGCCCATCTCGATGACCCGCGACAACGCAGGCTCGGTGGTCGGATGAATCACCAGGCCTTCGCTCGGAATGGTACGCACCAGATGGTGGAACTGGCGTTCGATGGCCGGTAGATCCGGGAAGATGTCGGCATGATCGAACTCAAGGTTATTGAGGATCGCAGTGCGCGGGCGGTAATGAACGAACTTGGAGCGCTTGTCGAAAAACGCACTGTCGTATTCATCGGCCTCGACCACGAAGAACGGGGTGTCGCCCAGACGCGCCGACACGGCGAAATTCTGCGGGATGCCGCCGATCAGGAAACCAGGGCTCATGCCGGCATGTTCCAGCACCCAGGCCAGCATGCTGCTGGTGGTGGTCTTGCCGTGCGTGCCGGCCACCGCCAATACCCAGCGGTCTTGCAGCACATGGTCAGCCAGCCATTGCGGGCCGGACACATACGGCAAGCCTTTATTCAGGACGTATTCAACCGCCGGGTTGCCACGCGACAGCGCATTGCCGACCACAACAAGATCAGGTGCCGGGTCCAGTTGCGCAGAATCGTAACCCTGGGTCAGCTCGATGCCCTGGGCTTGCAGTTGGGTGCTCATCGGCGGATAGACGTTGGCGTCGGAGCCGGTGACCCGGTGCCCCGACTCTTTGGCGAGCACCGCCAGAGAACCCATGAACGTGCCGCAGATACCAAGGATATGAATATGCATGACCAACCTCTCAGAACATCTGCGCAGGTTAACGTAGGGACGGTGAAATGGCACCCTGAGTTTGTCCGCTGCATTGCCTGCACAAGCCATTTCAATGCCGGGCAGATAAGCCTAAAGTCCTAGCCACGGCCGGATGCAATTGGCCTATTCTTGAACGCTTATTGCCAGATACCCGAAAGCAGAATCGACACAGACTCCCTCACAACAAGAACCAGGAGACATATCATGCGTTACGCTCATCCCGGTACCGAAGGCGCTATCGTCAATTTCAAGGAACGCTACGGTAACTATATCGGCGGCGAGTTCGTCGCACCGGTCAAAGGCCAGTACTTCACCAACACCTCACCCGTGACCGGCAAGGCCATCGCCGAATTCCCGCGCTCCACTGCCGAAGACATCGAAAAGGCCCTCGACGCTGCACACGCAGCCGCTGCAGCCTGGGGCTCGACCTCAGTACAGGCCCGCTCGCTGGTGCTGCTGAAGATTGCCGATCGTATTGAAGCCAATCTCGAAGTCCTGGCCATCACCGAAACCTGGGACAACGGCAAAGCGATCCGCGAAACCCTCAACGCTGATATTCCGCTGGCCGCCGATCACTTCCGCTACTTCGCTGGCGTGCTGCGTGCGCAGGAAGGCAGCGCTGCCGAAATCGACGGTAATACTGTTGCCTATCACATTCATGAGCCGCTGGGCGTGGTCGGGCAGATCATCCCGTGGAACTTCCCGCTCCTGATGGCCGCCTGGAAACTCGCACCGGCGCTGGCTGCCGGTAACTGCATCGTGCTCAAACCTGCAGAGCAGACCCCGCTGGGGATCAGCGTGCTGATCGAACTGATCGGCGATCTGCTGCCTCCCGGCGTGCTGAACATCGTGCAGGGTTATGGTCGCGAGGCAGGCGAAGCGCTGGCCAGCAGCAAGCGCATCGCCAAAATCGCTTTCACCGGCTCGACCCCGGTCGGCTCGCACATCATGAAACTGGCGGCGGATAACATCATCCCGTCCACTGTGGAACTGGGCGGCAAGTCGCCGAACATTTTCTTCGAAGACATCATGAGCGCCGAACCAGAGTTCATCGACAAGGCTGCCGAAGGCCTGGTGCTGGCGTTCTTCAATCAGGGCGAAGTCTGCACATGCCCGTCCCGCGCACTGGTGCAGGAGTCGATCTATCCACAGTTCATGGAAGCGGTGATGCGCAAGGTCGAGAAGATCAAGCGCGGCGACCCGCTGGACACCGACACAATGGTCGGCGCTCAGGCATCCGAGCAACAATTCGACAAGATTCTTTCGTACCTGGACATCGCCAAGGGCGAAGGCGCCGAGCTGCTGACCGGCGGCAAGGTCGAGAAGCTGGAAGGCAGCCTGTCCACCGGCTACTACATCCAGCCGACGCTGCTCAAAGGCAACAACAAGATGCGTGTGTTCCAGGAAGAAATCTTCGGCCCGGTGGTCAGCGTCACGACCTTCAAGGACGAAGCAGAGGCTGTGGCCATCGCCAACGACACCGAGTTCGGCCTGGGCGCAGGCTTGTGGACCCGCGACATCAACCGCGCCTACCGCGTGGGCCGGGCGATCAAGGCCGGGCGAGTCTGGACCAACTGCTACCACCTGTACCCGGCCCACGCCGCATTCGGTGGCTACAAGAAGTCCGGCGTCGGCCGCGAAACCCACAAAATCGCGCTTGAGCACTATCAACAGACCAAAAACCTGCTGGTGAGCTACGACACCAACCCGTTGGGTTTTTTCTAGGCCCGTTGATTGTCCGACTATCGTTACCACGCTCCAGCGTGGTAACGCCGTTCTGGACGCTCTGCGTCCGATCCTGAATGCACGGGGTCAGCACGATAGTCGCCTCAAGATGTTCATCGTTCCCATGTTCCGCGTGGGAATGCCTTTCTGGACGCTCTGCGCCCAATCCTGAATACGCGGGGTCAGCACGAGCTTGTGACGCAAAGCGTCACGAACTGCATGCCGACGCGGAGCATCGGCACGATAGTCGTCTCAGGATGTTCATCGTTCCCATGCTCCGCGTGGGAATGCCTTTCTGGACGCTCTGCGTCCAATCTCAAATGCGCGGGGTCAGCACCATAGCCGTCTCAAAAAGCATCGCGCACCAACCCTGTGCATCGCGCCTTGGCATCGCGCCTTGGCGTGATGCATCTTTGCTCTGAATCCCCTGTTCATGGTTGCAAACTCGCACTCCCGGCCGGGATGGAGTATTAATTGCTTGCATCGCTTCCCACAGTCGTTTGAACCGGGACGTCACCGGTTCACCCGAAAGACTACGTCCGACGCAAACAGCGCGACGTCATGGAGAATCTGTATGGCGAGCTTTTCCCATTCTGTCGGTGCGCAGACGTACCGCTTCGACAGCCTCAAAGAAGTAATGGCCAAGGCCAGCCCCGCGCGCTCCGGTGATTATCTGGCCGAGGTTGCGGCGCAAAGCGACGGCGAGCGCGTTGCAGCGCAGATGACGCTGGCGAATATTCCGCTCAAGCACTTTCTTGAAGAAGCCCTGATCCCGTACGAACAGGACGAAGTCACCCGGCTGATCATTGATACCCACGACAAACTGGCGTTTGCCCCGGTCAGCCATCTGACGGTCGGCGGCTTTCGTGACTGGCTGCTCAGCGAGCAGGCCGATGAAACCAGCCTGCGCGCCTTGGCTCCCGGCCTGACACCGGAAATGGCCGCTGCCGTGTCGAAAATCATGCGCGTGCAGGACCTGGTTCTGGTGGCACAGAAGATCCGGGTGGTGACGCGCTTTCGCAACACCATGGGCCTGCGCGGGCGGTTGTCGACACGCCTGCAACCCAACCACCCCACCGATGACCCGTCCGGCATTGCCGCCAGCGTGCTCGACGGCCTGCTGTACGGCAATGGCGATGCCATGATCGGTATCAACCCGGCGACCGACAGTACCTCGTCCATCGTCGCCTTGCTGGAAATGCTCGACGCCATCGTCCAGCGCTATGAAATCCCGACCCAATCCTGCGTGCTGACCCACGTCACCACATCTATCGAGGTGATAAACCGTGGCGTACCGGTGGACCTGGTGTTCCAGTCGATCACCGGCACCGAGGCCGCCAACGCAAGCTTCGGCATCAGCCTCAAACTGTTGCAGGAAGGCTACGAAGCGGGCCTGAGCCTGAACCGCGGCACCCTCGGAAAAAACCTGATGTACTTCGAGACCGGGCAAGGCAGCGCGCTGTCGGCCAACGCGCATCACGGCGTCGACCAGCAGACCTGCGAAACCCGCGCCTATGCCGTCGCCCGGCATTTCAACCCGTTCCTGGTCAACACCGTGGTCGGTTTCATCGGCCCCGAGTACCTCTACAACGGCAAGCAGATCATCCGCGCCGGTCTGGAAGATCACTTCTGCGGCAAGCTGCTGGGTGTGCCGATGGGCTGCGACATCTGCTACACCAACCACGCAGAAGCCGATCAGGACGACATGGATACCCTGCTGACGCTGCTGGGGGTCGCCGGGATCAACTTCATCATGGGTATTCCCGGCTCGGACGACATCATGCTCAATTATCAAACCACCTCGTTCCACGACGCGCTGTATGCCCGGCAAAGCCTGGGCCTGCGTCCCGCACCGGAGTACGAGGCCTGGCTGGAGAAAATGGGCATCTTCACCCAGACCGACGGCCGCGTCCGCTTCGGTGACAGCCTGCCGCCTGCGTTCCGCCAGGCACTGGCGCACCTCGCATGAGTGATCAGCCGATGAACGAAATACAAGACAACGCCGCACCAGCCAATCCCTGGCTGGAGCTACGCCGCCTGACCTCCGCACGCATCGCGCTGGGGCGAACCGGCACCAGCCTGCCCACCTCCGCGCAGCTCGACTTTCAAGCGGCGCATGCCCAGGCGCGCGATGCCGTGCATCTGGCCTTCGATCATGCCGCGATCAGCGCGCAACTGACCGAGAAAGGTCGTGAAACCATTTTGCTGCACAGCGCTGCTGCCGACCGCGACAGCTACCTGCAACGCCCGGACCTGGGCCGACGCCTGAATGAAGAGTCTGCGCAGGCACTGCGCGAGTACGCGGCGGCTCATCCGGGCGGTCTCGATCTGGCGGTAGTGGTCGCCGACGGTCTGTCAGCCCTGGCCGTGCATCGACATGCAGTGCCTTTTCTCACTCGCCTGGAGGAGCAGGCAAACGCCGAGGGCTGGTCCCTGTCGCCAGTGATAATGGTCGAGCAGGGCCGCGTCGCCGTGGCTGACGAGGTGGGCGAACTGCTTGGCGCGAAAATGGTAGTGATCCTTATTGGCGAGCGCCCGGGCCTAAGCTCACCGGACAGTCTGGGGCTGTATTTCACCTACGCGCCGAAGGTCGGGCTGAATGATGCGCACCGCAACTGTATTTCCAACGTGCGCCTGGAAGGCTTGAGCTATGGCATGGCAGCCCATCGGCTGCTGTACCTGATGCGCGAGGCCTGCAGGCGGCAGATATCGGGGGTCAATCTTAAAGACGAAGCGCAACTGCAGACCCTTGAGTCAGACGGCTCTGCCGAGCATTCAGACAAGCCGATCGGCAATTTCCTGCTCGACGGCCCGGCCGCGCCACATTAGATTGTGCTTTCTAAAGTCGCCGGGCAGGATCGCGTAATCATCCCGGCGCACTGCATCAGCCCATAGGGAAGTTGAGGCCAACCATGCGGATCATCAAAGCGACTCTCGAACACCTTGACCTGCTCTGCCCATTGTTCATCAAGTACCGCGAGTTCTACGGTGAATCGCCGTTCCCGGACTCCTCACGGGACTTTCTCGAAAAACGCCTGCGTCGTGACGAGTCAGTGATCTATCTGGCGCTGGCCAAGGATGACGAGAGCAAACTGCTGGGCTTTTGCCAGCTGTATCCCAGCTACTCATCGCTTTCGCTCAAGCGGGTATGGATTCTCAACGACATCTATGTTGCCGAGGACGCGCGCCGCCAACTGGTCGCCGATCACTTGATGAAACAGGCGAAAAAGATGGCCAAGGAAACGCATGCGGTGCGACTGCGCGTGTCGACCAGCAGCAATAACGAGGTGGCGCAAAAAGTCTATGAATCCATCGGCTTCAAGGAAGATACGCAGTTCAAAAACTACGTGCTGCCCATCAATCAGAACTGATCACCCGCTCGCGCTGATCGGAAGCCAAGCCGCGTCAGCGCGCAACATACTGCTCCAGTCGTCACACATCAAAAACCCAGCGTTTATTCCCAAACCCCTTCTGCGCATTCTGCTTCTATAATGCCGCGCATACTGAACAGTCGTTTCTTCCGCATGCGACCCCGGACAGGGTTCTCGCCTCAGGTGCCTTAATGGATTTCAACCCGCTTGACCTTATTCTGCATCTCGACGTCTACCTTGACCTGTTGGTGACCAACTACGGTACGTGGGTCTACGCGATTCTGTTTCTGGTGATTTTCTGCGAAACCGGGCTGGTGATCATGCCCTTCCTGCCGGGCGACTCGCTGCTGTTCATCGCCGGAGCCGTGGCTGCCGGCGGCGGCATGGACCCGGTCCTGCTGGCCGGGCTGCTGATGCTGGCGGCGATTCTGGGCGACAGCACCAACTACGTTATTGGCCGCACTGCGGGCGAGAAACTGTTCAGCAACCCAAAATCGCGCATCTTCCGCCGCGACTACCTGCTGCGCACCCAGGATTTCTATGAGCGCCACGGCGGCAAGACCGTAACACTGGCGCGTTTCCTGCCGATTATCCGCACCTTCGCGCCATTCGTGGCCGGTGTAGGCAGAATGTCCTATCCGCGTTTCGTGGGTTTCAGCGTACTGGGCTCGGTGATGTGGGTCGGCAGCCTGGTGACACTGGGCTTCTTCTTCGGCAACGTGCCGTTCATCAAGCACAACCTGACCTTGCTGGTACTGGCAATCATCCTGCTGTCGCTGGTGCCGATGATCATTGGTGTGGTTCGCAGCCGTAGCGCGCCTCCGGCAGACGCACGCTGAATCATGTGGTCATTCAGCAACTGGCGCAGGCAGCGTACGCTCGCCAGACACCCGGTTGCTGACGAGCTGTGGCAGAAGGTGCGCGAGCGTCTGCCGATCCTCGATGGCCTGAGCAGCGGGCAGCATGCGCAATTGCGTGACGCCTGCGTGCTGTTTCTGAATGACAAACACCTCAGTGCCCTGCCAGGCGTTGATCTGGATGACGAGCAGCGATTGTTTCTCGCCGCCCAGGCGCAACTGCCTCTGCTGAATCTGGGCGAACTGAACTGGTATCAGGGCTTTCACGAGATCGTGCTGTACCCCGACGACTTCGTCAGCCCGCAGCGCCACCGCGATGCCAGTGGCGTAGAGCACGAGTGGGACGGCGAACACAGCGGCGAAGCCTGGCTGCAGGGCCCGGTGATTCTGGCCTGGCCGGGCGTGTTGAGCAGCGGCGACTGGGATGGCTACAACCTGGTGATCCATGAACTGGCGCACAAGCTCGACATGCTCAACGGCGACGCCAATGGGCTGCCGCCGCTGCACGGCGACATGCAGGTGACCGAATGGGCGAGGGTCATGCAACGCGCGTTCGATGACCTCAATCGGCAACTCGACGAGAACCCTGAGGCGCAAACCATTATCGATCCCTATGCTGCAGAAGACCCTGCCGAGTTTTTCGCCGTGACCAGCGAATACTTCTTCAGCGCACCCGACCTGCTGCACGACAGTTACCCGGCAGTCTACGAACAACTGAAGGCGTTTTACCGGCAAGACACCCTCGCCCGACTGAACCTGCTGTGCCAGCAGGACCCGGCTTACCGGGACAACTGACAACGGCCAAGGCCATGCGTGGCAACCAAAACAGAATATGCCTATAATCCGGACCACTTTTTGGCGGTTCGCGCCAAAATCTGTCTGGTCAACTATGGGGGCAATGCCCAATGAGCTACAGCAAGATTCCGGCAGGCAAAGACCTTCCGAACGACATCTACGTCGCGATCGAAATCCCGGCCAACCATGCGCCGATCAAGTACGAAATCGACAAAGAAACCGATTGCCTGTTCGTTGACCGTTTCATGGCCACCCCGATGTTCTACCCGGCCAACTACGGTTTCATCCCTAACACGCTGGCTGACGACGGCGACCCGCTGGACGTGCTGGTGGTGACGCCTTACCCGGTGTCCCCAGGTTCGGTCATCCGTGCCCGCCCGGTCGGTATTCTGCACATGACTGACGACGGCGGTGGCGATGCCAAGGTTATCGCAGTGCCACACGACAAGCTGTCCCAGCTGTATGTCGACGTGAAAGAGTACACCGATCTGCCAGCCCTGCTGCTTGAGCAGATCAAGCACTTCTTCGAGAACTACAAGGATCTCGAAAAAGGCAAATGGGTGAAAATCGAAGGTTGGGGCAATGCTGACGCTGCCCGCGCCGAGATCACCAAATCGGTTGCAGCGTTCAAAGGCTGATCACTGATCTGGCGTTTCAGGGCACGCCACACACGTGCCCTGAAACACGCTTGACCCCTTCCCTGCCGCTGCTCCCCGCCAATACCGTTCCTTGAAACACACCCATCCGTTTTTTTTTGCAGCGCACACGTTTAAAAATGCGTTCGACTTTTAGGCGCTCGATAAACAGTTCGTTAATGCCCGTATAGCAAGGGTAAACGCCCGGTACGTCGTTTAGCCAAAAAAGCGCTATTACGGAATCTGCCTACACGATATTCATTCAATCCGTAGTCCGGATAGCCGCCCCCCCCTTGGGATAACGTCGATCTCAACACCTCGTTCATTTAAACGCCCAAGCGACGTCCGTAGACTTCGCTCTATGAATACATCAGGTGATCGACTCCGCATCCTCCTTCGGGAGTGCCATCTCACAGCGACTGACTTTGCGGCCAACCGCAAAATCACGCCGCAACACGTCAATAACTGGTTCAAGCGTGGCGTGCCCATGGCGCGGATTGATGAGGTGGCTGAACTGTTAACCGTAAACGCACGCTGGCTGCGCACGGGCGACGGGCCCAAACATCCCAATGAATCGGCCAATGAAAACACCGGTGACGACACCCGAATGGTCATCCAGCAGACCAGAAACGTCCTGCGCGGCGATGTGGAAATTCAGATCTACACGGAGGTTGAATCCACTCATGGCGTCGGCAAAACCGTCCTTTCCGAAGCCCCTGGGCAAAAAATCCGCCTGCCCGTGCAAGTTCTGCAAACCATGGGCATCGACCCGAAAAACTGCATGTGTGTCGCTATGGTCGGCAACAGCATGGCCGACAAGATCCAGGACGGCTCGATTCTCGGCGTCGACCGAGAACTGACCCAGGTCATCGACGGCGAAATCTACGCCCTCGAGCACGGCGGCATCCTGCGCGTGCGCTACCTCTACCGCCTGCCCAACGGCGGCCTGCGCCTGCGCAGCCATAACGACGCCGAATACCCGGACGAACTGTTCAGTGCCGAAGACATCGACCGGGAGAAAATACGGATTCTGGGCTGGATATTCTGGTGGTCGACACTCAACAGTCGGCGCAATGCGATGCTGCTGTTGTGAGGCGGTTGGGTTTGAAAGGCATTCGGGCTGGGCATTGGCGGAGAATTTCAGTATTCTGTGCGCCATCCAGAGCACCTGACGCAGTCATGCGATGCGGTGTTTGAATGGGGCATGTGATCCGTTTGCCCTGTTGTCTATTCGCGCTTCTGTAAGAGGCGCACCTGTTGAAGGTGATTGCGGTCTATCAAAAATAGATCGGAACCGCCTACGAGAAGCCGGCCACAAGCCGGCTTTTTATTTGTCCGAAATAAACCTGCCTTGTCGCCCGATCACGTGCGGCTGCTTTTCGCGTGCACCCAAGTCATAGGCACAGTGGTGCGGCGATGTTAAATACTGTTAATAAAAAACAACTTCACATAATCTGATCAATCGGAGAATATTCGTCCAACGCGCATGACGCACTGAAAAAACAGCGTTGCGGGAGTTGAAGGCGCGTGAGGTTACGCACACCCCGGCTGGCGATTGGCACAGGGGCTCATAAAATAAAAATAACAGGATACTTTCCATGCAACGTTTCAGTTCCCTGCCTGTGCTCGGGCTGTTGTTGTCCCTGTCTTTTATCGTCCCTGCCGCGAGCGCCGCGCCGTTACCGGCCGCAACCGAAGGCGACTGGATCGCCCCGCAATTCACCTTCCATACAGGTGAAAAACTCGACAACCTGAAACTGCACTACATCACCCTGGGCGATCCAAAGAACCCCGCCATTCTCTACCTTCACGGCACCTACCGACCTGGCAGCGATGTGTTGAGCAAGGATTTTGGCGGCGAGCTGTTTGGCCCGGGCCAACCGCTGGACGCAAACAAGTACTACATCATTTCCACCGACGGCATCGGCGTGGGCCAGTCAAGCAAACCCTCTGATGGCCTGCGCACTCAGTTTCCCGCGTACAACTACACCGACCTCGTTCAAGCCCAGTATCGGCTGGTGACCGAAGGCTTGGGGATCAAACACCTGAGGCTGGTCATCGGCAACTCCATGGGGGGTATGCAAACCTGGATGTGGGGCGAGACCTGGCCGCACATGATGGATGCGCTGGTGCCGATGGCTTCGCAACCGACTGAAATGTCGTCACGCAACTGGATGATGCGCCGCTTGTTAGTGGAATCGATCAAGCAGGACCCGGCGTGGAACAACGGCAACTACACCGTACAACCAGCGTCCTTGCGCTTGGCCAACGCGATGTTCAGCGTTGGCACAAGTGGTGGCAACCTGGCTTATCAGGTCGCCGCACCGACTCGGGCGCAAGCCGACAAACTGGTAGATGAGCGCCTTAACGCCCCGCAAACCGCCGACGCAAACGACTTCATCTACCAATGGCAATCATCTGCCGACTACAACGCGGCTCAGGGACTGAATAAAATCCAGGCCCCGGTGCTCGTCATCAATTCGGCGGACGATGAGCGCAACCCACCGGAAACAGGCCGGCTGGAGGCGTCCATGAAAGAGCTCAAGCATGCGCGGCTGCTGCTCATTCCGGCCAGCGTTGACACCCGTGGCCACGGCACAACCAGCATGGCGAAGTTTTACAGCAAGGAGCTGGGACAATTTATGCAGGAGACTGAAAAGGCTCGCTAGATTGGCTGGCGGCGTGCGGCTCCGCGCAGCCTTCGTCAGGGCTACAGGCGCTATAGCGTTGCTTGATCTTTTGCTGGAAGCGCGCAGCGCAGCCGGCATGACGCAAAAAGAATTGGCCGTCAGGCTAGGGCGACCGCAGTCATTTGTCTCAAAGACCGAGAACGCCGAGCGCAGGCTCGATGTCATTGAGTTCATGGATGTCTGTCGGGGGATCGGGACTGACCCGTATGCGCTGCTCAGTAAGCTGGACTCTATGGCTCGCCTGTAATCGACAATCGCGAAGCTTTGCTGGATGAGCGCTTGCATAAAAAATGACTCATAGCGATTCAATGCAGTGCGTTTTGGTCAGCTGTAGGACTCTCACGGACACACATCTACGTCCCGTCCTCTCCACAGCTTCCAGACCTCCTCCCAACCGTCTTCATGACTCGGACCCGAGACAATAACCAGCTGACTGCACGCACCGTTGCCTAGCTGCTTGATGTAATGCCTTGCCAGTTCAGTCGGGATCATTTCGTCACGCGTTCCCGACAAGTGACGCTGAGGTATCAATGCCAGGCGCTGAATGTAATCGAGTGGGTCCAACGAGCCATTGAGAGGCGAAAGTCCTTTTAGTTCTGTCCACTGGTTCGGGGCGAGATTGCCAGCGATGGTCTGAATCAGGGTGATGTCGTTTCGTTGTCCCGCCAGTAGCAACGCGAGGGTTGCGCCGCCTGAATAACCAATCAGCTCGAACTCGTTATTACCGTAACGTTGTTTCATCTGGTCCAGCGCGCTGCTGAGGCTGGTGACCACTGCCTGGGAGAAACGGCGATTGGTCCAAAGGGCAGCGCTGCAGGCCGGGGCTGTGATGAATTGACAAGGTCGCGCCAGATAGACGTTGGGAGTCGGGTCGTTGATTGCCAGTCCAGGCACCAGCAAGTTACGCGGGCTCGGCTCGAGACTGGGTTGAGTGGCAGTGGCCCAGGCATGGCCGTCGCCTTCCAGATAGACTCGTAGGCGAGTTGTTCTGAAGGTATCTGGCGGCAATAGCGCCGCCAGCGGAAAGGGCTGTACCGGCAGAACCTGCATCTGTCGGCCGTGCTGGTCCGCCAGTTGCTGCAGGGCTGCACGTGGCGACTGACAACCCGTCACAAAAACGCTCAACAGCAACGCTATCAAGACGGGAGGAATACCGCCCCAGCGCTGCTGACCGGGACGGTGATCTCTCATCAGAAGTCGTAACGCACTTTTGCAGAGAACACATCGGCATCGAAGCCCGATTTACCGATGTAGTCGTAGTTGACGCCCAGTGTGACGGCACCCAGTTTGTAATCGGCACCCACACCCGCTTCGTAACTGTCACGTACGGCTTTGGCACCGCTGGTCACAAACGGCGTACTGCCGAGCAGAAAGGTCGATGTGCTCTGTGCTTCGTCGGCGGCGAAGTCGTGGTAAGCCATCAGTTTGGCTTGTGGCTCCAGCGTTCCTGCGCCCACGAGGAAACTGCCAGCCACGCGCATGCCTGCGCCCAGCTCAATGGTTTCATAACGCTGGTCTTCAACCTTTAACGCAGCCGACGAGCCTTTCTCACGGTAGCCGTCGATGTTCACTTGGCTGTAACGCGCCGCCAGACGTGGTTCGACCAATACTTGCGGGGTGACGTGATAGGTGTAGCCACCCACCAGATTCAGGCCCAGCAGGTCACTGTCGTAATCTGCCTTGGCACGCGTACCTGCAATGCTGCGTTTGCCCTGGTTGTCGTTGAGGCCGTAAGTCAGGCTTGTATCGACAAAGTAATTGCCTTGTTCGAAGCCGCTGTACAGCGTGAATGCATGGCTATCGACTTCGGTCTTGTTGCCACTTTTGCCATTCACGTCGGTATTGATGAAGCTGTACGCCAACCCCAGCGTCAGGTTGTCGTTGAGCTTGCCGTCAGCGCCCACCGCGACTCCGCTGCTGTACGCGTTATAGCCAGCAATTCCGTCACGCTGGCCTTGAGTGGCGTCGCTGTAGAGCGACTGGACCCAAACCCCGGCATTCTTGAAACCTTCGCCAGAAGACGCGCCGCGTATCGAGCTGGTGCGGCTGCCCGTTACGTTGCTGATCAGACCCTGGCTGGTAGTAGCGGCGCTTCTGGCCCCGCCGTTGACCTCCGGCGACAGCTGCGAGGCCAGCTTGGCAAGCTGCCCGCCGTCAGCGTTCAGCAAAAGCTGTTTGAACGCATCACTGTCGTTCAGCTTACTGATGATGCTGTCGCCGGTCAGGTTGACCAGTGTGGTCTGTTCATTAACTGAACCGCCGTTGTTGGCAACTACCTGAGCGACCTCTTCCTTGCCCTTGGCGGTGACCACAGCCACAACGTCTTTGCCGTCAACGGTATAGCTGTCGATTTTAAGCAGCGCCGAGGTACTGACTACATCCAGTTTGCCAGCAGGATCGACCGCGCGCCCATCCTTGGTCAGCAGCTCGATCTTGCCTGCTTCGATAAGCGTGTAAGCAGTGCCGTTGGCATTGAAGTCGTCACCCTTGGCCGCGAGCTTTACTTGCGCTCCCGGTTCGAACTGAGTGGTCCCGGTAACTTTCAGTACCGCAGTTTTAGCATCAGTGGCCTTACTCAGATTCAGACCGAGCGCCGAATTGCCGTCAACATAAAGATCGCCGTTAATGCTGCTGTGTGCGGACTCGAAAGTCATGGTAGTAGGACTGTCGGAGGTGCCGCCAACGTAAACCGATCCGCCGCTCTTCAGGCGAATGTTGTAGCCGTCTTTACGGCTGTCAGTACCCGTGAAGGAAGTATCCCCCTCCAGCTCGATATTGCTCACGTCGATCAGGTTACCGACAACGACGCTGCCCTTTCTCAGGATCAGCTCGACCGGACGATTGCTTCCAGAAGCGTCGATGGCCCTGTCAGCAGAAATGATCGAACCTTCGTTATAGATATTGAAGTCGCCCCGTTCGATGTACCAAGGCTGAGCGCCGATCATAGAGAATTTGGTGGTGCCCATCACGATAGCAGCGCTCTCGCCACGGATCGTCCCGGTGTTGGTTATGTCCGCACTATTGCCTATCATGGTGGCCCCGTCGATTCGAAGACCTTGAGACCCCGCGCCGCTAGCGGAGAGGCTGCCATGGTTTTCGAAGAATTTCAGGCTCGTGGCGACGTCCAGGGCCGTCGCGCCTTGACCGGAAACTTCAACCAGACCGTGGTTGATGACGTTGCCGTTGATCTTACCGCCCTCCAGGCTGATGCCTTTGGCTCCTTCACCACTGGCAAAGGTGCCGGAGCCACTGATGTTCCCGTTGAGGATAAGGTTCTTTTCAACGGTCGAACCACTTAGCTGAATCGCATCTTTAACCGCACTCCCCGCATAGGCACCGTTGATCTCAAGATTGCCGGTATGGGTCTGACGCTCGCTTTTGTAGCCAGCGTTGGTCAGTTGGACTGTTTCAGCAAAAGCCGGAACGGCAGTTGCAGCCACAGCCATGGCGAGAAGGGTCTTGCGAAACATCACAGAGTTCACGATTCATTCCTTATGTTGGGGGCGCTGCCATGCTTGGCGAGAACCTGCCGCAGCAAAAAGTGGCGATTGGCCACACAGAAGAGCGCGGCGAGAATAAAGTAACCGACTTGAAATAACATCAACTATTATCGGCACAATCGCACTTCGCTAAAGTTGTGCAAGTGCTCGGGGTCGGGATGGCTAGACCCGATAGGACTCCGCATGCGCTACCTTCCTGAGCGTGCGCCAGTACGAGCGAACGCGCTTGGCAAAGGTCGGCGAGCTGCTGAACAGCACGATGGTCGCAAAGGACACCCACCAGCCGGGCCGCAGGCAGGTCAGCAAGTACTGATTGAGCCATATGCGCGCTATTCTCAGCCTGTAGCGCTTCGGATCAAGACCCTGCAATTGCTCTATCGCGGAGGCCTTGTAGAGTGTGCTCAATACGCGGCGACTGGTTAGAAAGCGTTCCGGGAAGTCTACGCCAGCCTCGGAGTGATTCAGGACTCTGAAGTTGCGCCTCAAGACGTTGTCCCATAACTTCAGATTGCTCAGCCCTACCTCGCAAGGTCGTCCAAGCCGGGCGTCAATGCCCTTCCTGCGCATGACACCCAGCATCAGCGCCTGCTCGGTCACCAGGCGCGCAGACGTGTAGCCAATGAAGTTGCCAAACGGGTTGCGAGACGGCTTGTCATTGAAAAGCGCGTCCCTTTCGAATAGTGGTTGCTCCCACATGGCGAGCATCGCATCACGCGTGCCGAACTGAACAAGGTCCGATATGTGGAACAACATCGGTAACCGTTCAGGGTCACGAATGTAGAGCGTCGTGGTGGTAATGGGCGTCTCGAACAGCCGTGTTTCGCCAGACTCGGCATCATCTGGCTGACCTATGACAGCCAGTGCAGGGCTGGTCAGGTTGTGGTCGGCGCGCATCTTCATGACATACGGTCTTGAGGCGGCTTGAATACCGCACAACGTCGATCGCAGCATGCGATTGATGTTGATCTGATTACCGGCATCGTCGACGAAGGCACCCGGATCATCCGACATGATGAGCTGATCCACCTCAACCGCAGAGGTATCTTCATGACGCCAGGTAGAGACGATAACCTCGGCATGCGGCAGGTGCGCCCTGACCGATGCGATACAGGCGAAGATATTCCGCTGGGGGCTCAGGTTGCGATAAAGAGGCCCTTGGATAACCACGCTGATTTTTCTGGAATCAACGGCCACAAGATGAGGCATGTTCTTAACCTTTAATGGGAGATGACGACAAGAAAAACAGATCAGTCAGGTGAATCTCGCAGCACGCCGAAAAACGCGCAGGAAGAGACGATGCATTCGACGCAGGACTCCGGCCAGCATTGGCAGGCTGATCAGCACCGTCTCAAGACGAGTGACCATGAATAACCTCCCGATTTGAGCCGAATGAGCTGCGGCTGTTGTGCTTGAAGGCAGGTTATTGAACGACGCATTGAGGGTTCGCGAATAGATACCCAGGTGCATGGCAGGCACCATGATCACGATGTTTCGGTTTCGAAGCCTTGGGCTCAAATAGTTGTAGCGAGCCATTTTCTGGATGAAGTCCATGCAGGTAGCCGAGTCATGCTGACCAAAATCAATCAGTACCCATGCGCTCTCGACTTTATCCATATGAAGCGCAACGCTGTTCGCCACGATGCCGCTCAGGCCATTCTCGTGAAGGAAGTCTTCCAGACTGAACTGGACGTGGTCCGTCGATAGATCGCTGATGGGCAGTTCGGTCAGGTTGTAGCGGTCATCGATGACAACCACCGGGATAGTCTTTCTATACGCGTGCTGGATGTGGGACAGCTGACAGATCAGCTCATGACTGGCCGGCCTGGGGCTCAAATGAGACACGACGAATATCTTCATTTTGAACCTCTGGCATAGGACTTGAAGGGAGTGGAGTTGTAGATAGCCTTCACCGCAGCCCACACGCTTTCAAAATAGAAGATTTTCCCGTTGTTTCTGTAAGTACGAACCGCCGAAATCAAAATACCCGGGAGCGACAGGAGGTGGTGGTGAAAGTAATCATCCTGCTGACGAACAAACCATGCCTGCGTACTGCGTTGACGCAACATATTGCGCACTTCACAGCTCTGGGTGATCAGCGTCTGCTTGGCCAGCACAGGGTCTGCAAGGAAGCGATTGACCAGAAACGCCTGTCGGGTTTGTGTTAGCTGATCGAACAGCATCAGCCGCTCGAAATCAGCAAGAAACTCTTTGACTGCGTCGATATCATTTCTGAACGAGGACTGTTGAGCGATGTGATCGATCAGTTCAATCCAGGCTCGGACAGAGATGCAATCAAGACCGGTTGGAATAATGACCGCCGACGGATTGGCCAGGTATTTGTCAGCGAATTGCCGCAATCTGACCAGTGCGGTCTCGGCAGACAGGTTCAAAAGAGGTTTCTTTTTCAGCAGGGACACATAACAAGGCCCGGATATTCCGAGACATCCGTCAACGGATTCGACCGAAGCCTTGCCTCCCAGCAGTGCTCGGGAGGTCACTGACTGAGTGATACCGAAAGGGTTTATACGGTTCGGAATACCCGCTCGGGACGCTCGTAGCGCATGCTCGATGTCTTCGTATTCCACCCAGTGCAGAGACTCGTCCAGAGGGCAGGCATTCCACACATCCTTACGGCAAATATAGAGGCTGCCTGTGGGGTAACTGGCGTCGCTGTTGTGGCGCATCGGGCTGGCGAAACAGAACCCGGTCCGGTCAACTTCCGAGAATACTGACGGGGCAATAGCCTGCGCATTACCGCTGGTACGGTGCAGCCCCAGCAGTCCCTGCGCAACTTGCTCCATGGCCATGCCGTAATCCGAATAGCGGCGAGGGTGCATACTGAGCCGATTGTCGAAAAACATGCTTTGCAGTGTCATCAACGGATAGCGCGGACCAAAGCGACGTACGATTTCTCCAAAATTCCTGGGCAGAAATACGCGGTCATGCAGGATCACGAGATTGCTGAATCCAGCCTCCAGAGCGAGACGATTTTTCTTCTTGCAGATCTGCACTGGCGGAGCGGTAATGTCCTGCCCCACGAGGCGGACCTTGTCGAAATAGGCGAAGTTGCTTCCCGGTGTGCCGCACAGAAGTATCTCTTTGCGCGGAACATCGATTTCCAGAATGCGCTTCACTACCGCATTCAGAACCGTGGCGTCTCCTGGCCCTACAGGAAGGCAAAAGCTCCAGCCATCAAGATCGTCATCGGATTCCGCCGCCAGCCTTGCGACCTTTTTGTAGGTGACAGAGGTGGCCGAGCGTTCGATTACCTTGAGTGATCCGGCAAAATATTCACGGTCCAGATAGCACTCAAACTCAGTGTCTTCGATAACTGTAATCTTCTCGCCAACATTCAGAAAGTGGGCACCGTCCCACAGCAGCAGTGGCGCCAGCGGTGAATCACTCTGGACACCATAAAAGCAGTAACTACCCGCGCCATACATGGATAACGGACGCTGGGCGGCATGCAGGTTTTTGATTACCCGCTCCGGCTTGCGAAACGGATGGGCGCGGAACGAAACAAAACCTGAACATTCATGGGGCAGCAGCAGGCCCACCGGAAGGTTACGCAGGCTGCCCGCTGCCAGGTAACCAAGGCTTGGATGGTGCTGGAGATGAGTAGTTTTCATGGTTCAGACGACGTACTTGTCGGCAAGCGCGCCGGGCACCTTAACGACAACGGTGGTTGCATCAGTGAGCGCTTCGAACGCCGTAATGTCCCCCGGCTCCAGAACAATGATGTCGCCTGCATGCCAGACCTGATCGCGCATGTTGACGGACCCGGAAATGAGCACGGTGATCTCGGTGGCAACCCTGTGGTAATGGGCTGCTTCCTTTTCGCCTGCCGTGTAAGTCTTGACCCCGACCTCACAGGACTCGGTACTGAAAGCAGCAGGCTCGAAGCCGCCCACAAACCAGCCTTTGACCATGTCTTGCAGTCTTGCCGTTTTCATCGCATTTCTCCTGCTTCGAAAGCGTGAAGCTGACTATTGGTTTTCAGCGGCCGGTACTGATTGGGTTCGATCCGGTAGGCACCGATCCTTTTCTGTAACAGCACCAGCTCATTGAGGGCGGGTGCTATGTAGAAGTTGTCATTGACCCTGGCATCCTTGCGAATCATCTCTTTCGCCGCCGCCACGAACAGCGAGCCGGATTTGAACCAGTACACACCTGCAATGGCGTGGGGACTGATCGGATTTTTTTCGGCTGCTTCAATGACCCGGCAGTTGCTATCCAGACGTGCGAATGAATAGCGAGGGTGCAGTGAATTGAAGATAACCACGCCGGCATCTTCATCGTTGTCCCGAAACGCACGCACGGCGTCACGCAGCTCTATATCCAGAAAATCACTGACACTGAGAATCAACAACTCATCATCGTTGTCGATTTGCCCGCTCACCAGAAGTGCCGTGCAGGCGGCACCCCGGGTGACTTTGTTAATGGGCAGAACACTGGCCGCAGGGTGCATTTGCTGGACCATGTTGCGAAGGTGCAGCCGAGTGACATCGTCATTCGAGAATGTGCAGATGATCCTGCGCGGCTCAAGCGCAGCACAGTTGTCGATCAGCGTGTGGATCAGTGGCTTGCCATTGCATTCGCACAGATATTCGGGGTACTCGCCGTCGTCGAGCGACGTCTCTCCCTTCTTTCCCGACAGAAGAATGATGTTCAATGCGCTCACAGGCTAGCCACCTTGTCGACGTTGATCTCATCGACCTTGCCAAGGATGTTATTGAGGTTTACATCGCAGGTTTCAGCCACCACCAGAACATGGGCGCCGGAATCTCTGGCGGCTTTGATACCATTTTCGTTGTCTTCGACGATCAGACACTCTTCGGGCTTCAGCCCCAGTTGCCTGATGGCTTTGGTGTAGATATCGGGAGCTGGCTTGGCATGTTTGACATCCTCGTTGGAGAGCTGCAAATCGAGGTATCGCTCCAGATCTGCCCTGTTCATCATGACCTCCACTGTGTTGCGAATGGAGTTGGATGCAACCGCCAGCTTGTAGCCCATTGTTTTCAACGATGACAACGCGTACTGGTGCACAAACGTCGGCTTGCACTGGGCGTACACGATCTCCATGGTGTACTGCTGCTTCATCTCGTTGATGAATGCGTGCAACGCCACCGGCAGATCGCGCTCGACGCTCAGCATGTCGAGTTTGCGCGAGGTGGGCAGACCGTCGTAGGCGGTGAGGTGTTCATGGCGACTGATGTTGTAACCGAACAGGCCGAGGGCTTTGTTCAGTGCATCGTAATGCCATTCCTTGGCTTCAATGAGGACGCCATCCATATCGAATATCACTGCCTTGATCATGATTGCCTCACTTGAAGAAAGTGGCTGCGTCTGCGGGAATATCAGTGCAAATCGTTAAACCGTTGTGCGCTTCGAGCTCAAGCAATTGCTGCCATAGGCCGCCATGTTCACGCCCGTGCAACTCGGGAGATACCACACACACCTGCTTGCCCTGAGATAGAAGATCGCCAATAACCTGGCTGGAAAACCATTCCCCCTCAAAACCGTCAAGCCAGACACCTGATGCCTGTTCGATCCAGGCTGGGGACGGTTCGACTTCGCTGAGCCGGGTGTAAGTAATGACATTCGCGTGAAAGTAACTGCGCATGTCCGGTACCGCCATATCAAAGGCAAACCAGTTGGTATGACCGTATCGAGCGAAGGTTTTGGCGAGCGCCTGCGCCATGCCATCAGCCTTGATATTGATGGCCAGTGGCAGGTTACGACCCGCCATGATGTCGAGCAGCCCATCAAGCGTCAGCTCGCCGCCGACGGGCATGTCGTGAGAAATAACCAGTTGACCCGCTACATCACGGACATCGGTCTCTGTGCCGAAACCAAGGTCGAATGATCGGTGAAATGCTTCGGGCAAATTGCGCTGCGGCTTTTGCAGCCAGTAGCCGCGATGGCTGATGATGTGCATGTCAGGCCTGTCTTCCCGAGGCTGCCTGCCTGCTCAGCGGCAACGACAGGAATTGGTTCAGGTCTGCCGGTATACCCAGGCCGTACATGCCATGCCCCTCTGCGCCAATACTGTAATGAATCACCTTGGCGCCGCGCCCGATGATCTCGTTGTACGCTGGCGCAACATAGAATTCGCCATTGACGCGAAGATCTTTCATGACCATCGTCTCGATGGCCGATATCAACTGACCTGCATTGCGAAAGTTGTAGATGCCAACAGTGGCTTCGTCAGAGATGACCTCTTTTTCCACTACGCGGGTGATGAGGCCTTCTGCACTGAAGCCCACAAACGACCACTTCGGATCGCTGGCTTTCATCGTCATGATCAAGCCCGCTGCGTCACCCTCGTTCATTGCCTGCAGATAAGCGTTTATGTCCACATCGACATACTGGTCGCTGTTGGCAATCATCACTTGCTGGCTATAGTCGAGCAGGTGCCTGGCGGCATAAACGGAGCACGCGGCGCCCCCCGTCAGCCCACCAAGCTCGACGATGTCGCATCCAGGTGCCCAGGCATTCAGCTTTTCCCTCAGCGAATAGGTTGCGACCTGATCCGCCTGACAGATGAAGATGAATCGGTGCGGACAATCCGGCGTCAGATTGTCAATCACGACCTTGATCATCGGTACACCGTGCACAGGGATCAACGGCTTGGGATCGGTGTAGCCCGCGACCGCAAAGCGACTCCCGGCACCCGCCATCGGAACGATAATTTGCAGCATGAAAATCCCTTTTGAATGGGTAATTTGAAGTTGACGAAGTGGCGCTGACTGCAATGAATCAATAACAACCGTGTTCGATTATCCGGCCACGCTCAAGCGTCAAATAACGCTGACAAAACGCTTTCCCCTCTTCTACCGCGTGAGTAACAAGAATCAGGGCCATGCCGTCATCCTGCAAAGTGCGAATTCGCTCGTGGCATTTGCGTTTGAACTCTTCGTCCCCCACAGCAAGCACTTCGTCAGCCAGCAGGACCTGTGGCTCAACATGAACCGCTACCGAAAAACCCAGCCTCATGTACATACCCGACGAATAGTTCTTGACCGGCGTATCAATAAAGTTTCCAAGCCCGGAAAAATCCACGATCTCGTTGAAACGCGAACGTACTTCCCTGTTACTTAACCCGAACAGGCTGGCATTGAGATAGATATTCTCTTCCCCTGTCAGATCAGGGTGAAAGCCCACACCGATTTCTATTAAAGGGGCTACACGGCCCACCGTAGTCAAACGTCCGCTGGTGGGAACAAGAATGCGTGAAACCAGCTGCAACAGCGTGCTTTTACCTGAACCGTTATGCCCCACAAGTGCAAGCGATTCCCCCTTATGCAAGGTGAACGACACGTCGCTGACTGCCATGAACGTTTCGGCATGCTCACGGTGTCGAACATCGAACAGACCTAGAAACTTGCTCTTCAAACCGCCCCTGTTGTGGCGAAGGGTGAACTGTTTGGTGAGGTTTTCTGCCTTTATGACGACACGGCTCATAAATACTCCACCACGTCGTCGACCTTCCTGAATATGAGCAGGCCGGCAAGCAACGACGCGGCCCCCATTAACACGCAAAGCAGCAGATCGCGGGTGTCTGGAACGACCCCGGTATGCAAAATGCTGCTGAAACTATCGAAATAAAGGGCTACCGGATTGTAGGCCGCTATGCTGGCGATACCTTCGGGCAGCGCGGAGGTGACCCACACAATTGGCGTCAACCAGAACAGCAAGGGCAGAAATACGTCGATGAAGTGTTTTGCATCCCTCACCGTTACCTGAATGATGCTAAGCGCCAGACCGAACCCCATGATGAGCGCCATGAACGCAATCAGTACAATGGGATAAAAAAACAGCGCGCGTGAAAACACACCACCCAGCATGGGGAATAACAATACATACACGAGCATGCAGCCCGCCCAGAATACAGCAATCGACAATGCTCCGGAGACGGGTAGCAATATACGCGGGAAGCGTAACTTCCGAATGAGGTTGCCATTATTGATGAGCCATTCCCCGCTCTGTGAAACTATTTGTGCCAGAAGCATCCAGTGGACGACACCCGTTACCAGATGAAGCGCAAAGCGGTCCTGATTGCTGGGCAGGATATAGGTGAAGACCGTGTAATACGTAAGTGTAACAACCAGCGGATTTCCCAATGACCAAACGAAGCCCAACGTCGCCCCCATGTAACGGATTTTAATTTCCTTGGACACAAGATTGATGATCAGGTCACGCCATTTTATAAAGCTTGTGCTGCGAGATGACGACATACGGTATCCAGCTATTGACAGGTAGATCAGAGAACGATTTTGACAATCAAGATCATAAATGGATAACCTTATGGCCTCATGCTGCGGGCATATGTTCTCTTCTTTCATAGAGTTACAGCTATAGGGCGACGCCTTAGTTACTGTAGGAATATTCCACAAACTACCGGCGGCAGCTAAATGGCCCTTTCGAGGCCTCGCCACGCTCGATCAGAATCGCAAGGCACTTCCATCCGCGCACGTTGATCTATAACGTCAATGGTCATTCGCAATACGACCGGTCCAGCGATCACCCTTGAACAAGCGAGGCTACTCATGACCCAAACCCCTTACACCCCGCCGAAGGTATGGCAGCAGGAAACAAAAGCAGGCGGTACGTTCGCCAGCATCAACCGGCCCGTAGCCGGTCCCACGCATGACAAGGTACTGCCCGTCGGCAAGCACCCACTGCAGCTTTATTCTCTGGCCACACCCAACGGGGTGAAGGTCACGATCATGCTCGAAGAGCTGCTGGCGCTGGGGCATAGCGGCGCGGAATACGATGCCTGGCTGATCCGCATTTCCGAGGGCGATCAGTTCTCCAGCGGCTTTGTCGAGATCAATCCCAACTCCAAGATCCCTGCGTTGCTGGACCGAAGCCATGAAACACCTGTCCGGGTATTCGAGTCCGGTTCGATTCTGCTGTACCTGGCTGAGAAGTTTTCCAGTTTCCTGCCCGCCGACCCGGCAGGCCGTACCGAAACGCTGAACTGGCTGTTCTGGCAGATGGGCGCGGCGCCCTACCTGGGTGGCGGGTTCGGGCACTTCTACGCCTACGCGCCGGAGAAACTCGAATACCCCATCAATCGCTTCGCGATGGAGGCCAAGCGCCAACTCGATGTGCTGAACCGTCGACTGGGCGAGCACCGCTACCTGGCTGGCGACACCTACACGATTGCCGATATCGCGGTCTGGCCATGGTATGGCGCGCTGGTAAGGAACAAGGTTTATTCGGCCGCCGAGTTCCTGTCGGTGCACGAATACCCGAACCTGATTCGCTGGACGGAAGAAATCGCCGCGCGCCCTGCCGTCATCAAAGGCCAGAAGGTCAACCGCACCTGGGGCGAAGAGGCGGACCAGGTGCCGGAGCGGCATCAGGCGTCCGACCTGGATAAATAAGGCGCAAGTCAAGGCCTGCGCAAACAGAAACCTGGTGCTACAAACTCAAAAGAGATTCTGGGTCGGACAGTCGTGATCTGAACGTAAAGTAGCGTCCTTAGCCACTGCCCAAGGACGCGCCCTATGAGCCGGACAACTGCCCATCCAGATTTTCGCTTGCAACTCGACACCGGTTTCCCACGCAGTGGAGTACTTGCAGCATGAGTACTCCCAATGCACCGCATACGCCTGTAAAGGATCGCTTTGATGAAGTGCTCGCAATGATTCAGAGCGCTCGACAGCAAGCTGCACAGGCGGTCAACACTCGCCTGATCGAGCTTTACTGGCAGGTAGGCGCCTACATCAGCCGCAAGATTGAAAACGCCGAATGGGGTGACGCGGTGGTCAGCCAGCTTGCCGAGCATCTGGCTGTAACCCAGCCAGGACTGCGCGGGTTTACGCGCAGCAACCTGTTTCGCATGCGTCAGTTCTATGAGATTTACCGCGCAGAAGAGAAAGTCGCACCACTGGCGCGACAATTATCCTGGTCCCATAACCTGATCATTTTCAGCCAGAGCAAGCGCCCTGAAGAACGCGAGTTTTATCTGAAAATGGCAACTCAGGAGAGATGGTCAAAACGCGAGCTGGAGCGCCAGTTCAAGACCGCCTTGTTCGAGCGCAGTATCACCCAGCCAGCCAAAGCCTCGGCAATGCTCAAGGAAACCCGACCGGCAGCACTGGATGTGTTCCGTGATGCCTACATGGTGGAGTTCCTCGAGCTACCATCGGGACACGCCGAAGCCGACCTGCATCGCGGTTTGCTGCAACGCCTGAGGGATTTTCTGATCGAGTTGGGCCGCGACTTCTGTTTTGTCGGCTCCGAGTACACGTTGCAGGTCGGCGGTCAGGATTTTGCACTGGATCTGCTGTTTTTCCATCGCGGCCTCAACTGCCTTGTTGCCATCGAACTCAAGGTCGGCCGCTTTGAGCCAGAGTACTTGGGCAAGCTGGACTTTTATCTTGAGGCGCTGGACCGGAAGGTACGCAAACCCCATGAAAACCCGGCCATCGGCGTTTTACTCTGCGCCAGCAAAAACGATGAAGTGGTCGAGTACGCCCTGAACCGCTCGCTTTCACCCGCGCTGATTGCCGAGTATCAGACCCGCTTGCCGGACAGGCAGCTATTGCAGGCAAAGCTGCATGAGTTCTACGCGAGCGCTGCGCTGAACGATCAGTGATACCTGCCAGACGCACGATGCATTACGCTTGCGCGTGCCTGAGCGGCAGTCTGCCTGCTTGCCCTTTCCCTGACTGGAGCCTCCAATGCCGCACCATAAGGACCCTCGCGCCCACACCGCCCTGTCGCAACGCGGCCGCAGCGCCAGCAGCGGGCCTGGGCTTGCGGTCAACCCGCCGGTCGTGCGTCTGAGCACGGTGCTGTTCGACAGTCTGGAGAGTTTGCGCGAGGCGGAAATTCGCACCACAGGGCCAGAGCGCTCGCTGACCTACGGAGCCAACGGCAACCCGACGGCGTTTGCCTTGCAGGATCTGATTTCCGGGCTTGAGGGCGCGCACGGTACTTGCCTGTACCCAACCGGACTGGCAGCAGTGGCGCAGATGTTTCAATCGTTTCTGCGCCCAGGCGACCACGTGCTGATTACCGAATCGGTGTACGGCCCCGTTCGGCGTCTGGCGAAAACGATGCTGACGGCCTTCGACATCCAGTTCGATTTCTACTCGGCCGACGGCAGCAATGTGGAATCGCTGATCAAGACCAACACACGGATGATCTACGCTGAAGTGCCCGGTTCGCTGACGTTCGACATGTGCGACCTGCCTGCCCTGTCACAGGTGTGCAAGGCAAGGAATCTGCTGCTGGCTGTGGATAACTCGTGGGGCTCGGGAATTCTGTACAAGCCGCTGGAGCTGGGCGCGGACATTTCCCTGATGGCCCTGACCAAATACGTGGCCGGGCATTCCGACGTCATGATGGGCAGCGTCAGCACTACCGAAGCGCACTGGAAAACCCTCAAGACCATGAATACCGCCGTGGGCAATACCGTCAGCCCCGACGACGCGTATCTGGTGCTGCGCGGTGCCCGAAGTCTGGCGGCGCGCATGGCCATGCACGAACGCCATGCGATGCAGATCGCGCAATGGCTGCAGGAGCAGCCTCAGGTTGCCCGCGTGCTGTATCCCGCATTGCCGGACGATCCGGGCCATACCATCTGGAAGCGAGATTTCCATGGCTGCAATGGCTTGCTCAGTTTCGAATTCCATGCCGTTGACCGGCAGGTGCTGGACCGATTTACCGGCGCGTTGAAACTGTTCGGGATTGGTTACTCCTGGGGCGGTTTTGAAAGCCTGATCACTGAAGTCGAGCAATATGGCCCTGACCGCGGCATCGGCCCGATGCTGCGGCTACAGGTCGGCCTGGAAAGCCCGGAAGACCTGATCGCAGACCTGCAGAACGGGTTCGCTGCGGGTTAATCCTGACAACTGCTGCCCTGGCATTGCTCCGTCGCCGTTATTTGCCCAGAAGCCCTCGCTCTGCTAGTGTCGCGCGGTTTAACCTCTACCGGAAATGCCCCCATGGCCCGCAAGAAAGCTGCACTGGATTTCGAACAGTCACTCGCTGACCTGCAAGCGCTGGTAGAGCGGCTGGAGAATGGCGAGTTGTCGCTGGAAGACTCATTGACCGCCTTCGAGCAAGGCGTACGCCTGACCCGCGACTGCCAGAGCGCCCTCACCCAGGCCGAACAGAAGGTTCAGGTACTGCTGGAGCGCGATGGTGAACTGAGCGAAGAGCCGTTCGACGATGCGGAACTTCCCGAATGATCGCGAGCTATCAAGCGCAAAGCCAGACTCGCGTCAACGCAGCACTCGAAAAACTGTTTCAGGCACCGAGCCCTGAGCTGAACCGCCTTTACGAAGCCATGCGCTACAGCGTGATGAACGGCGGCAAGCGCGTGCGCCCGCTGCTGGCCTATGCGGCCTGCGAAGCGCTGGGTGGCGTAGCCGAAGATGCCAACGGTGCCGCCTGTGCGGTTGAACTGATTCATGCTTACTCGCTGGTGCACGACGATTTACCGGCGATGGACGATGACGACCTGCGTCGCGGCCAGCCGACCACGCACAAGGCCTTCGATGAAGCCTGCGCGATCCTGGCAGGTGACGGCCTGCAAAGCCTGGCGTTCACTGCGCTGCTCGCGCCGCACCTGACCTCACGCGATGCTGAAACGCGTCTGCAGATGGTCAACACCCTCGCAGCCGCTGCCGGCCCGGCAGGTATGGTGGGCGGGCAGGCGATCGATCTGGGCTCTGTGGGGCTGAAGCTTGATCAGGCCGCGCTGGAATACATGCATCGGCACAAGACCGGTGCGTTGATCGAAGCCAGCGTCCGGCTTGGCGCACTGGCCAGCGGTCAAGCCGATCAGCCCCGTCTTGACGCCTTGCAGGTCTATGCGCGTGCGGTCGGTCTGGCCTTTCAGGTTCAGGACGACATTCTCGATGTCGAAAGCGATACTGCGACCCTCGGCAAGCGTCAGGGTGCCGACATCGCCCGCGACAAGCCGACCTACCCTGCGTTGCTGGGCCTGGAAGCGGCCAAGCACTATGCACTGGAACTGCGTGATCAGGCGCTGACGGCGCTGAGCCCGTTCGATGCCGCCGCAGAGCCGTTGCGCGAGCTGGCACGCTATATCGTCGAACGCCGCCACTGATCACCGTCACCGAAGCCGGAAATCTGCTGAATCAACCACGGTTCGTCAGGTCTCAGTCATTAAGCGTGTGAGTCGGCGGACCATCCGCCGACGCACTTCATGGGCAGCTTGCGATGCATAAGGTAAACTGCCGCCTCTTTTACTTATAACGATTCGCCTGATGCCCACGACGTTCAAAGAGATCCCCCGCGAGCGCCCGGTCACGCCGTTGCTCGACCGAGCCGATACCCCGCACGGCCTGCGCCGTCTGGGCGAAGCCGAGCTGGAAACCCTGGCCGATGAACTGCGCCTGGAATTGCTGTATTCCGTTGGCCAGACCGGAGGGCATTTTGGTGCCGGTCTTGGGGTCATCGAGCTGACCATCGCGCTGCATTACGTTTTCGACACCCCGGACGACCGTCTGGTGTGGGACGTGGGTCATCAAGCCTATCCGCACAAGATCCTCACCGGCCGTCGCGCGCGCATGTCCACCCTGCGCCAGAAGGATGGGGTGGCGGCCTTTCCGCGTCGCAGCGAGAGCGAGTACGACACCTTTGGCGTCGGGCACTCCAGCACCTCTATCAGCGCCGCCCTCGGTATGGCGATTGCCTCGCGCCTGCAAGGCAGCGAGCGTAAATCGATTGCCGTGATCGGCGACGGTGCGCTGACTGCCGGCATGGCCTTCGAAGCGTTGAACCACGCGCCGGAAGTGGCAGCCGACATGCTGGTGATTCTCAACGACAACGACATGTCGATCTCGCGCAATGTCGGCGGTCTGTCGAATTACCTGGCCAAGATTCTTTCCAGCCGCACGTACAGCAGTATGCGCGAAGGCAGCAAAAAGGTGCTTTCGCGCCTGCCCGGTGCCTGGGAAATCGCGCGTCGCACCGAAGAATACGCCAAGGGCATGCTGGTTCCGGGCACGCTTTTCGAAGAGCTGGGCTGGAACTACATCGGCCCTATCGATGGCCACGACCTGCCGACTCTGATCGCCACTCTGCGCAACATGCGTGATCTGAAAGGCCCGCAGTTTCTGCACGTGGTGACCAAGAAGGGCAAAGGTTTTGCGCCAGCCGAAGTCGACCCGATCGGTTATCACGCCATTACCAAGCTTGAGCCACTGAATGCGCCTGTCGCCCCGAAAAAAATCAGTGCACCGAAGTATTCCGCAGTGTTCGGCCAGTGGATCTGCGACATGGCCGAGGCTGATTCGCGGCTGGTCGGCATCACGCCAGCCATGAAGGAAGGCTCGGACCTGGTGGCATTCAGCGAGCGCTTTCCAGAACGCTACTTCGATGTTGCCATCGCCGAACAACACGCTGTAACGCTGGCGGCCGGTATGGCCTGTGAAGGCAGCAAGCCGGTCGTGGCTATCTACTCTACCTTCCTGCAGCGCGGCTACGATCAACTGGTGCATGACGTCGCGGTGCAGAACCTCGACGTACTGTTCGCCATCGACCGCGCCGGTCTGGTGGGCGAAGACGGCCCGACTCACGCAGGCAGCTTTGACCTGTCCTACCTGCGCTGCATCCCCGGTATGGTGGTCATGACGCCGAGCGACGAAAACGAACTGCGCAAGCTGCTCAGCACCGGTTACCTGCACACAGGCCCCGCGGCAGTGCGCTACCCACGCGGCACCGGTCCGAACGCGTTGATCGAGGCAGGTCTTGACCCCGTCGAAATCGGCAAGGGCGTTGTGCGTCGTCAGGGCCAGGGCGTTGCGATACTGGTGTTTGGCGTGCAACTGGCCGATGCGCTGGTGGTGGCCGAAAAGCTGGATGCGACGGTGATCGACATGCGTTTCGTCAAGCCGCTGGACGAGGCTCTGGTGCGAGAGGCGGCCGCCGGTCACGAACTACTGGTTACGCTGGAAGAGAACGCAGTGATGGGCGGTGCCGGTGCTGCGATCAGTGAGTTTCTGGCACGCGCCAATATCCTCAAGTCGGTATTGCACCTGGGCCTGCCGGACACCTACGTCGAGCATGCCAAGCCTGCGCAGATGCTGGCTGAATGCGGGCTGGACGCCCAAGGGATCGAAGCGGCGATCAATGAGCGGCTGGCGTTGATTGGCTGACTGAAAGAGGTTCCTCACGCGCCGAGCGTGAGGAACGATCACCCCGACCCCGCATGCAGCAATCCTGATAACATGCTGCGCACTTCGACACTGCCGCGATGCCAGCCGATGCCCCATGTGACCCGCTCCGCCTCCACGCCTGAATTGACCTCGGTGTTCGCTGCCATGCAGCAGCATTTTCTGCAGGTCGTCGTTCCGCTCTGGCAGGGCCCTGGCTGGAACGCACAATTGGCATTGCCTTACGAAGCGCTCGACGCCAACGATCAGCCTCTACCGCCGCAACGCTATCGCGCCATGGCCTGTGCACGTCAGTTGTTTCTGTTTTCCAGCCTTATCGATAACGTCGAAGTACCAAACGCCCGAGCCCGCGCCGGTGAGCTGTTTCGCTCCCTGCAACAGCACTTCCACGATGCCGAGCATGGCGGCTGGTTCTATAGCATCGATCCGCAGGGCAAACCTCTGGATCGCCGCAAGGACCTCTACACTCACGCCTTCATTATTTTCGCCTGCGCACATTACTGGGCGCAGGTGCAGGACCCGCTGGCAGAGTCCGTGCTCAATGCGGCGCTCAGTGTTGTAGCGGAGCGCTTTGCCGACGATGACGGGCTGTACGAAGCGCAACTCGCTGAAGACTGGTCGACGCTGGGCACCGGCCCGCTCCAGAACCCTTTGATGCATCTGGCAGAGGCCTTTCTGGCGACGCTGTCGGTGCGCGCCGACCCTGCAACCCAGTCAGCGCTGGACGCCCTGGTTATCCACATGCAGCGCCGCTTTGTCGACACCGCCACCGGCGTGATGCTGGAGAAACCCTTGGGCGCTGTGGATAACTGGTACGAGCCAGGTCATCAGTTCGAATGGTTCTTCCTGCTGCAATCGTCGCCAGAGCTGCACGGGCGCGAGCTGCACGAGTCCATGACCCGCGCGTTTGCCTACGCTCAGGCACAGGGCGTCGAGCCAAAGAGCGGCGCAGTGACTGCAATGCTGACACTTGATGGCACGATACGCGATGCCACCCAGCGAATCTGGGCTCAGGCGGAATACCTGCGAGCCATGGCCATGCAGCCAGAGTGCGAGGCGAGTTTAACTGCGCAAATGTCAGCCTTTGCGCAGCGCTTCCTGCATGCCAAAGGCTGGAACGAGTGTGTAGAGCCCGATGGCGCAGTCAGCCGCAGCGACATGCCGTCGACCACGCCTTACCACTTGGCAACCTGTTACATCGGGCTGGCTGACTTTGTCGAGAACCGCTTCGTGAACGCTTTCCCGCCGCCGACGCCTGTAGAAGACTGATCGATCGAACCGCACCACCTGTGCGGCCCGATCAGCAAGCAATCAACCGCGGTTACGATCAATCGCAAAACCGGCCCAGGTCTGGCTGACGGGCATCAGTTCCAGGCTGTTGATGTTGACGTGCGCTGGCGTGTTCATGATCCAGAAGATGGTGTCGGCGATGTCCTGAGGCTGAATCGGCTCGGCACCTGCGTAGGTCGCATCGTACTTGGCCTGATCCCCGCCGAAACGTACCAGCGAAAACTCGCTCTCGCACAGCCCGGGCTCAAGGTTGGTGACTCGCACGCCCGTGCCGATCAGATCGTTGCGCAGGTTCAGCGAGAACTGCCCGACAAACGCCTTGGTGCCACCGTAGACGTTACCACCCGGATAAGGATAGTTGCCGGCTACCGAGCCCAGGTTGACGATACTTGCGCCGCGACCATGCGCAATCAGGCGTGGAAGCAACAGGCGTGTGGTGTAAACCAGACCTTTGACGTTGGTGTCGATCATGGTGTCCCAGTCATCCAGATCGCACTTGGGCGCAGGGTCGATCCCCAGCGCCAGACCGGCGTTGTTGATCAACCCGCGAATGCTGCCGAACTCTTCAGGTAAATCTGCGATGGCACTCTCCATTGCCTTGCGGTCACGCACATCCAGTACCAGCGTATGCACCTTGGTCTGCTTCGACAGCTCGGCGCTCAACGCGGCAAGACGGTCCTCGCGACGGCCAGTCAATACCAGCGACCAGCCTGCTTCGGCAAAACGGCGGGCACAGGCCTCACCGAAACCGGAAGTAGCGCCCGTGATGAATACAGTGGAAGTCATTTCGTTCTCCTGACCTGGCGCGAAAAACAGCGCACCTGTTAATAAGTTCTGACGAGGGCAGCAGAATGCCCGTCAGCGGCACGTCGATGCAACAACCCAGTGTATTTGTACAAAAAACAACCAACTCAAGCCGAGCCATACGCCACGGGCCTTTCAGACAGTTTTGCCCACCTTATCCACAGTCAGACACACAATCTCTGGGGGCAAGTCGGTAACGCTGAAAGTCCCGTCGTTCGGGGCTTCCAGCAGATCCGGAGAAGTTTTCACCTTGACTTTGCCCGATACTGCCAGGACGCCACCAGGCGTCAGAAAACCGTGATGGCCTGTAGCCCAGACGCAGTAACGGCTGGATCACTATTTCCAAGGCTTGTTAACAGACTTATCCACAGGCTGTGTAACTGAAAAAACTGTATGAACGACCAGCTTCAATGCTGTTGACAAACACCCCTGAAAGCCAGTCCAAAACCCTTGATCAAAATTTAATCAATCCTCTACAGGCCTTATGCATAAAGGCCTTCAGGCACATACTCCCAAGTTATTAACAGCCGGTTCCACAGTAAACCTGAACAAGTCAAAACAGTGACAAAACAACCATTTGCAGCGGTTTTATGTCGCACCTGGTAGCGCCGTCAAAATTGTTTTCCACAATTGCAAAAAGCGACGCCCCGGATGTTTACACATTCGGGGCGCGCGTCGAAAACGGCAGGGTTTTGACGAACTCAGTGTCCGCCCAGATAAGCGTTCCTGACCTCTTCATTTACAAGCAATTCCTTGCCCGTGCCGGACAGTCGGATCTCGCCATTGACCATCACATAGGCGCGATCAGACAGTTTCAGCGCATGGTTGGCGTTCTGCTCGACCAGAAAGATGGTCATACCGGTCGCCGCCAGCTCGCGCAGGGTCGAGAAAATCTGTTTGACGATGATCGGCGCCAGCCCCAGGCTCGGCTCATCAAGCAACAACAACCTGGGACGACTCATCAGCGCGCGAGCGATGGCGAGCATTTGCTGCTCGCCACCGGACATGGTCATGGCGCGCTGGTTGCGGCGCTCCTTGAGGCGCGGGAACAGTTCGAACATACGCTGCATGTCTTCGGCCGAATGCTTGTCGCCAATCGGGATGGTGCCCATCATCAGGTTTTCCTCGACTGACATGTCGGGGAACACCCGCCGCCCCTCCGGCGACTGCGCAATACCGTTGGAAGCAATGTAATGCGAGGACTTCTGGGTGATGTCAGTACCCTGATAGATGATCTGCCCGCTGGCAGCGCGCGGCTGGCCGAAGATCGACATCAGCAGCGTGGACTTGCCCGCACCGTTGGAGCCGATCAGGCTCACCGTTTCGCCTTCATTGATGTGTAGCGAGACTTTCTTGAGGGCCTGAATCGGCCCGTAAAACACATCGATCTCTTTCAGTTCGAGGATCGGCTTGCTCATACCAACTCCTCTTCATCAGCGCCCAGGTACGCGGCGATCACTTTCGGATCGTTACGGATCTGTTCCGGCCCGCCCATGGCAATCACGTTGCCGTGGTCAAGCACCACAATATCGTCGGAAATGCCCATGACCATGCCCATGTCGTGCTCGATCAGCACAATGGTCATGTCGTGTTCATCGCGCAGCAGGCGGATCATGCCGCTGAGCGCCTCGGTTTCCTGCGGGTTGAGACCGGCAGCCGGTTCATCCAGACAGATCACCTGCGGACGCGTGCACATGGCCCGGGCGATTTCCAGGCGCCGTTGCTGCCCGTAGGACAGCTCTCCCGCCAGACGATTGGCACAGTCCACCAGGTCCACGACTTCCAGCCAGTAGAACGCCGTATTGAGCGCATCCTCTTCGGCCTTGCGATAGCCTTTGGTATTGAGGATCCCGCTGATCAGGCTGCGGTTGACCCACATGTGCTGCGCAACCAGGAGGTTTTCGACGACCGACATTTCCTTGAACAGACGAATGTTCTGAAACGTACGCGCCAGCCCTGCCCTGTTGACCAGATGGGTACCGCCGAACATTTTGTAGTACACCCGGCTGAAGAAGCTTTTCGGCGAAACAAAGTCGGTTGCCTTGAACGGCTCGCCCAGCAGCCTGATCACATTGGTGGTCTTGCCACGAGTATGCAGCTCGATGCGTCCGCCTGTGGCCTTGTAGAAGCCGGTCAGGCAGTTGAACACGGTGGTCTTGCCTGCCCCGTTGGGGCCGATCAGAGCGAAGATAGAGTTGCGGCGGACGTTGAGGCTGACATCGCTGAGAGCCTTGATGCCGCCGAAGTGCATCATCAGGTGCTCGACGGAAAGAATCACTTCATTGCTCATCGCGCACCTCCTTCTGTCACCAGCGCACCCTTGCGCGGTTTTACGCCAGTGCGGCTGATGCGGATCAGCCCGCGTGGGCGCCAGATCATCATCAACACCATCAGGATGCCGAACAGCAGCACCCGGTACTCGGAGAAGCTGCGCAACAGTTCAGGCGCAACGGTCAGCACGAACGCAGCGATAACCACCCCTACGGTCGACCCCATACCGCCCAGCACTACAATCGCCAGAATCAGTGCAGACTCGAAGAAGGTGAATGACGTCGGGTTGACGAAGCCCTGATAGCTGGCGAAAAACACCCCGGCCAGTCCCGCCGTCGAAGCACCGATGGTGAACGCCGATAGCTTGACCAGTACGTGATTGAGGCCCATCGAACGGCAAGCAATCTCGTCCTCGCGCAGGGCTTCCCAGGCGCGGCCGATCGGCATGCGAGTCAGACGATGTTTGATGAACAACACGGCCAGCACGACAAGAAACAGCACGGTGTAGATGAACAGGAATTTCAGGTCCGGGTTGTAATCGAAGCCGAAATATTCATGAATCGGAATGCCACCATCCTTGGCACGACGCCCGAACTCTAGGCCGAAAAAGGTCGGTGACGGGACCGGCACACCATTCGGACCGCCCGTGAACGACAGCCAGTTATTCAGCACCAGACGGATGATTTCCCCGAACCCCAGCGTCACGATGGCCAGATAATCGCCATGCATGCGTAACACCGGAAAGCCCAGAATACATCCGGCCAGTGCCGCCGCAATTGCCGCCAGCGGCAGCGCCGACCAGAAGCCCAGGCCAAGGTACTGATAACCAAGCGCCAGGCCATAGGCTCCGATGGCATAGAACGCCACGTAGCCCAGATCGAGCAGGCCGGCCAGGCCGACCACGATATTCAGGCCAAGCCCCAGCAATACGTAGATCAGCCCGAGAATAACCACGGTCAGAATGTACTTGTTGGCGAAGATCGGAAACACGATGGCAATCACGATCAGTAGCGGAATGATCCAGTACAGGCGGGATTTGTGATCAGGCTTGAGCACATGCACGCCGGAGTCGGAGCTTTCGAAGCTCTGGGAAACACGTATGCCTTTGGGTGTTTGCAGAAACAGGCTGATCAGAAATCGCCCGACCATGACCACGGCCACCAGCCAGGCCACGCGGGTGGGTTGCAGGTTGAAGCTGTAGCCATCGAGCACAATCCCGACGATGGGACCGAACACGATCAGTGCCAGCAGCCCCGCGACCACGGCATCTATCAGGCTTTTCTTGATTTCAACAGGTTTGACGACAGGAGCAGCAACAGGAGCGGACATACTTATACCTTCGCCACGAGTGGGCGACCCAGCAGGCCTTGGGGACGGAAAATCAGGATCAGCACCAACAGGCCGAAACTGAACACGTCTTTGTAATCGGAGTTGATCAGGCCGGAGAACTGCGACTCGGCAACCCCCAGGATCAAACCGCCCAACATGGCGCCCGGCAGCGAGCCGATCCCGCCCAGCACCGCGGCAGTGAACGCCTTGATGCCGATGATGAAGCCGGCATAGAAGTCGAACGTGCCGTAATTCATGGTGATCAGCACACCGGCCAGTGCCGCCATGGCAGCACCGATGATGAACACATAGGAGATGACCCGATCAGTGTTGATGCCAAGGATCGACGCCATCTTGCGGTCCTGCTGCGTGGCGCGGCACATGCGGCCCAGCTTGGTGTATTTGATGATGTAGGTCAGCACGCCCATGCCGACAAAAGCGGCGATGAGAATGAAGATCTTGGTGTAGGTAATCTGCACAAAGCCGCTGCCGATCTCGAAGCGCCACGCACCCTCAAGCAACGTGGGCACGCCCTGCTGGCGAGCGCCCTGACTGATCTGCGCGTAGTTTTGCAGGATCAGGGAAATACCGATGGCGCTGATCAGCGGTGCCAGCCGGGTCGAGTTGCGCAGCGGCTTGTAGGCCACGCGCTCGATGACAAACCCGTATACCCCCGTCACCACGATGGTGAAGACCAGCGTGCCGAGAATCAGGAATGGAAAGGATTCCAGTCCGAAGAAAGACAGAACCGCCAGACCGATAGCGGCCAGGTAGGCGGAAATCATATAAACGTCGCCGTGGGCGAAGTTGATCATGCCGATGATGCCGTAGACCATCGTATAGCCGATGGCGATGAGGCCATAGACAGACCCGAGGGTGAGTCCGTTGACCATTTGTTGCAGGAAGATCCCATCCATCACGCACGCTCACACTGAAAGGCAGCTCAGCACCCTGCCAATCACACCCTCGGGAGGTGCGAGCGACAGGTCCGAAAACAATAAAAGAGATGCAGGCTCGCTCATGGGCGAGCCCATCACCGGGTCAGCGTCTGCCAGGCAGAACTGACACGAGGTCTATCTCACTTCTGTTTTTCGAGTTGCTTGTATTTGCCGGTGGCGTCCCACTGGTAAACCACGTAGTCGGAGACTTTCAGGTCGCCTTTGGCATCCCAGGCTTTTTCACCCATGACGGTCTTGACCGGATGCGCCTTGAGCCACTCTGCGGCTTTGTCGCCCTTGTTGGATTTGGCACCATTGAAACCGGCAGCCAGGGCCTGTATCGAAGCGTACGCGTAGAGGGTATAGCCTTCAGGCTCGTAACCGGACTTGCGGAATTCGTCCACGACTGCCTTGCTATCCGGCAGTACGCGCGGGTCGGCACCGAAGGTCATGTACACGCCGTCAACGTATTGCGCACCACCGGCAGTGGTGACCAGTTCGTCAGTCACGATACCGTCATCGGACATGAACTTGACGTCCTTGAGGCCCTGCTCGCGCATCTGGCGAACCAGTGGACCGGCTTCCGGATGCAGGCCACCGAAGTACACAACGTCGGCACCGGTCGAGCGGATTTTCGTTACCAGCGCACTGAAATCCTTTTCGCCACGGGTCAGACCTTCCTCAAGTACCGGCTTCACGCCACGCGCTACCAGTTGTTTGGCAGTGGCATCAGCAAGCCCTTTACCGTAGGTGTCCTTGTCATTGATGACCGCGACTTTCTTGCCCTTGAGCACATCAACGATGTAATCACCGGCGACCACACCTTGCTGATCGTCACGACCGCACATGCGGAACATTTCCTTCAGGCCACGCTCGGTCACCGTCGGATTGGTCGAACCCGGCGTGATGGCAATTACCCCCGCATCGCTGTAAACCTCTGAAGCAGGAATGGTCGACGACGAGCAGAAGTGCCCGACCACGCCGATCACTTTGTCCTGGTCAACCAGACGGTTGGCAACTGCCACGGCCTGTTTCGGCTCACAGGCGTCATCGCCCGCGACCAGCACGATTTTTTCCCCGTTGACACCGCCCGCCGCGTTGATCGCGTCGGCCGCTGCCTGTGCACCTTTCATGTATTGCTGACCAAATGATGCGTTCGCGCCGGTCATCGGACCCGCAACGCCGATTTTCACGTCCGCCTGTGCAAACGAAGACACGCCCAATGCAGTTGCCACTGCGATTGCCAGAAAACCTTTCCTGTAAAACGTATGCGACATGAGTGGTGCTCCTGAGGATATTTTTTTAATTAGCAGTGCGGTTACATGATTACCCGGATACGCGTTTGCTTAGAGCAAGGCCCGTGCCATCACTTTTTTCTTATTGAAAATGTCATGCGTTTCCAGCCATTCAGTGACACGACTGCTCAAGTCGCAGGCCGTACAACCGCTTGAGACGCCAAAGGTGCAACCCTCCCCATAAAAAGGGCAACCCAAGCCAGATCGAATAGCAACCTGACCAAATACCATTGGACAACCCACCTGTAACAACACGCGTCACCGAATTGCACACGCCCGGTGCGCGAACGCTACGAGACGCACCATTTGAGGCTAGCGGATTCAGCCGAAACTGCCGGAATCAACGCCTGAATCTGAAACGCGCGTCACGCAACCGCAGTAATAACCTTCCCGCATGCGACCGACAAACGACCTTTAAGCGAGATATCATTCCGATTATTCATATTGCCCGTACCTGCACCCTCGCGCCTCGAACAGAGAAACCATCATGCTGAACAAACGTCATCTGCCCTCGATAGCCGCGCTGCAATGCTTTGAGGCGGTGACCCGGCACCTGAGCTTCACCCGCGCGGCCGAAGAACTCAACCTGACCCAGAGCGCCGTCAGCAAACAGGTCGCGCAGCTTGAGGAGCTGGTTCAGCACCTGCTGTTTCAGCGCGTCCGCCGCCGTTTGCAGTTGACGCCAGCCGGCGCGCTGTATCTGGCAGAAGTGCGCAAGATCCTGACCCAGATAGAGATGTCCACGCACTTCCTGCGCTCTTACGGCGGAGAAACCGAGGTGCTGCGGGTGTCCACCCCCTCGACGTTCGGTGCCCGCTGGCTGGTGCCACGCCTGAAGGGCTGGCGCTTGCGTCATCCGCATATTCACCTGGACCTGATCAACGAACAGGAGTCTGACGACCTGATCAAGGGACGTTGTGACGTGTCGTTCTATTTCGGCCAGGCCGCCATACCGGGCGCGGAAAGCGTGAAGCTGTTTGGCGAAGAACTGGTAGCGGTGTGTTCACCTGAAAGCTTGCCGGAAGCCCCCCTCAGCGACCCGACTCAGTTGAGCGAACTGGTCCTGCTGCAGAACGCATTCCGCCCAGAAGCCTGGCACGAATGGTTCGAAAGCCAGGGCTATCACACCGACCATAGTTATCACGGGCCGCGTTTTGAGACGTTCTATATGTGCATCCGCGCCGCACAGGTCGGCTGCGGTGTCGCACTGTTGCCACGCTTTCTGGTCGAGGAAGAACTGGCAGAAAACAAGCTGGTAATTGCATGGGATTACGCATTGCCCAGCACTAACAGTGCGTACTACCTGTCCTATCCGGAACACACTGCCGACGTGCCCAAAATCCGGGTTTTTCTGCAGTGGATGCTGGAACAGTTGGATCAACCAGCCCGTTAAGAGCGACAATGCCCACCCATCCGGCCGTGAGCTTTCCGTGGTGACAGACAGGAAGTCGCGGGTCCGACATTATCCGGCTGCTCTGGAGAGCCCGATTCAATGAGCGAGAGCGCCTTTTCAAATCGTATCGTGCAAAGCCTGCTCGACACCGATTTCTACAAGCTGACCATGATGCAGGCGGTGCTGCACAACTACCCCAACGTCGACGTTGAGTGGGAGTTTCGTTGCCGCAACGGGGAGGATCTCCGCCCCTATCTGGACGAGATCAGACACCAGATCGAGTTACTGTGCGAGCTGTCTCTGAGCCCGGAACACCTGGCTTTTCTGGAGCGCATCACGTTCATAAAACCGGACTTTCTGAGGTTTCTGGGACTGTTCCGCTTTAACACCCGCTATGTGAAAACCAGCATCGAAAACGATGAGCTGTGCATTCGTCTGCACGGCCCCTGGCTGCACGTCATTCTGTTCGAAGTGCCACTGCTGGCGATCGTCAGCGAGGTGCGCAACCGGCACCGCTATCCTGACACCCTGCTCAGTCAGGCGCGGGATCGTCTGTATGACAAGTTCGAATGGCTGACCACGCATGCCACGGCCGATGAACTGGCCGAGCTGAAAGTGGCCGACTTCGGCACACGCAGGCGTTTTTCCTATCGCGTGCAGGAAGAAATGCTTGGCGTCCTGAAAAACGACTTCCCAGGCCAGTTCGTCGGCACCAGCAACGTTCATCTGGCGCGTCAGCTTGACCTGAAACCGCTGGGCACAATGGCTCATGAATGGATCATGGCCCATCAACAACTGGGACCGCGCCTGATCGACAGCCAGATTGCCGCGCTTGATTGCTGGGTCCGCGAGTACCGCGGCCTGTTAGGTATCGCGCTGACCGACTGCATCACCACTGACGCGTTCCTGAATGACTTCGATCTGTACTTCGCCAAACTGTTCGACGGTTTACGCCATGATTCGGGCGACCCGGTGAAGTGGGCCGAAAAATGCATCTCGCATTACCAGAAGCTCGGCATCGACCCGATGAGCAAGACGCTGGTGTTTTCCGACGGGCTGAACCTGCCCAAGGCACTCGACATCTTCCGGGCGCTGCGCGGACGCATCAATGTCAGCTTCGGTATCGGCACCAACCTGACCGCCGACATACCCGGCATTGCGCCCATGAACATGGTGCTGAAAATGACCGCATGCGCCGGTCAGGCTGTGGCGAAGATTTCCGACGAGCCCGGCAAGACGCAGTGCAAGGACCCGAACTTTGTCGCCTACCTGCGGCATGTGTTCAAGGTGCCGGATTTGCCGAGCCCTGAAAAACCAGCTTGAATTGTCCTATTTACGAGGAGTGAATCATGCACGCCGTACAGCGCCAGATTGCTGAACAGCTCAAGGTCCAGCCACCTTTCGCGGACCAGAACGCGTTGCAGGCAGAAGTCGCCCGCCGCGTCAGTTTCATCAAGGAGTGTCTGCAGAACGCGCGGCTCAAAACCTTGGTGCTAGGCATCAGTGGCGGAGTCGACTCACTGACTGCGGGCTTGCTCGCACAGCGCGCAGTCAAGGAATTGCGCGCGAGCACAGGCGATAACAGCTACCGCTTTATCGCCGTGCGCCTGCCCTATGTCGTGCAGGCCGATGAGCACGAGGCCCAGGCTTCGGTCGACTTCATCGAACCGGACGAGCGCCATACCATCAACATCGGTAGCAGCGTCAAGGCGCTGGCTGCCGAGGTGAAGGCGTTCGATGGGCTGCCGGCCAGCTCGGTGGATTTCGTTCTCGGCAACACCAAGGCGCGCATGCGCATGGTCGCGCAGTACACCGTCGCCGGCGCTTATCAGGGGCTGGTGATCGGTACTGACCACGCGGCCGAAGCGGTGATGGGCTTCTTCACCAAGTTCGGCGACGGCGCATGCGATCTGGCACCGTTGAGCGGTCTGGTGAAAAACCAGGTGCGCGCTATTGCCCGCCATTTCGGCGCACCGGAATCACTGGTCGAGAAAGTACCGACGGCGGATCTGGAAGACCTGTCCCCCGGCAAACCGGACGAAGCCTCGCACGGCGTGACCTACGCCGAGATCGACGCCTTCCTGCACGGCGAGCCGGTGCGCGAAGAAGCGTTCCGGATCATTTGCGAAACCTACGCCAAGACCCAGCACAAACGCGAATTGCCATACGCGCCTTGAGTGGGTGCGTGCGGAACGAGAGAGCAGCAACACTATCGTGCCCATGCTCCGCGTGGGTACGCCTTTCTGGACGCTCTGCGTCTGGTCTTGCGTTTGCGGCGCGGCACAGTTCTGTGACGCAGAGCGTCACCCACGGCATTCCCACGCTGGAGCGTGCGGAACGATAATCGCAACTATCGTGCGACGCTCTGCGTCTGGTCTTGCGTTTGCGGCGCGGCGCATAACTGCGACGCGGAGCGTCAACCAAGGCATCCCCACGCTGCAGCGTGCGGAACGATAATCTCAACTATCGTGCGACGCTCCGCGTCGGCATGCCGTTCTGGACGCTCCGCGTCCTCGTTCGGGGGCGTGTCGTTACTTCAGGGTCACAGCGCCTTTCATCATGCTGATGTGCCCTGGAAATGTGCAGAAGAACTGGTATTCCTGTGCCGGGTCCAGCTTCGATACATCAAAGGTAACCGAGTCTTTTTCACCAGCGCCGATGACTTTGGTGTGGGCGATGACGCGGCTGTCGTCGGGCTTCAGGTAATCCTTGTCGATGCCGACAGCCATGCCGTCGGTAACGATTGCCTGGGTATCGGACTTCTTGCTCAGCACCCAGTTATGGCCCATGACATTCTTCGGCAGGCTGCCGGAGTGCGTCAGGTTGACGGTGAATTCCTTGCAGCTCTTGTCGATCTCAATGGCTTTGGTGTTGTACATCATTTGATCGGTCGAATCGACTGTGGCCGAACACTCGGCAGCCAGCAACTGGCTACTGGCCAACGACAACAGCGAAATCGCTACAAGCTTGCGAATCATTTGAATCTCCAGGGCAGGACTTGATTAACGTGATAACTGACGTAAGAAGAGAGTGCCCGATCAGGGCCGGGGTTCCAAGGACGTGCGTCAAATGGTCCCTCGGGCGCTCGCGACGGAGCGCCCTTCTGAAGAACGATTCACGGGAGCAGGTAATTAGGCGCTGACCGGCATCACCGTCACCCGGACATCGGGATCATGCGTGCCGCCGCCCAGAATCACGCCGCGCAAAGGCGAGACGTCAGAGAAGTCACGCCCCCAGGCCAGGCTGATGTGCTCCAGCGCAGGTTGCACATTGTTGGTGGGGTCGAAGTCGACCCAGCCCGAAGCCGGACAGAACACCGATACCCAGGCATGCGAGGCATCGGCACCGATCAAGCGGGGCTGGCCCGGTGGTGGCTGGGTCAGCAGATAGCCACTTACGTAGCGCGCGGCCAGACCTCGAGAGCGCAGGCACGCCAGCATCAAGTGGGCGAAGTCCTGACACACCCCCCGTCGCCGCTCCAGCACTTCCACCAGGGGCGTGGCGACCTGAGTCGCCTCGTCATCGAAGGTGAATTCGTCGAAAATCTTTTCCATCAGGGCCTGTACGCACAGCAACAACGGGCGGCCCGGCGGGAAACAGACCTGCGAGAATTCGACGAACGAACGCTTCAGGTGAACATAGGGGGATTCGAAGCGATAGCGGCAGGCCTCCAGAATATCAGCAGTCATCGGCTTGGCGCTGTAAGTCAGCGCACTGCGGGTCACTTCCCATTCCGGCGACAGATTGAAGTCCAGAAACGGCTTCTCCATGACCTCGATACGCAACCGCGCATTGACTTGCAACTCGTCGTGCGGACGCTCGAACGCCAGTCGGGTCAGCGGGTTGCCGAACACATCCAGCTCATCACGGCGCGTGGTAGGCTCCGGAAAAATCTCGAGTGCCTGCTCGGTGCAACGCTGCCACGGGCTGCTGCGCGGCCAGAGATGCGCCAGTTGCTGAGCCAGCGAAACCGGGCTGTCGTACTTGTAATGCGTGTCATGAAAGATCTGGTAGAAAGCGCTCATCAGACAGATACCGTGCGTTGGCTGACGTCATCGACGTGAGCAAAATGGCGCAGCGCCAGGCGGTCGGAGGCCTGCCCACTGCTGTCACCAATGCTCTGCAGCAGATCGGCCAGCCCGTCGAGAACAGCGTCGATGCTGCTCTGACCGAACAGCGGGTTCTCCAGACTGCCAAGGTCAAATGCGGCGAGACGCTGAGCCAGCACCGCCAGGCTGCTGTCACGCGGCGCATCAAACTCGTCGTTCAGGCGGCGCAGCGAGCGTTGCACCAGCTTGAGTTGAAACAGCACCGCATGCGGGTTCTGCTCATCAAGCAACAAAAGGTCCAGCACCGGAATCAGGTGCGGCACGGCCATGTACCGCGAACGATAAGTAATGCTGCTGTTGCCCAGTTCCAGCAACCATTCCAGCCCGGCTTTCTCCGAGACTGCCGAGCCGCGCAAAAACGCCGCCAGACTGGTGCTGAGAAACTTCAGGCGCTCGATACGTCGCCCGATCATCAAAAAGCTCCAGCCTTCGTCGCGGGTCATGTCGTCCAGCGCAAAACCGGAAAGCGCTGCCAGAGACATCACCAGACGGTTGAGAAAATCCAGCAGCTCGCCAAAATCCGGCTCTTCGGTTTCCAGGCTTGAGGCTTCGCGCTGCAATTCGACCAGCGCCTGCCAGTTTTCCCGTGAGAGCTTGCCGCGCACTTGCGAAGCGGCCCACTGCAAACGCTGCAAATTGGCGCGCAGGCTGAACGGCCACTCGTCGCCCAGCAGAGCAACCAGCAGGCGATCCTTCAACTCTTCGCCCTCCTCGGCTTCGGGCAGCATGCCCAGGCTCTCGGCCAGCGCGACAGCCGCCTGCAACGCGAGGGGATCGTCGTCATCAACATAGCGCGTCAACATGATGCGCAGCAGACGAGCACTGTCGTCACAACGTTCGCAGTAACGCCCGAACCAGAACAGGTTCTCCACCACCCGCGACGGCAGGTAAGGATCACGGCGAATCAGGTCATAGACACCCAGTGGGCGCTGCCCCTTCCAGGGCTCGCCAAGGTGCGAGCGTTCGCCCAGCACCCAGGTGTCCTTGCTCGCACCGCCGCGCTGCATCGATACCACGTCGGCATCGGCTTCGGCGGCCACTCGGGTCAGGCCGCCCGGTAGCACGCGATAGCCGTCGAGGCTGGCCACTGCGTAGACACGCATGCCGATGGCGCGCGGCTGCAAACCGGTACCATCGGCCTGCAGCACCGGTGCATGAGACAACTGCGCCAGCTCCTGAGCGACGTAGGCATAGGGGCGCGACTGCATGCGCAGGGCAAGCGCGTTGCGCTGCTCATCATTCAAATCGCGACCGAACACCGGGGCGAAGTGCTGCGAAGGAAATGCAGGCTTGATCAACAGATCAGGCAGTTTCTCCAGCGCTTGCGCCAGCACGGGCGGCTCTCCGCACCACCAGGTTGCAACCGATGGCAGGATCAGATCTTCGCCAAACAGGTACTGACTGATTTTCGGCAAAAAGCCCAGCAGGCCAGGCGACTCCAGAACACCACTGCCCAATGCGTTGGCGACCAGCACATTGCCCTGACGCACAGCCTCCAGCAGCCCCGGCACACCGAGCGCAGAATCGGTACGCAATTCCAGAGGGTCGCAGAAGTCATCGTCCAGACGGCGCATGATGGCGTGAACCCGACGCAAGCCGCTGAGGGTTTTCAGGTAGACAGTGGCATCGCGCACGGTCAGATCACCACCCTCGACCAGCGGATAGCCCAGTTGTCGCGCCAGGTACAAGTGTTCGAAGTAGCTTTCGTTGAAACGGCCCGGCGTCAGCAGGACGATCAGCGGTGCCTCGTTGCTGGTTGGCGCCTGACGGGCCAGCGTCTGTTGCAATGCGTCGAAGAAACCCGAGAGGTGCCGGACTTGCAGGTCACGATAGGTTTCCGGCAAGGCACGCGCGACGCTCTGGCGATTTTCCAGTGCATAACCGGCACCCGAAGGCGCTTGGGTGCGGTCGGCAGTCACCCACCAGCGCCCGTCCGGGGTGCGTGCCAGATCGACCGCGTACATATGCAGGAACGTGCCTTCTGGAGGTTTTACTCCCTGACACGGCCAGAGAAAGTTGTTGTGGCCAAACACAAGTTCGGCGGGCAGCAAGCCATTGGCGATTAGCGTCTGCGGGCCGTAAAGGTCCGTGAGCACTGCGTTGAGCAGCCGTGCACGCTGGGCAATCCCTGCCGCTACGTGCTGCCACTCATCGGCCGCAATGATGTGCGGCAACAGGTCCAGCTCCCATGGGCGATCCGCGCCTTTGGGGTCGGCGTAAACGTTATAGGTGACACCGTTTTCCTGAATCTGCCGGGTCAGCAGGGCCTGGCGCTGGATCAGTTGCGCCGCGCTGCTGCGCCGCATGTGCTCGTACAGACGACGCCAGTGCGGGCGAACGGCTCCGTCGGCATCGAGCATTTCGTGGTAAGTACCCTCGGACAGCGGGTAATGGTCAAGCAGGTCGGGCATGGAAGGCTCGGCAGGCAACGTAAGGACTTCAGATTAGTGCAGTCAGATGTCACGTCCGTGTGCATCTGACGCACAGAGCCACTGTTTTTCTAATGCAGACGCATATCCAGCGTCATCGGCAGCTCGTCGCTAATGTTGAGCGACGGAACGTCCAGTTTGCCCGGGGTATGACCGATGCGGAAGAAACGTGACAGGCGACGGCTTTCCGCTTCGTTGGCGTTGACCGGCAAGGTTTCATAGTTGCGGCCGCCCGGGTGGGCGACATGATACGCGCAGCCGCCCAGCGAGCGGTGCATCCAGGTGTCGACCAGATCAAAAACCAGTGGCGCATGGACGCCGATGGTCGGTTGCAAGCAGTTGGCCGGCTGCCAGGCGCGATAACGCACACCCGCGACGAACTCGCCAGCCCGTCCGGTGGGCTGCAAAGGCACCGCGACGCCGTTGCAGGTCAACACGTAACGCTGCGGTGGCAACCCGCTGAGATGCACCTGCAGACGCTCCAGCGACGAATCGACGTAGCGCACCGCGCCACCGGCCGAGCCCTCTTCACCCAGAACGTGCCAGGGCTCCAGCGCCTGCCGCAGCTCCAGCTCGATGCCGTTGACGGCGTAATCACCCACTTTCGGAAAGCGAAATTCCAAATGCGCAGAGAACCAGTCGGCCTGTACCGGGTAGCCGGCTGCGTTGAGGTCGGCGACCACATCGGCGAAATCCTGCTCGATGAAGTGCGGCAGCATGAAGCGATCATGTAATTGCGTGCCCCAGCGTGCCAGCTTGGCCGGTGCATAGGGTTCACGCCAGAAACGCGCCACCAGCGCCCGTAGCAGCAACTGCTGCGCCAGGCTCATGCGCGCATGCGGCGGCATCTCGAAGGCACGCAGCTCCAGCAGGCCAAGACGCCCGGTTGCACCATCGGGCGAGTACAGCTTGTCGATGCAGAATTCGGCGCGATGGGTGTTGCCGGTGACGTCGATCAACAGGTTGCGCAGCAGACGATCGACGATCCACGGCGCAACTTCTTCACCCGGCTCCGGCATCTGTGCGAAGGCGATTTCCATTTCATAAAGCGAGTCGTTGCGCGCCTCATCGATACGTGGTGCCTGGGACGTCGGGCCGATGAACAGACCGGAAAACAGGTACGACAGCGAAGGATGGTTGTGCCAATAGCTGATCAGGCTGCGCAGCAGGTCTGGGCGACGCAGAAACGGAGAGTCCGCCGGTGTCGCGCCACCCAGCACGAAGTGGTTGCCGCCGCCAGTGCCGGTGTGACGGCCGTCGATCATGAATTTCTCTGTGGTCAGGCGTGTGAGACGCGCCTGCTCGTAAAGAAACTCGGTGCGCTCGACCAACTCGTCCCAACTGGCGGACGGCTGCACGTTGACCTCGATCACACCAGGGTCCGGGGTAATGCGGAAGTTACACAGACGCGGATCGCTCGGCGGCTCGTAGCCTTCCAGCAGAATCGGGCATTGCAGTTCTTCAGCGGTCGCTTCGATCACGGCCACCAGTTCAAGGTACTCCTCAAGCTTTTGCAGTGGCGGCATAAACAGGTACAGACGCCCGTCGCGCGCTTCGGCACACAGCGCCGTACGGGTCAGCCAGTCGGCCGACTCATCGATTTTCGGCGAGCGTTCGGCGTCGATATCTGTGGACTTGAGCGCCGAGGTCAGCGAGTCGCTGTCGGCAAGCTCGGGGAAGTCCTGGTTATGGTCGGTCGGATGAATGAACGGGTATTCCGCCGCCTTGGCCCAAGGCTGCGATGCCAATGGCAGGCGATAGCCCAGCGCGGAATCACCCGGCACCAGACGGCAGTGTTCGTCACGCAAATACCAGCGGCCACTCTGCCAGCTATCGCCGCCTGCATTACGGGCCAACGGCAGGACCTGACCAATCATCTTGTCCAGCCCCTGAGCGAATACCTTGCGCAGGCGCGCGCGCTCCAGCTCATCACCCAGCCGCGAGTCTTCAGCAGTCACGTTGACCGGCAACGCACCTTCGCGCCAAAGGTAGTAGAAATTGTCTTCGTAAGCCGGAAAAACGAAACGGGCCGGTAGTTTCAGACGCTCGGCAACGCTGGCCAGAAAGCGCCCGGCCAGCTCGCCGGTAGCGCCGTAATCCTGGGTTTCATCGGCGATCAGCGCATTGTTGCGCCAGACCGGTTTGCCATCCTTGCGCCAGAAACAGTTCAGTGACCAGCGTGGCAACTGTTCGCCCGGATACCATTTGCCCTGGCCGAAATGCACGATCCCCAGTGGCGCGTAATGCGCGCGCATGCGCTGAAACAGCTCGGCAGACAGCTCACGCTTGCGAGGCCCCAGCGCAGCCGTGTTCCACTCGGCACCGTCGCGATCATCGATGGACACGAACGTCGGTTCGCCGCCCATGGTCAGGCGCACGTCGTCACGCGTCAGGTCCGCGTCGATCTGTCGGCCAAGTGCCTGTATGTCCTGCCATTGCGCTTCGGTGTAAGGCTTGGTGACGCGTGGCGCCTCCCAGATGCGCTCGACCGACATTTCGTGGCTGAAATCGGTTTCGCACGGCTCGACCAGACCGCTGATCGGCGCTGCGGAAGACGGCTCCGGGCTGCACGCCAGCGGAATATGCCCTTCGCCTGCAAAGAGGCCGGAAGTAGCATCCAGACCGACCCAGCCAGCACCCGGCAGATAGACCTCGCACCAGGCATGCAGGTCGGTGAAGTCGACATCAGTGCCCGACGGCCCGTCCAGCGCCTCGACATCGGCCTTGAGCTGGATGAGATAGCCCGATACAAATCGCGCCGCCATGCCCAGATGGCGCAACAGCTGCACCAGCAGCCACGCGGAGTCACGGCAAGAACCTGAAGCGTTTTCCAGGGTGAATTCCGGGGTCTGCACACCCGGTTCCATACGGATCAGGTAAGCGACATCCTGACTCAGGCGCTGGTTGAGGCCCACCAGAAAGTCGATGGCGGGTATCGGCTCGCGACTGATGCTGTCCAGATACGCCTGAAATCTCGGGGTCAGCGGCAGTTTTTCGAGGTACGGCGCCAGCTCGCGCTGCTCTTCGCTGGCGTAGGTGAACGGAATGTTCTCGGCGTAAGGCTCCAGAAAGAAGTCGAACGGATTGAACACCGCCATCTCGGCGACCAGATCGACCTCGACGCGAAATTCCCTGGTCTTTTCCGGGAAGACCAGACGCGCCAGGTAATTACCTTGAGGGTCCTGCTGCCAGTTGATGAAGTGGTTTTCGGGCAGGACTTTCAGCGAATACGACAGTACGCGCGTGCGGCTGTGAGCGGCCGGGCGCAGGCGAACGATCTGAGGACCCAGTTCGACCGCGCGTTCGTAGCGATAGTGCGTGACATGGTGCAAGGCAATATGAATCGACACGGCGTGCCTCCTGCGAGCCTGAACGGTAATTGAGCCGCGCAAGACTTATGCCATCCGGTCAAAGTCGTGCGCCAACGAGAGTGACATTCCCCGCCCGATCAGGCGCAGCACCAAAAATGTGCTCGCCTGAACTGAAGGTGCAAGGGTCGCACGGAAACGGGGCGCACAGGGCAATAAGGTTGGACCCGCACGCAATATTTACTTAGTGCCACAGCCAGATTGATGCCTGATTACATCGTCCTCCAATGATTAACCATTATCGGAGCACTTGTAATGACACAGCTAAATCCCGCGCAACAACCGCTTTCAGAACCGGCCCAAGCTGTCGACGCTCACATCGACCTCATGGATCCGGCCGAAAGTGCTGACTACGAGACGACACGAAAAGCATTGCTTGCGGTAATGCAGAGCAGCAATGCCCCTATCAGCCTTGAAGACATTCGGATCAAGCCAGATCCAGCGTCCGGATTCGGCGAATACTGCGCTGAGAAAGCGGCTCTGCCTGCACCGCTTCAAGCCGAAAAGCAGGAGTTGCCGTTTCAGATAGACAGCGATGGCAGCGTCAGCCTGGCATTGATGCTGAGCTACAACTACGGGTTGTCGCTTCCACCATCGCCTGACACAACGGCAATCAAAACCCTGCTCAATACGCTGGCAGAACTTCGCGCCAGTCAGGAATTGGGGCTTATTGATCAGTTCGACATCAAGGCCATGCTGACACCGAAAAATCTGCAGGACCTGAAACGAGCCCGCACTGAGTACCTGGGCAACGAGGGTGGCACGCTGCTAAGCAAGCTGGGTGCTGAAATCATTGCCTCCTGTCCACTGGCAGATGTGCAGGACTCCCCAGTGGCGGTTATGGCCCGGGTTCTCAGATCCGGACCGGCAAGGGCATTGGGGCAAACGCTGCTGGCACAACTTGATCGGCCTGAGGAAGAAACGTCCGCGTCCCTGATGACACTCATGGACCGGATTTTATGGCATGCCATCAGCAGCGATCTTCAGCAACCTGAGGATCGAAAGCCTGGAGAAATTGCCGGCTACCCATTCTCCAGAACAGAAAACCTGGGGCGTAGCCACGCTGACATCCTGAACGATATGCACAGCCACCTGATCCACACGGGCAAGGCGGCGTCGATCAACGAAGCAACACTCGCACGCTTCATACTGGCACTGGAGAACTGCCCTGAATGGCTGGTCAACGGTGTTCCCGACGATCTGCCATACGGTTGTACTGAAGTGTGGGTCAATTTTCAGCATGGGGTCACCCTTGCGGAAGCCATCGAGTTTGGTTCTTCACGCTGGATGAGCTTTGACGACCTGATCGAACTGCCAGTGATCTTCAACAAAAGGATGGACACCGAAGAACAGCAAGCCGCCTATGTCACAACCCGCCTGCCCATCCTTCTGGCATGGGCGCAGGCCAACGGTTATATCCGCATTCAGGGCAACCTGCCTTATTCCGAACAAGAGATAGCACAGGCAGTCAGCGCGTTCGAAGAGTCCGAAACCGAATCACTTGAAGCCGTGAATGCACTGGTTCGCACAGCGCCAGAACGCAAGGCGATGGCCATCGTCGCCATGACAGAAGCGCGAAGAACGCCTGCAATTCAACAGATACTTGAGCAGGAAGATTACCCATTCCCGCCCATTGATCTACGCCCCAGGCTGGCGGTGCTACGCAAAAGCCATACGCCTGTCTATCGCGATCATAAAGGCACCCTCTCAGCATCCAATCTGCCCTATAACGCTTACGGCATAAAACACGATTCGTCGTCGTTGCTGGAGGTCTACATGGCCGGTGAAAACATTGATGACTGGAGACTGCCAGGGCGCGACAGCACGGAAGGCCTGCTTCCCATAAACCGTGAAATGCAGTTGCTGTACAAGGCGCTGCCAGACATCAATCAACAATTCGAGCGTGAGTTTCAGGCTTATCTGGCGGATGCCCGCAAGGCTTACGCGACAATCATTAAAAAGTTGCTGACTCAACTGCCTTTCAAGCATCGCCTGGCCATCGAAAATGGTGCCGTATCACTCTACTCGCTCAGACTACCGACCCAAGACCTGATGGCTGTTGCAGAAAGCGAGAAGCATCGAGAACCACTACGAGGGCGCGCCGGTTTTATCATTGAGGCTGTCTACGAAGGTAAAACAAGGTTCTACGAAGTTTTCCCGCTGTTGATGAGGGTGCGGTATCGCCCTGATCTGAAGGCGCTTATCGAGAATGGTGTACCCGGGATCGAGTTCTGGACGATTACATCCACAATCCCGACGCCGGTGGTTGTCAATAAGGGAAGAACATTGCCGTTTGATCAAAACGCCTACCTGCGCGGCGATGAACCGCGTGAGGGCGCGACCGCCACCATGATTGCAGAAATTGTTGGCGAGCCATTCGGCCCATCGAACACTGAGACAGCCCTGCATATGCCCATAACCACTTTTTCAAAACGCTGTACCGGCATTGCCAGTATTGTCTGCAGCCAGTTGTTCTACGTTAATGAGGATGACCTTTATGCACAATGCAAAGGCATTACCAAAATAGAAAAGGACAAAAGCGCGCCCGGGGCTATCGAAGAGATAACCAATATCCTGATATCTCTGACGCCCTGGCCCGAATTCAAAAGCCTCCTGTCCGGAGAGAAAAACCGCATGAGGGCAGGAGCACTAGGGCTGACGGTCTACATGATTCCGTACGGTGGTTTCGCCGGAAAGCTACTTGCAGGTACTGCAAAGGTCGCCACGCGTTTAGGCAGAAATCTGATAGCCCGAGGTGGCAAAGTTCATGTTTCGAAATTGCTCATGAAGACGCGCATCACACTCAGAGGTACCACCTCGATCAATATCAGGCTAGCCCCTGACATGGCGGGGAAAGTATTGACTGGCGTTTCGCAATTCGTCGTGAAGCACGTCACCTGGAAATTTTTGGCGATAAACGTAGGTAAGGGTTACAGTCGCAGACTTCTCGCCAGTATGGGCACGCAGGAGCCTCAAGCTGAAGAGCAAAAGGCTACCTGACCTGAAGAACAGCCGGGCCGCAGGCACAAGCGTACCTGCGGCCCATAGCTATCAGCGAGGCACTACAGGCTTGCGGGCTGGCTTGCCGCCTTTGCCCTTGCCACCCTTGGCTGCATCCATGCGCTCCTTGGCGGCCTGCTTGTTGCGCGCCATTGCGGCGGCCTTGGCCTCTTCGCGTTTGTCCCACGGCTTGCTGCCATCGCTGCCACGCGGTGGCAGGCCAGTATGCTGGGTCTGGATCAGCGTAGTCTTCGCGTTCTTGGCAACCTTGTGGCTGCCGGCTGGCGTCGAGTTCTTGCGGCGCGCACTTTGATAGCTGTCGGTCGCCGGCTGATGCAACGGGATCAGTTGATCCTTGCCCGGCCCGATCAGATCGGCACGGCCCATGCGTTCAAGGGCCTCGCGCAGCATCGGCCAGCCTTTCGGGTCGTGATAGCGCAGGAAGGCCTTGTGCAGACGACGCTGCGCTTCACTCTTCACAATCGTGACTGCGTCGCTCTTGTAGGTGACCTTGCGCAACGGGTTCTTGCCGGAGTGGTACATGGCCGTGGCGGTTGCCATCGGCGACGGGTAGAACGCCTGCACCTGATCCGCGCGGAAGCCGTTGCCCTTGAGCCACAGCGCCAGGTTCATCATGTCTTCATCGGTGGTGCCGGGGTGTGCGGCGATGAAGTAAGGAATCAGGTACTGCTCCTTGCCGGCTTCCTTGGTGTACTTCTCGAACATGCGCTTGAACTTGTCATAGCTGCCAATGCCCGGCTTCATCATCTGGTTGAGCGGACCTTCCTCGGTGTGTTCCGGGGCGATCTTCAGGTAACCACCCACGTGGTGCGTTACCAGCTCTTTGACATACTCCGGCGACTCGACCGCCAGGTCGTAGCGCAGGCCCGAGGCGATCAGGATTTTCTTCACGCCCGGCAGGGCGCGGGCACTGCGATACAGCTGAATCAGCGATGAGTGATCGGTGTTCAGGTTCGGGCAGATGCCGGGGAATACGCAGGACGGCTTACGGCAAGCCGATTCGATCTCCGGGCTTTTGCAGGCGATGCGGTACATGTTCGCGGTTGGGCCGCCCAGGTCGGAAATGACTCCGGTAAAGCCCGGCACCTTGTCGCGGATCTCTTCGATTTCGCGAATGATCGACTCTTCGGAGCGGTTCTGAATGATCCGGCCTTCATGCTCGGTGATCGAGCAGAAGGTGCAGCCGCCGAAGCAGCCACGCATGATGTTCACCGAGAAACGAATCATGTCGTAGGCAGGGATCTTTTCCTTGCCGTATGCAGGATGCGGGACACGCGCGTAAGGCATGCCAAACACGTAGTCCATTTCTTCAGTGGTCATCGGAATGGGCGGCGGGTTGAACCAGACGTCGACCTCTCCATGCTTCTGCACCAGCGCGCGGGCGTTGCCCGGGTTGGTTTCAAGGTGCAAGACGCGGTTGGCGTGGGCATACAGCACAGCGTCATTACGGACCTTTTCCACCGATGGCAGGCGGATGACCGTCTTGTCCCGGGTCATGCGCGGGCTGGCAAGAATCTGCACCACCTTGGCTTCGTTAGGGTCCTCGACGTTGCCTTTTTCCTGCTCGATGGCGCAGGCCTGCGTGTCCTGGGTGTTGACGTACGGGTTGATGATCTTGTCGACCTTGCCCGGACGGTCGATACGCGTGGAGTCGACCTCATACCAGCCCTGCGGCGTGTCGCGACGAATGAACGCGGTGCCGCGCACATCGGTGATGTCTTCGATCTTGTGGCCATAGGACAGGCGCTGAGCTACTTCGACAATCGCGCGTTCGGCATTGCCGTACAGCAGGATGTCGGCGCAGGCGTCAATCAGGATCGAGTTGCGAACCTTGTCCTGCCAGTAGTCATAGTGCGCGATGCGGCGCAGCGAAGCTTCGATGCCACCCAGCACGATTGGTACATGCTTGTAGGCTTCCTTGCAGCGCTGGCTGTAGACCAGACTCGCGCGGTCCGGACGCTTGCCAGCCATGCCGCCAGGGGTATAGGCGTCATCGGAGCGAATCTTCTTGTCCGCGGTATAGCGGTTGATCATCGAGTCCATGTTGCCTGCAGCGACACCGAAGAACAGGTTCGGCTCGCCGAGCTTCATGAAGTCGTCTTTGGACTGCCAGTTTGGCTGCGCAATGATCCCGACCCGAAAGCCCTGGGACTCAAGCAGACGGCCGATGATCGCCATGCCGAAAGACGGGTGATCGACGTACGCATCACCGGTAACGATGATGATGTCGCAGGAATCCCAGCCAAGCAGATCCATCTCTTCCCGGCTCATGGGCAGGAAAGGTGCTGGTCCGAAACATTCGGCCCAGTACTTGGGATAGTCAAATAACGGCTTGGCTGCTTGCATGTTCAGGACCTACGTTTGCACGTTGGAAAAATCGCGGGCGCGGAATATAGCACATTTTTTGATCAAACCCGACGACAGTGGTCGGATTTGATGTGCCTGACCTCGGGTCAATCGTCGTCGAAGTTGTAACTGCCCGGTGCCAGGTTCTCGAAACGCGTGTATTTGCCGATGAAAGCGAGGCGCGTGGTGCCGATCGGCCCGTTACGCTGCTTGCCGATGATGATCTCGGCAATGCCTTTATGCTCGGTTTCCGGGTGATACACCTCGTCCCGGTAGACGAACATGATCACGTCGGCGTCCTGCTCGATCGCTCCGGATTCCCGGAGGTCGGAGTTGATCGGACGCTTGTTCGGCCGCTGCTCAAGGGAGCGGTTGAGCTGCGACAGGGCAATGACCGGGCAGTTGAATTCCTTGGCCAGCGCTTTCAGCGAGCGCGAAATCTCGGAAATTTCGTTGGTCCGGTTGTCACCGCTCGAGCCGGGAATCTGCATCAACTGCAGGTAGTCGATCATGATCATGGCGATATCGCCGTGCTCACGTACGATCCGCCGGGTACGCGCACGCATTTCGGACGGGCTGATACCGGCAGTGTCATCGATGAACAGCTTGCGATCATTGAGCAGGTTGACCGCAGACGTCAGCCGCGGCCAGTCATCGTCGTCGAGCTGACCCGCGCGCACCTTGGTCTGGTCGATGCGCCCCAGTGACGACAACATACGCATGATCAGCGATTCACCTGGCATCTCCAGCGAGTAGACCAGAACCACCTTGTCACTGCGCAGCACCGCATTCTCGACTAGGTTCATGGCGAAGGTGGTCTTACCCATCGAAGGACGTCCGGCAACGATGATCAGGTCGGCGGGTTGCAATCCGCTGGTTTTTTCATCGAGATCGGTATACCCGGTCGACAGACCGGTAATGGCGTTGTCGCTGTTGAACAGGGTATCGATACGGTCGATGGCCTTGGTCAGCAGGTCATTGACGCTGACCGGACCGCCCGTCTTGGGGCGCGCTTCGGCGATCTGGAAGATCTGCCGCTCAGCCTCGTCAAGAATTTCTTCGGCGGTACGGCCTTCCGGGTTGAACGCACTGTCGGCAATTTCGGTGCTGATGCCGATCAATTGCCGCAATGTGGCACGGGCCCGGACAATCTGCGCGTAGGCCTTGATGTTGGCGACAGAAGGCGTGTTTTTCGCCAGCTCACTGAGGTAGCCCAGGCCGCCTACTTGCGAGGTCTGCCCTTCCTTGTCCAGCTGTTCAGCCAGGGTGACCACGTCAATCGGGCTGTTCTGGTCGGCCAAGCGGGCGATGGCGCGGAATATCAGGCGGTGGTCATGTCGATAGAAATCACCATCGGAAACTTGATCAAGCACCCGCTCCCAGGCGTTGTTATCCAGCATCAAACCACCGAGCACGGCCTGTTCGGCCTCGATGGAATGTGGCGGCACCTTCAGGGCAGCGGTTTGCAGATCGTATTGTTCGGGGGTGGAAATATCGTTCATGGCCACTTCAATTCGAGGTTTGCAGAATGGGGATGGCACAAAGACAAAGGGCACGACCTGTGAACAGGATCGTGCCCGATGTTAATCCTCTGGCAGCAATGCCGCCAGACGATTACGTATTGCTTAAGCAGCCACTACGACAACGCGTACGGTCGCTTCTACGTCGCTGTGCAGGTGCACGGCTACGTCGTATTCGCCAACATTGCGGATAGTGCCGTTCGGCAGACGAACTTCGCTTTTTGCAACTTCAACGCCGGAGGCGGTCAGTGCATCAGCGATGTCGTGCGTACCGATCGAACCGAACAGCTTGCCTTCGTCACCAGCGGTGGCAGTGATAGTCACTTCCAGCTCAGCCAGTTGAGCAGCGCGAGTTTCGGCAGATGCTTTCTTGTCTGCAGCCAGTTTTTCCAGCTCTGCACGACGCTCTTCAAACGCAGCCACGTTGGCAGCGGTTGCAGCGGTTGCTTTGCCGTAAGGCAGCAGGTAGTTACGACCGTAGCCGGCCTTAACGTTTACTTTGTCGCCCAGGTTGCCCAGGTTGGCGACTTTTTCCAGAAGGATCAATTGCATGTGGAAATCCTCTTAACTTTTAACCTTCACCGTTCGCAGGACCATTGCCGGAATCTTTCGAACTCCGGCGACCGCGAAAATCAATCAGGCTGTCGACAATGGCAATTACCACGAGCAACGGATAGATCAGTTGCATGAACACCAGCAGCGTTATGTACATCCCTACCAGCCAGAACCGGGAAAGCCGCTTTTCAGCAACCAGACCGTGGATCAGAGCCAGCCCCGCAAACACCAGCGGTACGCTGCAAAGCGGTGTAAGCATTGCTATCTGCGGACCGAAATTCGGCCCCACCAGCATGCACACCAACAGCGCCAACGCAGGCACCAGCGGGAGTTTCACAGCGCGAAATTCACGCCCGAAACCACCAGGGTTGTACAACATCGCTTGCCAGTACCGCCCAAGAATCAGGCACAGCACACTGACAATTTGCAGCACAGCCGCTATCAGGCCATTCAGGACGGGTGCAATCAGTGCCCCCAGACGCGCTCGCTCTTCTACGTTCAACTGCTCGTAGAGCCCGGCCAGCATTGTCGGCAGATGCTTTTGCAGCTCCTGCGACATTGCTTCCAGAGGTTCGCGAAAAACCGTGCCCAGAATTACTGCATACACCACACCCAACGCCACGCTGACCAGCAGCACGCGGACCCAGGACTCGCTGGCACGCAAAACCATTGCCAAACTCAGCGAACCTGCCAGCACCATGGCTGTACGAGGTTCGCCGAAATACCACCAGACCAAAGCCGGCAGCAGAGCCCAGGACAGAACACCAACGGCATCACTGAACCCGCGTCGCAGAAGCACAAGGCACCCTGCGGCAGCACTCAACCAGAACAACAGCGGCAATGCCGCACATCCAGCCACTACGAGAGTGGCCTGCATACGGCCGCGCATGATGAATTCAGCCAGGGCACGCATGCTTTCTATCCTTTGTTACGTTTTGTCGACTACCTGGTCTCAGCGGCCGTGGCTGTCGGTGTAGGCCAGCAGGGCCAGGAAGCGGGCACGCTTGATAGCGGTGGCCAGCTGACGCTGATAACGTGCTTTGGTACCAGTGATACGGCTTGGAACGATTTTGCCGGTCTCGGATACGTAGGCTTTCAGAGTGTTGAGATCTTTGTAATCGATCTCTTTGACGTCTTCAGCGGTGAAGCGGCAGAATTTACGACGACGGAAGAAACGTGCCATGTAATTGGCTCCTCAAAAGGTCCGTGGATTACTCGTCAGCGTTATCGCTAACGTCGCTGTTGTCGCCGTCATCGCCATCGGCGCTGTCGGAGTGCTCAGGACGGTCACGACGCTCACGGCGCTCACTGCGGTTCTCTTCAGCCTTGAGCATCTCGGACTGGCCAGTTACGGCTTCGTCGCGACGGATGACCAGGTTACGGATCACAGCATCGTTGTAACGGAAGTTGTCTTCCAGCTCGGCCAGAGCCTTGCCAGTGCACTCAACGTTCAGCATCACGTAGTGAGCCTTGTGAACATTGTTGATTGCGTAAGCCAGTTGACGACGGCCCCAATCTTCCAGACGGTGGATTTTGCCGCCGTCTTCTTCGATCAGCTTGGTGTAACGCTCTACCATGCCGCCGACTTGCTCGCTTTGATCCGGGTGGACCAAAAAGATAATTTCGTAATGACGCATGAATGCTCCTTACGGGTTGTAGCCTGCCGCTCAAAAGCGGTCAGACAAGGAGTGAATGACACTGTTGGTCTTGCTCAGGGACAGGCACATGCGCGCCTGCCGTGACAGCAAGGGGCGCAATTGTAGAGAAGGGGCGAGGGAGGCGCAAGGCAATTGGTGAATTAATGAGCAGATCGCATGGCGCGACCTGCTCACTCTGGCCAGGCGCCGAAATCAGGCTTTTTTGCCGGCAGCCTTGACACTGCGCTGACGCAGCGCTTCAAACAGACACACGCCGGTCGCGACCGACACGTTCAGACTGCTGACACTGCCCGCCATCGGCAGACGCACCAGATAATCGCAGTGCTCGCGGGTCAGGCGACGCATGCCCTTGCCTTCCGCACCCATGATGATGATGGTCGGGCCGGTCAGGTCCTGCTGATACAACTCGACCTCGGCCTCGCCTGCCGTGCCGACAACCCACAAGCCGCGCTGCTGGAGCTTTTCCAGCGTGCGCGCCAGGTTGGTCACAGCCACCAGCGGGATGACTTCTGCCGCACCGCAGGCGACTTTGCGCACCGCTGGCGTCAAGGTTGCAGACTTGTCCTTGGGCACGATCACGGCCAGTGCACCTGCCGCATCGGCGGTACGCAGGCAGGCGCCGAGGTTGTGCGGATCGGTCACACCATCAAGCACCAGCAGCAACGGCGAACCTTCGCTGCGGTCGAGTAGCTCGTCGAGCATTGCCTCGCCCCAGACCTGGCTAGGACTCACATCGGCAACCACACCTTGATGCACGCCTTCGACCCAGGCATCCATTTCGCGACGCTCCGCCTGACCAATGGTCACGCGATTCTCACCCGCCAGCGCCACCAGCGTCTGAACGCGGGGGTCGTTACGACCCTCGGCCAGCCAGATGTGCTTGACGCGTTTCGGGTGATGACGAAGTAACGCTTCTACGGCGTGAACGCCGTAGATTTTTTCCAGCTGACTCATGACTTGGCCTTGGGTTTACGAGCGCCACCGCTTTTCGCGGTTGGCGCGGAGCCCGATTTTGACGGACCTTTACGGTGTTTACTGGCCGGCTTGCTCGACGAAGGAGCAGAGCCCGACCTGTCAGACTTTCCCGACGACGCCTTGCTACCACCCTTCGCGTCTGCCAGAAGGGCTTTTTTCAGCTCACGACTTTTACGCACTTCTGCGTTTTTCGCCGCCGCATCGCTCGGGCGATACGCTTCGGTACTGCTCTCCTTGGCAGAAGCGCTACGGCGACCGGACTTGGCAGGCGCCTTTTCCTTTTCAGCCGCTGTAGTAGCAGGCGGCGCAGTGTCATGACCACGACGCTTGCGACCAACCGGCGTTGCAGCCGCTGCGGTTTCGGAAATCTCGAAGTCGATCTTGCGCTCATCCAGATCAACACGCATGACTCGCACTTCGACGCTGTCGCCCAGACGGAAGTTACGCCCGGTACGCTCGCCGGCAAGGCGGTGATGCAGGGGGTCGAAATGGTAGTAATCACCCGGCAGAGCCGTGACGTGAACCAGCCCCTCGACGTAGATGTCAGTCAGCTCGACGAACAGGCCAAAGCCGGTTACCGCCGTAATCACGCCCGGGAATGACTCGCCCACGCGATCTTTCATGTACTCGCACTTGAGCCAGTTGACCACGTCGCGCGTAGCCTCGTCGGCACGGCGCTCGCTCATCGAGCATTGTTCGCCCAACTGATCGAGCAGCGCGTCGTCGTACGGGTAGATACGCGCCTTCGGAATCGTTGCAGCACCGGCACGGCGTACGTGCGGGGTATCCTGCTTGGAGCGGATAACGCTGCGAATCGCACGGTGCGTAAGCAGATCCGGATAACGACGGATCGGCGAAGTGAAGTGCGTATACGCTTCGTAATTGAGACCGAAGTGGCCGTTGTTGTCAGAGCTGTAAACGGCCTGGCTCAACGAACGCAGCATGACGGTCTGAATCAGGTGGTAATCCGGACGGTCACGAACGGTTTCAAGCAGCGCCTGATAATCCTTCGGTGTCGGACCTTCCTTGCCTTTGTGCAGCGTCAGCCCCAGCTCACCGAGGAATGCACGCAGTTTTTCCAGACGCTCTGGCGGCGGACCATCATGGACGCGGTACAACGCGGGAATTTCGTGCTTCTTCAAGAACTGCGCGGTGGCCACGTTGGCGGCCAGCATGCACTCTTCGATCAGCTTGTGAGCATCGTTACGAGTGGTCGGACGAATTTCGGCAATCTTGCGCTCGGAACCGAAGATGATCCGGGTTTCCTGAGTTTCGAAATCGATCGCACCGCGCACATGACGCGCACCCAGCAACACCTTGTACATGGCGTAAAGCTGCTTGAGGTGCGGAACCACGTCGCCGTATTCGCCGCGAAGGCTTTTGGCTTCAGCCGTTTTCGGCTGTTCCAGGATCGTGCTGACCTTGTTGTAGGTCAGGCGAGCGTGGGAGTGGATGATGCCTTCGTAGAATACGTAGTCAGTCATCTCGCCGGTCTTGGAGATGGTCATCTCACAAACCATGGCCAGACGATCGACGTGCGGGTTCAGCGAGCAGAGGCCGTTTGACAATTGCTCAGGCAGCATGGGCACGACGCGCTCGGGGAAATACACCGAGTTGCCGCGCACCTGGGACTCTGCATCCAGCGCCGAGCCGATCTTCACGTAGCTCGATACGTCGGCAATCGCCACGTAGAGCTTCCAGCCACCGGAGAACAGACGCAGCTTGCCCGGCTTGGCTTCGCAATAGACCGCATCGTCGAAGTCACGAGCGTCTTCGCCGTCGATGGTCACGAACGGCAGATGGCGCAGATCGACGCGGTGTTCCTTGTCCTTCTCTTCGACTTCCGGCTTGAGCTTGGCAGCCTCTTTGAGCACTGCCTCGGGCCATACATGCGGGATATCGTAGGTACGCAGCGCGACATCGATCTCCATGCCGGGCGCCATGTAGTTGCCCACCACTTCGATCACGTCGCCTTGCGGCTGGAAGCGCGGCGTCGGCCAATGGGTGATTTTCACCTCGACGAACTGACCGATCTTGGCGCCGTTGTTGCGACCCGGCGTCACCAGCACTTCCTGCTGGATTTTCGGGTTATCGGGTACAACAAAACCAATGCCGCTCTCTTCGAAGTAGCGACCAACGATGGTTTCGTGAGCACGCGAGATCACTTCGACAATAACGCCTTCGCGACGACCGCGACGGTCAAGGCCGGAAACACGCGCCAGCGCCCGGTCGCCGTCGAATACCAGACGCATTTGCGCCGGGCTCATGAACAGGTCATCGGAACCGTCATCTGGAACCAGAAAGCCGAAGCCATCGCGATGCCCGGAGATGCGACCCAGGATAAGGTCAAGCTTGTCTACCGGTGCATAAGTGCCACGACGGGTATAGATCAACTGGGCGTCGCGCTCCATCGCGCGAAGGCGACGGCGCAGGGCCTCGAATTGATCTTCGGTGGTCAGGCCGAATTCTTCGACCAGTTGCTCGCGACTGGCCGGCGAACCGCGCTCGGCAAGGTGCTGCAAGATCAGCTCACGGCTGGGAATAGGGTTTTCGTATTTTTCCGCTTCACGAGCGGCCTCGGGATCGAGGGACTGCCAATCGGCCATTAGATAGTTTTCACCTTGTATATATAGGGGTTAGTTTGGCATAGACCTCATGAAACGGGAAATTTCACGCTCAATCCACTGGACAAAAAGCCTGCTCAACCCCGCTGCAACACCCGAAACACACCGCCCGCGAATTTTTTCGACTTTTTTTCATCGCCGGGGTTTACAGCCTAAAAAGCGCTCCGTATAGTGCGCGCCATCGGCAGGTTGATGCCTTCCGATGCTGCCCAGATGGTGAAATTGGTAGACACGCCAGCTTCAGGTGCTGGTGACCGCAAGGTCGTGGAAGTTCGAGTCTTCTTCTGGGCACCAATTCAGGCAACAGACTACAACAGTCTCAAGCCTCACAAAAACCCGCGAAAGCGGGTTTTTGCATTTTCAGGTTTTGATTATTAAATCAAAACAGGGGTTTACAGAGCAAAATGATCGCCGTATAGTGCGCCCCATCAACGGCGGAGACGCTGCTGATGCTGCCCAGATGGTGAAATTGGTAGACACGCCAGCTTCAGGTGCTGGTGACCGCAAGGTCGTGGAAGTTCGAGTCTTCTTCTGGGCACCAATTCAAAAAAACCGAGCCAATGGCTCGGTTTTTTGCTTTCCGACTTCAGAAAAGCCCCCCTCCGCAGACATGGCAGCGCCACATTTGCAGCGCTGCATGATACTCAAGCCCGAAACTGCCCCAGGCTCGCCTTCAACTGCGCAGCCAGCCCGCTGAGTACCTTGCCGCTAGCAGTCGTCTCGACCACTGCTTCGGCAGCACGCTCGGCCTGAGCGTGAATCACCTCTACCCGACCGCGAACGGCCTGCGCGCCTTCAGCCTGATGTACAGCCGCCTTGGTCGCCAGACCAATGGCAGCGTGCACTTGCTCGACGGAAGCCTGCACAGTCTGCTGGCGTTTGGCGCTGTCACGTAATACTTCCAGCCCTTCCTTAGCCTGTCGGCCAGCGATGCCGATGGCAGCGACCGCCTCTTTCGCGCCGCGCTGCAAGGCGATGATGTGTTCCTGGATATCGCCCGTCGAGCTTTGCGTCTTGCTGGCCAGCGCCCGCACTTCGTCAGCCACCACGGCAAAGCCCCTGCCCGTTTCACCCGCGCGCGCCGCTTCGATAGCTGCGTTGAGTGCGAGCAAGTTGGTTTGCTCGGCAATACCGTGGATAACTTCCAGCACGACCTCGATCTGCTGGCTTTGCTGCGCCAGACGCTCAATGACCTGCGCACCGGTTTCAACCTGCCCGGCCAGCGCCTCGATCAAACCGCCGACCTGATTGGACGTGCGGGTGTTTTCATCGGTCGCTTGCTTGATATCGACCACCTGACGCAAGGCCGCCTGCATCGCCTGGCTTTCCGACTGCGCCTCATCAGCCATCTGCTCCAGCGCCTTGAGGCTGGCCGCCACTTCATCACGCTGCAGCTCGGCCGCCGCATCAGCCCCGGCGTTACGCTGGCTCATGACACCGATTTCCTGCCCGGTGCGCTGCGCCACCTCGCCCGCCTCACGAACGATAGGCTGCAACTTGTCGATGAAACGGTTGACCGCAGCCGACATGTCGCCGATCTCGTCATTGCTGTCCAGCTTGACGCGCTTGGTCAGGTCGCCCTCACCCGCAGCCAAATCATTCAGTGCCGCGATCAGCAGGTGCAACTTGCTGACCACACGACGTCCGAGCACCACCGCCAGTAACAGCAGTACGCCCAGGCCGACCAGCGCCAGCCCCATGCCGATCCGCCAGCGCAACGTTTCAGCGGCTTCCTGAACCGTAACACGCGTATTGGCGGTCATTGCAGCACCCGCCGCCTGAGCGGATTGCAGGCGCGTGCGCAAGGCGGTCGAACTGTCTTTGGAAGCACTGGCAAGGCTGTCGGAAACCAGTTGCTCGCCACTGGTTATCAGGGTGGCGAAACGCTTGTCCAGCGCAGCGAGATTTTCCTCGACCGTTGCCGTGGACACTCCCATGCGCACCTTGCCGATCTCAACACCGTTAGGGCTGATGGAGGCCTCGACGTAATACACCGACGGGTCGTTTTTCGCGGCATTGAGGATCTTGTCCATCGCCCGCTCACCCTCACCCTTGGCCAGCAACGCTTTGACCAGCGGGTTATCGCGGTTCATGTACCGCGTAAGGTGCTCGCCTGCCGCGTCGTCATAGACCACAAACAACACATTGGGATTGCGCTGGGCGCGTCGGGCAAATTCAGAAAGGGTTGGCGTGTCGTTATCCCACATGGCACGCGGGGCAACCGCAGCCAGCAGCTCGGCCATGTCAGTGGCGGACTCTCTCAGGTCTTTTTCCAGCGTGGCGCGCAGTTGGGCCTGCTCTTCCTTCAGGCGGGTAGAAAGTCCGACGCTCAAGCGCTGACGCGTACTGGCTGAAAGCGAGTCGAGGCTCGACGTCACTTCGCTACTCGCCAGCTCAAGCTCGGAGGAAAGATGTTGCGAATCTACCCCAAGGCGATTGGCAAGGTCAGCCTCAAGCGCTGTGACTGTGCTCCGGGTAAGAGCAACCGCCACGATGACCTGCACCAAAAGGGCAATGCCCAGGGCAATGAAGACCGGGCGCAGCAGACGGCTTTGCAATAGAGATAAGACAGCAGACACAGGAGAATCCCTCCACCCTCAGCGCCATTAAAATGATGGCACTTTTCTGTCATCTTTGTAGCAAGCGCCGTGCCGTGACACAAGTCTCACTTTTGCCGGGGCTGAATCCACCAGACACTGAAAACAAAAAGGGCCGCAAACGCGGCCCTCTTGGTACAGCGCGGTGACGTATCAGCCGAACGGGTGACGCAGCACGATGGTTTCGTTACGGTCAGGACCGGTCGAAATGATATCGATAGGCGCGCCAACCAGCTCTTCGACGCGCTTGATGTAGGCGCGAGCGGCTGCAGGCAACTCTTCCAGGGTCTTGGCACCCAGCGTGGATTCGCTCCAGCCAGGCATCTGCTCGTAGACCGGACGCAGACCCAGGTAGCTGTCGGCGTCAGTAGGTGCGTCGATGACCGCGCCTTCTTCGTTCTCGTAGCCGACGCAGATGTTGATGGTCTCAAGACCGTCGAGCACGTCCAGCTTGGTCAGGCACAGGCCCGAGATGCTGTTGATTTCGATGGCGCGACGCAGGATGACGGCATCGAACCAGCCGCAACGACGAGCGCGACCGGTGGTAGCGCCGAACTCATGACCACGCTTGGCCAGGAAAGCACCGACATCGTCGAACAGCTCGGTCGGGAACGGACCCGAACCCACACGCGTGGTGTAAGCCTTGGTAATGCCCAGAATGTAATCCAGGTACATCGGACCAAAACCCGAACCGGTAGCGATACCGCCAGCAGTGGTGTTGGAGCTGGTGACGTACGGATAAGTACCGTGGTCGATGTCCAGCAACGAACCCTGGGCACCTTCGAACATGATGTCCTTGCCGTCGCGACGCATTTCATGCAGCGCAGCGGTGACGTCGAGCATCAGCGGCTTGAGCAGATCGGCGTATTCCATGCACTCGTCGAGTGTCTTCTGGAAGTCGATGGCAGGCTCTTTGTAGTAATTGACCAGCACGAAGTTGTGGTAGTCGAGCAGCTCGCCCAGCTTGGCCGCGAAGCGTTCGCGATGGAACAGGTCGCCAATGCGCAGACCGCGACGCGCAACCTTGTCTTCGTAAGCCGGGCCGATACCACGACCGGTGGTGCCGATCTTGAATTCGCCGCGGGCTTTCTCACGCGCCTGGTCCAATGCAACGTGGTACGACAGGATCAGCGGGCAGGACGGGCTGATGCGCAGACGCTCACGCACTGGAATGCCTTTCTCTTCCAGCTTGATGATTTCGCGCAGGAGCGCGTCGGGAGCAACCACTACACCGTTACCGATCAGGCACTGCACGCCTTCGCGCAGCACACCGGACGGAATCAGGTGCAATACGGTTTTCTCACCGTCGATCACCAGTGTGTGACCAGCATTGTGGCCACCCTGATAGCGAACTACGGCGGTAGCATGTTCGGTCAGCAGATCAACGATCTTGCCTTTGCCCTCATCACCCCATTGAGTGCCCAGGACTACGACATTCTTACCCATAACACTTGTCCTCATTCACGCAAACTTGGTGCCGGCGGCGGCCGGCAGGAATACTCAAGAAGCCAGCGGCATTACCTGCCAGTGCTCGCCATGCTGAATCAATTGCCGGTCACAGTCGGCTTCACGCGCGGCGCTCGCCTGCTGCCCAGGCAAAGCCTGAACCACACGCTGACCTTCACTGCGCAACTGGCAAACCATCTGCCAGAGTGCCGCATCCGTACTGTCCGGCACCCAGATGCCACCAGACGGTAAGACGATTTCTGCCTGCCCCAGGGTAACCAGGGTTTTCAGGTCGGTAGAAAAGCCGGTCGCCGGACGGGCGCGGCCGAAGTCGGCGCCGATGTCATCGTAACGACCGCCCTGCGCGATCGACTGGCCCACGCCAGGCACGAACACCGCAAACACCACACCGGTGTGGTAGTGATAGCCACGCAGCTCGCCGAGATCGAAGTACAGCGGCAACTGCGGGAAGCGCGCAGCCAGGCGCTCGGCGATCGCCAGCAGATCATCCAGCGCAGCCAATACCGGCGCAGGTGCGCCAGCCAGACGGTCGCGCGCCGCATCCAGCACCTCACGACCACCGCACAGATCAACCAGCGCACGCAGCATTGAAGCCAGCTCTTGCGGCAGATCGGCGGTCAGGGCAACCACTTCATCAATAGCCTTGCGCTGCAGTGCATCGAACAACTGCTGCTCGACTTCTCCCGACAGGCCAGCGGCACGCGCCAGACCACGGTAGATGCCGACATGCCCAAGGTCCATGTGCACATCCGGCACATCGGCCAGTTGCAACATGGCCAGCATCAGGCTGATGACTTCTACGTCACTGCTCGGGCTGGCATCGCCGTACAGCTCGGCGCCCAGTTGAATGGGGCTGCGCGAGGAAGACAGCGCGCGTGGCTGGGCGTGCAGGACACTGCCCGCATAGCACAGACGGCTAGGGCCTTCACGCTTGAGGGTGTGAGCATCGATGCGTGCAACCTGCGGCGTGATGTCGGCGCGAAAGCCCATCTGCCGGCCCGATTGCGGGTCGATAACCTTGAAGGTGCGCAGGTCCAGATCCGAACCCGCGCCAGTCAGCAGGGATTCGAGATACTCGATATGCGGGGTGACGACGAACTCATAGCCCCAGCTCTGAAACAGATCCAACACCTGACGGCGCGCTACTTCAATGCGCGCCGCTTCCGGTGGCAGTACTTCTTCGATGCCATCTGGTAGCAGCCAGCGGTCGACCGTTGCCATTACGCCATTCCCCTGTGATCCAGGCGGCCAGCCTACAGGCCGACCTTGAGTGAAGCAGAAAGTGGTGCGCCGTATGACGGGCACGACAAATGCCCGAGACAGGCCTTGCAGACCACTTTCCTCGAAAAATCTTGCCGCGTTCCGATTCAGATACGGCCAATCAATCGTGCAGACGCAAAAAAGCCGGGAATTTCCCGGCTGCCGCATGATACACACGTTTCACCGTACGTTCACCCCACCGGGCGGTTTTGCCGCCCGGCGGGTGATTAATTACGGCTTGGCTTTTTCCAGATAGCGAAAGAATTCGCTGTTCGGATCAAGCACCATCACGTCGCTCTTGTTCGCAAAGCTTTCACGGTAGGCACGCAGGCTACGATAAAACGCGTAGAACTCCTGATCCTGACCATACGCCTTGGAGTAGATCGCGGCAGCCTGGGCATCACCATCACCACGCGCTTCTTCCGACTCGCGATAGGCTTCTGCCAGCAACACACGACGCTGACGATCGGCGTCGGCACGAATGCCTTCAGCCAACTCGTTACCCTTGGCACGATGCTCGCGGGCTTCACGCTCACGCTCGGTGCTCATACGCTCGAAAACGCTGCGATTCACTTCCTTCGGCAGGTCGATGGCCTTGACCCGGACATCGACAACTTCGATACCCAGCTCTTTCTCGGCCATACGGTTCAGCGAACCGGTGATATCCGCCATCAGCGCATCACGCTCACCCGACACGACTTCGTGCAGGGTGCGCTTGCCGAACTGGTCACGCAGGCCCGACTCCAGGCGACGCGAAAGACGCTCGTCGGCGATCTGCTTGAGGCCGGAAGTCGCGGTGTAGAAACGCTCCGCATCCTTCACACGCCATTTGGCGTAGGCATCGACCATGACCGCTTTCTTTTCCAATGTCAGGAAACGCTGGGTCGGTGCATCGAGGGTCAGCAAACGACCGTCGAACTTACGCACCTGGTTCACGTAAGGAACCTTCACATGCAGACCCGGCTGAACGTCCGCCTGGACCACACGACCGAATTGCAGCAGAACCGCGCGCTCGGTCTGGGACACTATGTAGAAGCTGTTCCAGGCGATGACTGCCAGTACCACGCCGACAATAAGGGTGATCAGTGATTTGTTACTCATCAGCGAGTCTCCCTGGTACGTACTTCACCACGCTGCTGAGCCTCATTCGCCCGGGCAGCGGCGGCAGCAGCGGCAGCATCATTAGCCGACTGCGATGGCGTACCTGAATTGGAGCCATTGCCGTTACTGCTGCGGCTGCTCTCGATCATCTTGTCGAGCGGCAGATAAAGCAGATTGTTCTGCCCCTTGTCGCCGGTCACGAGAACCTTGCTGGTGTTGCTGAAGACTTCCTGCATGGTGTCCAGATACAGACGCTGGCGGGTAACTTCAGGAGCCTTGCGGTACTCGGCAACCAGTTTGGTAAAGCGATCCGCCTCACCCTTGGCGCGCGAAACGACTTCATCGCGGTAGCCGTTGGCATCTTCAAGGATGCGCTGAGCCTGACCACGGGCTTCCGGGATCACACCGTTGGCATAGCTTTCAGCCTGGTTACGCGCACGCTGCTCGTCTTCACGGGCGCGGATCACGTCATCGAAGGCTTCCTGAACTTCACGCGGCGCGGCGGCGCTCTGTACGTTAACCTGAGTGACGGTGATGCCGGTACGGTAGGTATCGAGGAAGCGTTGCAGACGCTCCTTGATTTCGCTGGCCATCAGTTCACGACCTTCAGTCAGCACCTGATCCATTGCCGTGGAACCCACGACATGGCGCAGCGCACTTTCAGTGGCGTGCTGCAGGCTGATTTCAGGCTGATCGACGTTCAGGACGAAGTCCTGCAGGTTGCTGATCTTGTATTGCACGGTCAGCGGCACTTCGACGATGTTCTCGTCTTCGGTGAGCATCTGGCCCTGCTTGCTGTAGGCTCGCTCGCGAGTCACGTTTTCCATGTACTTGCGATCGAACGGCGGGAAGTAGATGTTGAGACCCGGCCCTACGGTTTCGTGGTATTGACCGAAACGCAGCACGACAGCCTGCTCTTGCTCGTCAACAACATAGATAGCGCTGTAGAGCCAGAAAGCGACGAGCACGACCAGGCCGATACCGAGCAGGCCAAAGCCACCGCCCTTGCCTGAACCGCCACCACTGCCGCCGCCATCGCTGCCGCGTTTGTTACCGCCGCCGAACAACCCCTTCAGGCTTTCCTGCAGCTTACGGAAGGCCTCGTCGAGATCAGGTGGTCCCTTGCGGTCGCCGCCACGGCGTTTGCCACCCCAGGGATCTTGATTATTCGAGTTGCCACCCGGCTCATTCCAAGCCATAGCGCTCTCCATCTGATAAAGCAAAGACGCGCCCGCGGCGCGCCGACCAATGCTACAGAATGCTCGCGAAAGCCGTACAACGGCTTTCTCGTGCTTTTATTGCAAAGTGTGTTGCTCGATGAACTCCAGCGGCTGCAATCCTTCGCGACTCACCAGTCGATTGAGTTCAACGCGCGGCAGTCGTACGGCCAGCACGCTGGCACCTTCCTCGTCATGCGTTTCGCTCTGCACCGCACCCAATTCGAAAAACTGGGCGCGCAGCCGGGCAAGACTCTGAGGCAAAAGCAGCGTGCCGACAAACAGGTCGTCACCGAGCAGCTCGGCGATAGCCTGCTTGAGCAGATCCAGCCCTCGACCATCACGGGCAGACACCCAGACACGCTGCGGTTTGCCATCGGCATCCCGCTGTATCTGCGGCTCCACGCCTTCAAGCAGATCGAGTTTGTTATAGACCTCAAGGATCGGCAAGCCCTCGGCACCGATCTCACCGAGCACGGCCATGACCTGCTCGATCTGCGACATGCGGTCTGGCTCGTGGGAGTCGATCACATGCAGCAGTAAATCGGAGTTGCTCGACTCTTCAAGCGTCGCTCGAAACGCTTCTACCAGTTTGTGCGGCAGATGGCGAATGAAGCCTACGGTATCGGCCAGCACGATAGGACCCAGGTCATCGAGTTGCAGGCGACGCAAGGTAGGATCGAGCGTGGCGAACAGCTGGTCCGCCGCAAACACATCCGAATCGGTCACCGAGTTGAAAAGGGTCGATTTGCCGGCGTTGGTGTAGCCCACCAGTGAAACCGAAGGGATGTCGGCGCGACGACGTCCACGACGTGCCTGATCGCGCTGACTGCGAACCTTCTCCAGTCGACCCTTGATCTGCCGCAGGCGAACCCGCAGAAGACGTCGGTCGGTTTCGAGCTGGGTTTCGCCTGGGCCGCGCAAGCCGATACCACCTTTCTGACGCTCAAGGTGAGTCCAGCCACGGACCAGACGCGTACTCATATGCTCAAGCTGGGCCAGTTCGACCTGAAGCTTGCCTTCGTGGGTACGTGCACGCTGCGCAAAGATATCGAGGATCAGACCCGTACGATCAAGCACGCGGCACTCGAAAACGCGTTCGAGGTTACGTTCCTGACTGGGCGTGAGGGTGTGATTGAAGATAACGAGATCAGCCTGTTCGGCCTTGACCTGGTCGCGAAGCTCCTCGACCTTGCCAGAGCCAATCAGGTATTTGGCCGATGGCCGATGACGCGGCACGTTGATAAACGCAACGGTATCGGCACCGGCCGATATGGCCAGCTCCTGAAACTCCTGCGGATCTTCGCGCGCCTCAGGGTCCTGACCATCCAGATGAACGAGAATTGCACGTTCACCACCACTGTGGCGCTCAAAGAACAAGGCAGACTCCTATCAGGCGTTACCTGGCTCGGCGTCTGCGCCGTCAGCGTCGGTAGCGCTGGGAAGGCGAATCGGGCGAACCGGTACGACGGTGGAAATGGCGTGTTTGTAGACCATCTGGCTGACAGTATTCTTCAGCAAAATGACGAACTGGTCGAAAGACTCGATCGTGCCCTGCAGCTTGATACCGTTGACCAGGTAGATCGATACCCCGACCTTCTCTTTTCGCAAGGTATTCAAGTAAGGGTCTTGTAGCGAATGCCCTTTTGACATGTGCCGCACTCCTTTAAGGATCAATAAAATAATAAATCGAATTCGATTGGCTTACCGGCCACCCCCCAAGGATAGACGGCTATTGCAGGGACTCAGCTCAATATGGAGACCGATCCCAGGTATTTCAAGGCGCGCGACAGATTGTCGCTGGCCAGACTGTCCAGCCAGTGCAAATCCTCCCAGCTGCGTAGCCAGGTGAACTGCCTTTTGGCCAACTGGCGCGTTGCAATAATGCCGCGCTCCTGCATTTCATCCAGCGTCAGCTTCCCATCCAGGTGATCCCAGACCTGGCGATAACCGACGGCTCTTATCGAGGGCAACCCGGAATGCAGGTCGCCTCTTGAGCGCAATGCCAGTACTTCGTCCAGAAACCCCTGATCCAGCATTTGCTCAAAACGTAGCGCGATGCGTTGGTGCAGCACCTTGCGATCAGCCGGAGCGATGGCAAGGTTCGCGACAGTATAGGGCAATTGCTGACGCCCTGATGCGGCCGCTTCGGTACTTTGCACAGTTTGTTGCTCGCGGTGTGCCGTCATGCTCATTCCGCTGACGCGATACACCTCAAGCGCCCTGATCAGTCGTTGCGGATCATTGGGGTGAATGCGTGCCGCCGAAACGGGGTCGACCACCGCCAATTGATCGTGCAATGACTGCCAGCCATAGGCCTGTGCATCAGCTTCAAGCTGTGCCCTGACCTGCGCATCGGCAGCCGGCATATCCGCCAGCCCGTGCAATAGAGCCTTGAAATACAACATAGTGCCGCCGACCAGCAAAGGAATATTTCCGCGCGCGGTAATTTCCGCCATGGCCGCCAGTGCGTCGCTGCGAAAATCGGCTGCGGAGTAGCTTTGTGCCGGGTCGAGAATGTCGATCAGACGGTGCGGATATTCAGCCAGCTGTGCTTTCGAAGGCTTTGCGGTGCCGATGTCCATGCCGCGATAGACCAACGCCGAATCGACGCTGATCAGCTCACAAGGCAGCACTTTGCTCAGTTCTATCGCAAGGTCGGTCTTGCCTGCGGCGGTAGGCCCCATGAGAAAGATGGCCGGAGGTAAAGCATTCATTCATTGACCGCGCAGGAATAATTTATCCAGGTCATTGAGACCCATCTGGGTCCAGGTAGGACGACCGTGGTTGCATTGCCCGCTGCGTTCGGTGTTTTCCATATCACGCAACAGGCCGTTCATTTCCGGGATGGCCAGACGCCGATTGGCGCGAATCGCGCCGTGACAGGCCATGGTCCCGAGCAACTCGTTCATGTGTGCCTGCACCCGGTCGCTGGTGCCGTACTCCATCAGATCCGCCAGCACATCGCTGACCAGCCGATTGGCCTCGGCCTGCTTGAGCAACGCAGGGATCTGGCGGATCGCCAGGGTTTCCGGGCCAAGCCGCTGCAGCTCGAAGCCCAGGCGCTGAAACGTCGCGATATGTTCTTCGGCGCAGTCCGCTTCACGCTGGCTGACCGCGAGAGATTCGGGCACCAGCAATGGCTGACCACTCAGGCCTTCATTGGCCATCGCTATTTTCAGGCGCTCGTACATGATTCGCTCGTGGGCGGCGTGCATGTCCACCAGCACCAGCCCGTGAGCGTTTTCAGCGAGGATGTAGATACCTTTGAGCTGCGCCAGCGCATAACCCAGCGGCGGAATATCGCCGGGCGACTCCGGCAGCGACGAGGGTGCGGTGCTGGGCAGCGGTGCGAAGAATTCACGGTAGGCACTTTGCGCTTCGGCAACCGGCACGCCAGAGGTGGGCCGAGGCGTATATTGATACTGATAACCGCTGCCAGCGCCGCCACCGGCAGCAGGTCGGGCAAAAGGCTCGCCCTGCGGCTGTTCCAGCACGTTATTGGCCAGACGCATTTCACCCTGCGGCCCGAACTCACCGGCCTCAGGCCCGGTAGGCCGAGGCTCGGCGGCGACCGGTACGCTGCCACCCAACTGGTTTTCCGGGCGCACATCACCCAATGCACGGTGCAGGGTGCCGTAAAGAAAGTCGTGCACCATTCGCCCGTCGCGGAAGCGTACTTCATGCTTGGTCGGGTGAACGTTGACGTCCACAGCGGCCGGGTCGACCTCGAAAAACAGCACGAACGTGGGGTGACGGCCGTTGAACAGCACGTCGCGATACGCCTGACGCACAGCATGAGCGACCAGTTTGTCGCGCACCGCACGCCCGTTTACGAAGAAATATTGCAGGTCGGCCTGGCTACGCGAAAATGTCGGCAGCCCTACCCAGCCCCACAGATGAAGGCCATTGCGCTCGATCTCAATGGGTAACGCCTGCTCCAGGAAGCCCGGCCCGCAGATCGCCGAGACACGCCGCGCTCGGGCGGTATCGTCATGCGCTTCATGCAGGCTCAACACGGTCTTGCCGTTGTGACGCAAATGGAAGGCCACGTCGAAACGCGCCAGCGCCATGCGTTTGATGACTTCCTGCAGATGATCGAATTCGGTTTTTTCGGCCTTGAGAAACTTGCGTCGGGCAGGCGTGTTGAAGAACAGGTCGCGCACTTCAACGGATGTGCCTACCGGATGCGCTGCCGGCTGAACGCGCGGTGCCATGTCACGGCCTTCGGTTTCAACCTGCCAGGCCTGATCGGCGTCGCGGGTGCGCGAAGTCAGCGTCAGGCGCGCCACGGAGCTGATCGAAGCCAGCGCTTCGCCGCGAAACCCGAGGCTCATGACGCGCTCGAGGTCCTCCAGATCGCGAATCTTGCTAGTGGCATGTCGCGCCAGCGCCAGCGGCAGGTCATCCGAGGAAATACCGCCGCCATCGTCCCGCACTTTCAACAGCTTGATACCAGCCTGCTCGACATCGACATCTATGCGCCGCGCGCCGGAATCAAGGCTGTTTTCCAGCAGCTCCTTGATAACCGACGCCGGACGCTCGACGACTTCGCCAGCCGCAATCTGGTTGGCCAGACGCGGGCTGAGCAATTCGATGCGCGCAGCGTTCAGGACAGTCTGAGCGTTATTGGCTTCGGTGCCGTCGAGCAGAAGATCGGTCATTGCTGAGTCGCCACCTCGGAACTTGGAATGCGCAGATCCTGGCCAATCTTCAGTTCATCGCTTTTCAGATTGTTGGCGCTGCGCAACGTGGCAATGTTCATGTCATAGCGCGCTGCGAGCATGGCCAGGGTTTCGCCGGAGCGGACCACATGGTTGCGTGGCCCTTGGGCCAGCTTGCCGTTGTCACGCAGCCAGGCAATATAAGTGCCCTGTGGCGGGTTCTGCTGGAAGAACTGCTTCACCCCGGAATTGATCGAACGCGCCAACGCCTGCTGGTGCGACGCAGAACTCAGCTTGTTGGCTTCGTTGGCGTTGGAGATAAAGCCGGTTTCTACCAGAATCGACGGGATATCCGGCGACTTGAGCACCATGAAACCTGCCTGCTCGACACGCGATTTGTGCAGTGAGGTGACGCGACCGATATTGCTCAGCACCTTCTGGCCGACGTTCAGGCTCGAAGACAGCGAAGCGGTCATGGACAAGTCCAGCAAAACCCCCGCGAGCATGCGGTCCTTGTCATCAAGGCTTACCGCACCGGCACCACCGATCAGGTCGGAACGGTTTTCACTGTCCGCCAGCCAGCGTGCGGTTTCGGAGGTCGCACCGCGATCAGACAAGGCGAACACCGAAGCGCCAAACGCTGCGGTAGACGGCGCAGCGTCGGCGTGAATTGACACAAACAGGTCGGCCCCCTTGGCTCGGGCGATCTCGGTACGTTTGCGCAACGGAATAAAGTAGTCGCCGGTCCGCGTCAGTTCAGCGCGGTAGCCTTTCTCGGCATTGACCTGGCGCTGCAACTCCTTGGCGATCGACAGCACCACGTTTTTCTCTTTCTGCCCGGCACCGCCCGAGGCACCCGGGTCTTCACCGCCGTGCCCGGCATCGATCACCACGACAATGTCGCGCTTGCCGTTGGGCACCGGGGTCAACTTGATTTCAGGCTTGGCCGGGCTGACCGGGACAGCGGGCGCGGTATTGGCCGCGGTATCCGGGATCACTGGTGTCGGGTTGGCATCGGCGGCGTTATCGAACAGGTCGACCACCAGACGGTTGCCGTACTGCTGGTTCGGCGCAAGCGTGAAGCTTTTGGGCGTCACCGCCTTTTTCAGGTCGATGACCACGCGCAGATCCGTCGGCGTGCGCTGGGCAGAGCGCATGCTGTTGATCGGCGTATTGGCTGTCGAGACATTCAACGGGCCACCGAGTGTCGCGCCATTGATATCGATCACCAGACGATCAGGCGAAGTCAGGGTGAATACGCTGTGCTGGACAGGCCCGGACAGGTCGAATACCAGACGTGTGTTGTCCGGTGCTCGCCATAAGCGGACACTTTTTACTTGCGTAGCGGCAACCGCCTCGACAGCCAGGGCCATCAGCAGCAGACCAACTACAGTAACCAGCGCGCGCATGCGCATACCTAACCCCATATCTATTTGAATTCCAAAGCCAAAGTGGCACACCAGCGTTCGCCACGCGAGCCCAGCGGGCTCAATATCACGGACCGACCTTCTCCGTGCGGGCCAATGGTAATGGTCAGGTCAGGCTTTGGCAAAAAGCCTGCACCACGCTGGGGCCATTCAATCAGACAAAGTGCATCGCCGTCGAAGTAATCACGCACACCCATGTACTCGAGTTCTTCGGGATCGACCAGACGATACAGGTCAAAGTGAAAGACCCGGATGGCACCTATTTCGTAGGGCTCAACCAGCGTGAAAGTAGGACTCTTGACAGCCCCGGCATGCCCGAACCCGCGAATCATTCCCCGTGAAAGAGTGGTTTTTCCAGCGCCCAGATCGCCATCGAGAAAGATGACGCCCACGCCTTCGGTAACCGCGGCCAGGCGTGCACCAAAATTCATCATGGCCTCTTCGCCAACCACATGCAGCGTTAAATCAGACACGGTTGCAGCTCCTCCAATAACTGACGAATGGCAGGAATAATATCGCTGGCAGCCAGCCCGCGACCGTATTCACCGACTTTCTGACCGGCGCTTGCGTGCAGCCACACCGCCAGACAGGTCGCATCGAATGGCGTCAGATGCTGCGCCAGCAGCGCACCGATCAACCCGGCCAGCACGTCACCCAGTCCGGCGGTGGCCATGGCCGGATGACCACGGTCGCACAACGCCAGTTGCCCGCTCGCATCGGCGATCAGGCTGCCAGAGCCCTTGAGCACGCAAACCGTATCGAACTTGCGCGCCAGCGCCCGCACAGCAGCGGCCCGGTCAGCCTGAACGTCCTTGATGCCAACGCCCAGCAAACGCGCGGCCTCTCCCGGATGCGGGGTGATGACGCAGCCTTTGGGCAGACTCACCAGACCGGCGGCCAGCATATTCAGAGCATCGGCATCCCACACTTGGGGCCGCTCAGCGTTGGCAGCAGCCGACAGCAGGCTGCGCCCCCAGGACGCCTGCCCCAGGCCGGGCCCGACCACCAATACGCTGGCCGGCTCGATCAAAGCCATCAACTGGTTCGCCGAGCGAATGGCCGCACTCATGATTTCCGGCATGCGCGTCAGGGCGGCCGGAATATGTTCGGCGCGGGTCGCCAGCGTCAGCATGCCCGCCCCGCTGCGCAAGGCGCTTTCGGCGCTGAGCAAGGCAGCACCGCCAAAACCGTGATCGCCACCGATGACCAGCACTCGGCCGAACATGCCTTTATGAGCAGTACGCGGACGCGGTGCCAGCGTCGGCAGACTGGATGCGCCCAGACGTTTCGCGCTGACCGGCACCTGCGCAACCAGCGCAGGGTCGGCGCGCAAATCATCAAACACCAGTTCGCCCACCAGGTCCGCCGCATCGCCTGTCAACAAGCCCAGTTTGAGGCCGATGAAGGTAACGGTCACATCGGCACGCACCGCCACGCCCAGCGTCTGGCCGGTGTCTGCACTCAAGCCCGACGGGATGTCCACGGCGGCGACCGGCAGGCCGCTGGCATTGATCGCCTTGATGGCCGAAACATAGGGCTCGCGCACTTCGCCGTTGAGCCCGGTGCCGAGCAAGGCATCCAGCACCACGCCGCTCAGCGGTTGTCCGGCCCATGCCTGAGTGTCAATGCCGGAAGCTGCCGCGTGCGCCGAAGCGGCATCACCGGTCAATGCAGCCGGGTCGCCGACAGCCAGCACCCTGACTTGCCAGCCTGCCTTGTGCGCCAGCGCGGCCACCAGATACCCGTCACCGGCGTTGTTGCCACGTCCGGCCAGCACGGTCAGTTCATTGGCCTGCGGCCAGCGTCGAAGTATCGTCCGCCACAGCGCCTGGGCAGCGCGCAGTATCAATTCCAGGCCTGGCGTACCGGCAGCAATCAGCCGTGCATCAAGGTCGCGGACCTGCGCGGCGCTGTACAGCGCGTCGGGTAAATGAGGTTTCGTGTCGAACATGCGTCTATAGGCTCCGATGTCTGGCAGAATTATACGCACCTTGGCCCCGGTTTCTCTCTGCGCATGTCCGCTATTACTGCTGTACTTCCCACTTCCGATGATCTCGCCACCCTTGCCGTCTCAATCAAGGCATGGGGGCGTGAGCTGGGCTTTCAGGAAGTGGGGATCAGCGGTCTGGACCTGGCAGAGCATGAGCAGCACCTGCAACGCTGGCTCGATGCAGGCTATCACGGCGAAATGGACTATATGGCAGCCCACGGCAGTAAACGTTCCCATCCGGACGAGCTGGTGCCGGGAACGTTGCGCGTGGTGTCGCTGCGCATGGACTATCTGCCCGGCGACACCGAGATGGCCCAGCGCCTGACAGAACCGGAAAAAGCCTATGTGTCACGCTACGCCCTGGGCCGTGACTATCACAAGTTGATCCGCAAGCGCTTGCAGCAACTGGCCGAGCGCATTCAGCAGGCCATCGGGCCGTTTGGTTTTCGGGCGTTCGTGGACAGCGCGCCAGTGCTGGAAAAGGCCATTGCCGAACAGGCCGGGCTCGGCTGGATCGGCAAGAATACGCTGGTGCTCAACCGCAAGGCGGGAAGCTTTTTCTTTCTCGGCGAGCTGTTTGTCGACATCCCGCTGCCGGTCGATGCGCCGCATGCGACGGAACATTGCGGGCGCTGCACGGCCTGCCTGGACATCTGCCCGACGGCGGCCTTTGTCGGGCCTTATGTGCTGGACGCACGGCGCTGTATTTCCTACCTGACCATCGAGCTCAAGACCGCGATCCCCGAAGAGCTGCGGCCCTTGATCGGCAATCGGGTGTTCGGTTGCGACGATTGCCAGATTGTCTGCCCGTGGAACCGCTTTGCACGACCAACCGACCAGAGCGATTTCCAGCCGCGCCATAACCTGGACAACGCTGGGCTGGCCGAGCTGTTTTTATGGGATGAAGACAAATTCCTCAGTAGTACAGAAGGCTCGCCCCTGCGCCGCGCCGGGTACGAACGCTGGCTACGCAACCTGGCTGTCGGACTGGGCAACGCGCCCTCCACCATCCCGGTGATCGAAGCCCTGCACGCACGGCGCGACTATCCCTCGGAGCTGGTCAGGGAACATGTGGAATGGGCGCTGCAGAGGCATGGGGTGGTGCCGCTTTAAATATGCAGCGCGGCGCAGAATGGTGACGCGGAGCGTGAGGAACGATGACTTTCCAACTATCGTGCCTAGGCTCTGTATGCATCTCAAGGCTCGTCTTTATAGACGAACTTGGGCATTTCCCAGCGGAAACGGATCGCCAACAGGCGCAGCAGCAGGCCGCCGAACAGGGTGATGAGCACCGCCTGTTCATCCGGCAATTGCAGGTACTGGCACAGCAAAAAACACCACGCGGCCAGAAACGACACGCTGGCATACAGCTCGCGGCGGAAGATCAGCGGGATGTCGTTGCAGAAGATGTCGCGCAAAATGCCACCGAAGACCCCGGTGATGACGCCGCACACTGACGCGATCACCAGACCATGCCCGGCTTCCAGCGCAGTCATGCAGCCGATCAGGGTGAAGGCCACCAGGCCCAACGCATCAAGCACCAGAAACAGCGAGCGCAGATGGCGCATCAAAGGCGCGATAAAGATCGTCACCAAGGCTGCCACACTGGTCAATATGAGGTATTCCGGGTGCTTGACCCAGGTCAGCGGGTAATGGCCGATCAGCACATCGCGCACCGAGCCGCCACCCAGCGCCGTGACGCAGGCGATCAGCACCACGCCAAACCAGTCCATTCCTCGACGACCCGCAGACAGCGCGCCAGTCATGGCTTCAGCAGTGATGGCGATCAGATAAAGCATCAGCAACATGGCGGCGACTCTGCGACAAAGGCGCGCAGTCTAACCAGCCGACCAGCGCACTGAAAGAGTGCAGCGAAGATTATTCACTGCACGCGCGAGTCTCGATCAAGGCTTGATGAAGTGCTCACGATAAAAGCGCAGCTCGGCAATCGACTCACGGATGTCGTCGAGCGCCAGGTGGGTGCTGCCTTTCTTGAACTTCAGTTCAGGGGACCAGCGCGCAGCCAGTTCCTTTAGGGTCGAGACATCCAGATTGCGGTAATGGAAGTAGTTCTCCAGCGTCGGCATGTGGCGATACAGGAAGCGGCGATCCTGGCAGATGCTATTGCCGCAGATTGGCGAACTGCGCTCCGGCACCCACAGTTTGATGAACTCAAGAGTCTGCGCCTCGGCTTCAGCCATGCTGATGGTGCTTTCGCGTACTCGCTGGGTCAGGCCCGAGCCACCGTGCTGGCGGGTGTTCCACTCGTCCATTTTCGCCAGCGTCTCGTCGCTCTGATGCACCGCGATCACCGGACCTTCGGCCAGGGTGTTCAGCTCGCTATCGGTGATGATCGTGGCCATTTCGATGATGACATCGGTATCAGGGTCCAGACCGGTCATTTCCAGATCGATCCAGATCAGGTTCTGCTTGTTCTGCATGTGTCGACTCCTCAACGTAGGCGCGCAGTTTAGCTCACCCTGCCGTGCTAGACTCCTGCCGATCAATCGTACTGCCTAATTCATCGGTTACATCACATCGGAACACCCATGGCCAAACGCCAACTCAATCGTCGTCAGAACTGGCGCATCGAAAAAATTCAGGGCGAGCGTGCTGCCCGCGCGGCAAAACGCGAGTCCGCTACGCTTGAAACACTGGAAGGCGGCGACCTCGGCCCCGAACAGACCGGCCTTGTAATTGCTCACTTCGGTGTTCAGGTCGAAGTCGAGGCTCAGGAAGGCGAAGCAAGCGGTCAGGTCTTCCGCTGCCACCTGCGCGCCAACCTGCCTGCACTGGTGACCGGCGATCGCGTCGTATGGCGCGCCGGCAATCAGGGCATTGGCGTCATCGTTGCGCAACTGCCTCGCACCACCGAACTGCGCCGCCCGGACTCACGCGGTCAGCTCAAGCCTGTGGCGGCCAACGTCGACCTGATCGTGATCGTGTTCGCGCCCATGCCCGAGCCACATGCCAACCTGATCGACCGTTATCTGGTGGCCGCCGAGCATGCCGGGATTCGTCCACTGCTGCTGCTCAACAAGGCCGACCTGATCGACGAGCAGAACGCGCCCGCGCTCAATGCGCTGCTGGCGGTCTACCGCACTCTGGGTTACCCGGTACTGGAAGTATCGGCGCATCACGGCGACGGCATGCAGACACTGCAAAGCCAGCTTGACGGCCACATCAGTGTATTCGTGGGCCAGTCCGGCGTCGGCAAGTCTTCGCTGGTCAACAGCCTGCTGCCGGAAACGGACACTCGGGTCGGCCCGTTGTCCGAGGTCTCCGGCCAGGGCACACACACCACGACCACCGCCCGCCTGTTCCACTTCCCGCGTGGCGGCGATCTGATCGACTCACCGGGCATCCGTGAGTTCGGCCTGGGGCACGTCAGCCGTGCCGACGTGGAAGCTGGCTTCATCGAGTTCAACGACCTGATCGGCACGTGCCGCTTTCGCGACTGCAAGCATGACCGCGAACCGGGCTGCGCCCTGCTTAAGGGGCTTGAAGATGGCCGCGTACAGCAACAGCGCATGAACAGCTACCGCTCAATCATTGCCAGCCTGCCGCAAGACAGCTACTGAAGACTGAACGACCGCACACAAAAACGCCGCGATCATCGCGGCGTTTCTGTATCGGTTGTAGCTCAGTTCTGGGCTGGCTCGACCCGCAACTTGCCATCGTCAAAGATATTCAGCTTCTGCCGGATCTCGTGAGGCTGGGCGTATGCCTGCGGGTCTGGCGGTGCCCCGGCCGAAGCACCCGGAGCCGCGGGAGTAGCAGGAGCGGCGGGCGCTGGCTTGGACGACGGCGCACCACCGGAGTTCTGGTCGCCTTCGATACGCTGCTGAGCCTTTTTGGTCAAAACCACAATATCGATACGGCGGTTGACCGGATTGGTCGGGTTCTCGTGATCATAAAGAGCCGACGAGGCATAACCCACCACCCTGGCCACCTGTGAGTCCGGATACGTACCAGCCACCAGCGCACGACGTGCAGCGTTGGCGCGGTTGGCCGACAGTTCCCAGTTACCGAATCCGCCGTTGCCTACAAAAGGTGTCGCATCGGTATGACCGCTGATGCTGATCTTGTTCGGCACGCTCTTGATGGTGTCAGCCATCGCCAGCAGGATGTCTTCGAAATAAGGCTTGAGACGTGCACTGCCCGAGTCGAACATCGGCCGGTTGTCAGCATCCATGATCTGAATACGCAAACCGTCCTGGGTGATCTCGAATAGAATCTGGTCCTTGAATTTCTGCAGTTGCGGGTTTTCCTCGACCTTGTTCTGCAGCTCTTGCAAGAGCATCTCCAGACGCTCCTGCTCGACCTCTTCAGCCTTGGTCTCGGAAGTCTCGGCCTCAAGGGGCACGGTGTCAGGTGACGGCGTGGTCTTGACCTCAGGGTTCAGCGTCTGATTCGGCGACATCTCGGGCGAGCCGCCCAGGTCGATCACATACGGCGAACCGCTGTCCGAAAAGCCGACCGGGTCCTTGAAGTAACCGGCCACCGCGAGCAACTGTTCGGGCGTGGCGGAGGACATCAGCCACAGCACCAGGAAGAACGCCATCATTGCCGTCGCGAAGTCGGCAAACGCGATTTTCCAGGCACCGCCGTGATGTCCGCCACCAAAGCGCTTTACGCGCTTGATGATAATCGGCTGATTATTTTCCATGACTTAGCGACCGCGAACCGCTTGTTCCAGCTCGCTGAAGCTGGGGCGATGCAGCGGGTAGAGAACCTTGCGGCCAAACTCGACGGCCAGCGAAGGCGGCATGCCGGAGGCCGAAGCCACCAGCGACGCCTTGATGCTCTCGTAGACGTTCATTTCTTCCTTGGCATCATGGGCAAGGCAGGTGGCCAACGGACCGAAGAAACCGTATGCCGCAAGAATACCGAAGAAGGTACCTACCAGCGCCGCACCTACGTGCATGCCGATTGCAGCCTTGTCGCCCGACCCCAGCGACGCCATGGTCACCACGATACCGAGTACCGCCGCCACGATACCGAAGCCGGGCATACCGTCGGCGATACCGGTAATGGCATGGGATGGATGCTCAAGCTCTTCTTTCATGCTCAGCAGCTCCATGTCGAACAGGCCTTCCAGCTCGTGAGGAGCCATGTTGCCGGACGACATGATGCGCAGGTAATCGCAGATGTACGCGGTCATGCGCTCATCTTTCAGCACGCCAGGGTATTTGGCGAAGATCGGGCTGGAGGCGGCGTCTTCGATATCCCCTTCAATCGCCATCATGCCTTCACGGCGGCTCTTGTTGAGGATTTCGTATACCAGCCCCAGTACCTCGAGGTAATAGGCGTGTGTGAAGCGCGAACCGAACATCTTCAGCGACTTCTTGAACACGTGCATGGTCATGTAGCCAGGGTTGGCCTGGAGGAACGCGCCCAGTGCAGCACCGCCGATGATCAAGACCTCGTAGGGCTGGAACAGCGCCATGATCTTGCCATGGGACAGCACATATCCGCCGAGGACACTCGCGATAACGACAATGATGCCGATAATTTTAGCCATAGGAAAAAATACTTTACTGAGTCGGGTTCAGGGACAGTCCGGAAGTTCTTGAATCTCTTCTTCTCCTTATCGGCCTAACTGGGCCAGACTATAGCCGGTTCTTTTGAAAAACCCATTTATCCGCCTCCATAAAAGGAGGAAAATGGCCTCAGCGTCCCGTACGCTGGCGGTTTCCCAGCTCAGATAATCAGCCGCACAGGCCATCGAATGTCGACAGCACACGCAGCACATCACCTCGTTCCGAAGACGCTGGATGCCTGGGTCAAATTGCTTGACGGCATCGCGTTGCCGGTCCCTGCGGTCAATCATGGGCACGTTCGCGCAGCATTGAACGACAGTCGCCGCTCGCTACGTGAAATCGCTGAAATGATGCAGGAAAGCCCCGCACTGGTATTGAGTGTGATGCGCGAGGCCAACCATCACACCCACGGTTTGACCGAGCAGGCCGAGAGCCTCGAGATTGCGATCAACCGCCTGGGGCTGGCGCGCACCGAAATCCTTCTGGGCCGCTTGCCGGCCAAGCCGCCCGAGGAAATTCCTGCGGCCTACCGCCAATTGATTCTGGTCAGCCAGCACGCCACACAACAGGCCAACGGGTTGTTTGCCAGTCGCCTTGCACGACTCTGGCAAGACATCCATATGGGCAGCCTGCTGTTCCTCTCCCCACTCTGGCCGATGGCGCTGGCCTATCCGAAGCTGCTCGAAGAGCTGGAGTTGCGGGTTATCCACAAGGGCCATTCCAGCCTTGCAGTGGAAAAAGAGCTGTTCGGCGTCAATCTGCTGGAGCTGTGCCTGGCACTTGCCGAGTTCTGGCGCCTGCCGATCTGGGTCACGCGCGGTTATAAGTTGCTGATCAACGAGCGACGCGATCTGGCCAAGGTGCTGCGCATCGCCCGCGAAGAACACAGCCCGCTGCAACAGCAACAACTGATGGACGCCGACCCCAACCTGCGGCGCTGGCTGAACCAGCCAGCCAATACTGTTTTGCTGGGTAACGGCCTGGCGCTGGCGGCGCAACATGCCTGGAACAGCCCGCATTGCCTGCGCTGGGAACGGCTGACCAGCCTTTACCTGCAACAGTCGATCAGCGAAGTGCAGCAGCAAGCGCATCAAAACGCTGCCAGCAGCGCGCGTATTCATGCGGAAAAAGACCTCTGGCACCCGGCCGAATCGCTGCTCTGGCCCTGGGATGCGCGCCGCGTAAGGCGCGACAACGAACCCGCCCCACCGCCCTCGGCCGACGCCCTGCAGCTATGGCGCAAGCACTGCGCCGAGCTGCTGCAGGACCCCAGCCCGTTCATCAACGCCATGCACTTGACCACCTCGGCGCGCGACGCGTTCATGTCGTGCGGTATGGAGCGGGTCATGCTGCTGATGCTGGACAAGACCTCGACCGTACTGCGCGTCAATCAGATGGCCGGACTGCCGCCCGAAACCGCCTCCTTGCAGCTGTTCATCAAGGAAAGCACCGTGTTGCAACGCTTGCTGACCCAGCCGACGCAGTTGCGCATGACCCCCGCGAACAACGCGCAGTTTGCCGCCCTGCTGCCCGCGCCACTGAAAACCCTGTTCAGTGGCCAGCACTGGCTTATTCGCTCGCTGAGCAACAACGGTAAAGTCATGCTGCTGGTGGTCGCCGACCAGGGTGGTGGGGCCTTGTCGGAAATTTCCGTCCAGGCATTCGGAAAAACCGCGCAATGTATTGAAAAGGCACTTGGCATCTTTAGTCATCGCAAAGCGTGAGGCCTGGCGTACAATTCGCCTCTTTCCTTTCATCGGAGGCTGCAAATGTCCGCATTCAATGGCTTGTCGCTGGTCATCGAACCCAACGATCTGCTTGAGCGTCTAGACGCCCCGGAATTGATCCTCGTGGATCTGACCAGCAGCGCTCGCTACGAAGCCGGGCACATTCGCGGCGCCCGTTTTGTCGATCCGAAACGTACGCAACTGGGCAAGCCTCCTGCGCCTGGTCTGCTGCCCGACACTGCCGATCTGCAGCAGCTGTTCGGCGAGCTGGGCCACAATCCCGATGCAGTCTATGTCGTCTACGATGACGAAGGCGGCGGCTGGGCCGGGCGTTTTATCTGGCTGCTGGATGTCATCGGCCACCACCGTTATCACTATCTGGATGGCGGCGTGCTGGCCTGGGAAGCGCAATCGCTGCCGTTGAGCACAGAGGTTGCGCCCGTAGCAGGCGGCCCGGTCATGCTGACGCTGCACGACGAACCTACCGCCACACGCGAATACCTGCAAAGCCGTCTGGGCGCCGCCGACCTGGCAATCTGGGACGCTCGCGCCCCGACCGAGTATTCGGGCGAAAAAGTAGTCGCGGCCAAGGGCGGACACATACCCGGCGCGGTCAATTTCGAATGGACTGCGGGCATGGACAAGGCGCGTAACCTGCGTATTCGTCAGGACATGCCGGAGATTCTTCGCGACCTGGGCATCACGCCCGACAAGGAAGTGATCACCCATTGCCAGACTCACCACCGCTCGGGCTTCACCTATCTGGTGGCGAAAGCGCTGGGCTACCCAAGGGTCAAGGCCTACGCCGGTTCGTGGGGCGAGTGGGGCAACCATCCGGATACACCGGTGGAAGGCCCGCAAGCGGTCTCCACGCCCGTTGCAACGGTTGAGGCCGTCGAACCCGCCGCGCCTGTCCAGCCAGCCGAAAGCATCGAGCCTGTCGGTTCCGATGAACCGGGGGAGGCGTCCCGCAAATCCTCAGGGCACTCCTCTTCAAAACGCTCATTTTCAGGACACTCATCTCCAGGACCCTCAATGAAAGACCGCTTGTTCATCATCAGTCAGTACCTGTTGCCACACCACCTGCTGTCCCGACTGGCTGGCTGCGTTGCCGAATGCCGCGTGCGCTGGTTCAAGAATGCCTTTACCGCGTGGTTCGCCCGCCGTTATCAGGTCGACATGTCGCAGGCACTGGTCGAAGACCTGACGTCCTACGAGCATTTCAACGCGTTCTTCACCCGTGCGCTGAAAGCCGACGCCCGCCCGCTGGATACCACACCCGGCGCGATTCTTTCGCCGGCCGACGGCGCCATCAGCCAGTTGGGCCCGATTGATCATGGCCGGATCTTCCAGGCCAAGGGGCACAGCTTCAGCGTGCTTGAACTGCTGGGCGGTGATCCCAAGCTGTCGGCACCGTTCATGGGCGGCGAGTTCGCGACGGTCTACCTGTCGCCGAAGGACTATCACCGCGTACACATGCCACTGGCCGGCACATTGCGCGAAATGGTCTACGTGCCGGGGCGTATCTTTTCGGTCAACCAGACCACCGCTGAAAACGTGCCGGAACTGTTCGCCCGTAACGAGCGAGTGGTCTGCCTGTTCGACACCGAGCGCGGGCCTATGGCTGTGGTGCTGGTCGGCGCGATGATCGTGGCGTCGGTCGAGACGGTGTGGGCCGGGCTGGTCACGCCGCCCAAGCGTGAGTTGAAGACGTTCAGCTACGACGAAGCAGCGCGTGCGCCGATTCACCTGGAAAAAGGCGCCGAGATGGGCCGTTTCAAACTGGGCTCCACGGCTATTGTGCTGTTTGGGCCAAATCAGGTGAAATGGGCCGAGCAACTGTCCGCTGGCTCCAAGGTACAGATGGGCCAGGCACTGGCAGCTCCGACACAGGCATGATCGTGACTTGAAGTCACAGTGCCTGACATGGGCGCCCAATTAAAAGGGGCGCTCATGCAGTTTAAGACCGGACAGTAATGGCTCCAGGCCATATTTACTGCGTAGTGATACCGATACTGGTAAAGTTGCCTGATCGGTGCTGTAGGATACTTCGCACTTTCATGGGCGTATGCTCGACATGTCGCCGCTCCGCGATGACGTCAGCCCCCATTTAAAGCCACCGTCCGGGCCAATGAGTTGTTGGAGTTCGCCTGTCACATGAGTAATTTTAGCCTCCCTCTGCTGCTGCGTGCCCCCACGCCAGCGCAGTCGAGCCTGACATTCTGTGAAGCCAACCCCCGCGACCTCAAACGCTGGATCTCCAGGCTGCCCAAAGCAAACCTGGGAGAAATGGCACGCCAGCTCTATCAAGGGCTGACCGAGCTGAACCAACTGATCACCCCCAGCGAAAACCGCCTGCAACTGCTTGAACTGCTGCGCCCCGAGGTGTACTTCGTCTGCAAGCACCTTGAGCGCCACTTTCTCAACCAGGCCATTGTGCTGGACGAGCGGCCGCGCAAGGTCGCCAATCTTTGCCAGGCCCTGCAAAACCATCTGGCGACCGGTTACAAGCAGATCATCCAGCAGGTAGCACCCCGCTACACCAGGGATCAGGCCGGACTTTTCAGCACCGCACTGCAACGAGCACTGCATGGGCTCAACGGACCGCTGATTCGCGCCAATCAGCTCTACTGCCCGGTGCAGGACGGTCTGTGGCTCGAACTGCATCAGATCTACCAGATTGCCCGCCAGTACCAGTTGCACAACACGCCGGTCGAAGAACCTCTGGCTCATCACACCAAGGCGTTGAGTGTGGAACAGACGTATGTGATCGCGCTGCTGATGGGGTGTTCGCGCTGCAACCAGATGCGGCAGTTGAACATCGGCAAACTGGCCGATGCACTCGAGGCCTGGAGCCCGCTGGTCAGGCTGCAATCGCCTGCCGGGGAGAACAGCCTGTTTGCTCTGGACCCGACGGCAGACAAACCGCCGCTGTATCGCACCCTGTTCAGCGATGAACAATCACCGAGGCTACTGGGTATCGACACCCAGTCGCTGGCAGAGGCAATCAACCAGTACCTGGCCTTGCCGGACGACCAGCGCAGCCCGTCCAGACTGCTGATTCCTACCGGTATCAATACCGACCTGCTGCAACATCTGGCGGCCGCCTGGGGTGATGTGGCCGAGCGGACCTTTCAGCGCACGGCAGGCCAGGGCACCCTGAAGCTGTGCATAGGCATGAGCGCACTGCATTTTTATGTAGCCGGTCAGAAGTCGTTCAGCGAGCTCCTGCAACTCAACAGCGCAGGCAGTGCTGCGAGTTTTTCGCTGAAGATCGCCAATGATGACGAAGACGACCCTTGGGCTTCAGCCTTCGATACACAGCGCGGCAAGACCTCATCGCACCTGCTGCCCTATGAAGAAATCGAATACCCGAAGAACGATGGCGATAACGACTCGCTTTCCAACGGTCAGCACACGTTTCCGACCTTCGACCTGAATATCGTCAACCACAGCCCGGGCGGTTACTGCCTTGCGTGGCAGAAGGAAGTGCCTCATCAGTTACAGGCTGGCGAACTGGTAGGTATTCAGGACGACTCCGGCCAGGGCTGGAGCATTGCCATTGTGCGCTGGGTCCGGCAAGTGCGCAGCGGCGGCACACAAATGGGCATCGAACTGATCGCCCCCTTTGCCCAGCCGTGCGGCATGCAACTGATTCGTGAACAACAGAATAGCCAGTACCTGCGAACCCTGATGCTGCCGGAAGTACGCGCTATGGAAAAACCTGCGACCTTGCTCGCACCGCGCCTGCCCTTTCAGGAGGGCAGCAAGGTAATGATCAACGTCGGGGGCGAAGAGCGCCGTGCCTCACTGAGCAACCGGCGCATCAGCAGCGCCAGTTACAACCAGTTCGAGTATCAGATCTACGATGCGCCGAAAGCCGCCGAGGTCGAAAAGGCAAAACCAGGGCAAGAGTTCGATTCTCTGTGGGGCACGCTGTAATCGCTGCAATTGTCGCGGACACTGCAACGACTACGGCGCAAGACTCAGCGCTTTCCTTCGCGGTCGCGAAAACCCAACAGATACAGCACGCCATCCAGCCCCAGCGTTGAAATCGCCTGCTTTGCCGATTGCTTGACCAATGGCTTGGCGCGGAATGCGACACCCAGCCCGGCAATCGCCAGCATCGGCAAGTCATTGGCACCGTCGCCGACCGCGATGGTCTGCTCCAGACTCAAGCCTTCCTTATGCGCCAACTCGCGCAACAGGTCTGCCTTGCGCTGCGCATTGACGATCGGCTCTACGGCGACGCCGGTTACCTTGCCATCGACCACTTCCAGCTCGTTGGCGTACACATAATCGATGCCCAGCTTTGCTTGCAGCTGCTTGGCGAAGTAGGTAAAGCCACCCGAAAGAATAGCGGTCTTGTAACCCAGACGCTTGAGCTCGGAGAACAGCGTTTCAGCGCCTTCGGTCAAGCGCAGAGAAGCGCCGATTTCATCCAGCACACTGACATCCAGGCCCTTGAGCAGAGCCAGACGCTCCTTGAAGCTTTCGCTGAAATCCAGTTCGCCGCGCATCGCCCGCTCGGTAATCTCGGAAACCTGCTCGCCTACGCCTGCAGCCTTGGCCAGCTCATCGATCACTTCGGCCTCAATGAGGGTCGAGTCCATGTCGAACACAGCCAGACGCCGGTTGCGGCGAAACAGCGAATCCTGCTGGAACGCGATATCTACGTTGAGATCCTGGGCAACCGCGAGGAATTCGGCCTGCATGGCTTTCGGGTCGGCAGGCTCGCCGCGCACGGTGAACTCAATGCAACCCTTGCCCTTGTCGGCCGGCGTGTCGAGCGGCATACGCCCGGACAGACGATCGATCTGATCGATATTCAGCCCGTATTTAGCCGTGATGGCGCTGACGCACTGCAATTGCTCGGCCGTGACCTTACGGGTCAGCAGCGTAACGATGTGACGCGCCTTGCCCTGGCCTTCGACCCAGTGTTGATAGTCGGTTTCGGACACCGCAGTGAAACGGACTTGCTGATCCAGTTCGTAGGCGGTGAGCAGGATGTCCTTGAGCACCGAGGATCCCTGCACGGTATCCGGAATTTCAACCAGGATGCCGAACGACAGGGTGTCGTGGATAACCGCCTGACCAATATCGAGAATGTTCACACCACCCTGGGCGAGGACGCCGGTGATGGCAGCAGTGAGACCTGGACGGTCGACACCAGTGATGTTAATCAGGACGATTTCGCGCAAGGCGCACCCCCGTAGTGGAAAAAAACCGCATTCTAACCACATTCAGTGACCACCGGGCACAGGCAGCGCTTTGCCGCCACTGGGTCGCTCGTTATACTGCGCGACAACTTCACCGAAAGAGCCGTGCTCTGTGAACCGGCCCACGCCCGTTAAAACCGATAATTTCTTCCTGCTCATCTTTCGTGCCCTGCGTCATCGCCGTGTACCGATCGCTTTGCGCATTGCCAGCCATAACGTGATCCTGGTCGCTTTGGCGCTGGTGATCTACGCCGGTGTCATGGGTCTGCAATTCAAGCAGGCCATGCATGAACAGGCTGATGCGCTGGGGCAGGCCCTGACGACCCAGACCGCCACCTCGGCCACCGAGCTGTTGGTGTCCAACGACATCCTCAGTCTCAACGTGCTGCTGGGCAATCTGGTCAAGAACCCGCTGGTAGCGCATGCCGCTATCTACAGTGTGGATAACCGCATTCTTGCGGAGGCTGGCCAGCGCCCGAAAAACGGGCTTCTGGGCGAGGCTCAGGGCCTTTATGAAATCAAGATCACGTTTCAGGACGTGATGGCAGGTCATCTGCGCATCAGCCTCGACATGTCACAGTTCCAGCAGCCGATGACCATCAGCCTGCAGAGCATGGGCATTCTGGCGGGCATTCTGCTGGCCCTGGCACTGGCCCTGAGCCTGCGCCTCGGCCGCCATATCTCCACGCCATTGATGCAGATGCGCATCTGGCTGCGCGATATCGACCCGTACACACCGGCTACCGACCGCCAGGATGAAATCGGCGATCTGGCCCGGCAACTGCGCACCTCGTTCGCACCACCGGTTCCGGAGCCGGAACCGCTGCCCGAACCCGAGTATGAAGGTGACGAGGACGACGGTGACGATCCATACCTGGAGCCGGAAGAGCGACCTGCACCACCGGTCTCGGCACGCAGCAGCGAACCGAAGCCGCGCCTGCCGGCACCGCCAGTCCAGCGTCGCATTGTTGCCGAAGAAGATGAAGACGACGAAGATCCGTTTGCGGACCTGCGTGACAATTCGAATACCGCACCAGTTGCCCGCCCGGTGGCTGCGCCGGTAGCGCCCGTCGAGCCGCACAACAGTGCTGTGCTGGCCGTGCAATTAGGCGCGCAGGACCAATTGCGCCGCCTGCCGCGTGCACGACTGACCGAATTGCTGCAACGTTATCGCGACTGCCTCGATCAGGCCGCCTCGCTGTATGAAAGCGAGCTGCATACCCTGAACGATGGCAGCACCCTGATGCTGTTTCACAGCCACGAAAGCGGTGATGACTACCTCACCAACGCAATCTGCTGCGGCGAGCTATTGCGTGCCCTGAGCCACGCCTTGCAGATCGAGGTGGCCGACAGCGGCATCACCTTGCAACTGCAACTGGGCCTGACGCTGGGTGAGGGCCTGAGTGGTCTGAGCCAGATCGATCTGCTGCTGACTGAAACGGCGCAGGATGCGTTGGCGCTGTCTCAGCACAGCCGCAATCTGCTGCTGGTTGAACGCCGCATCAACGACGACCCGTTGATCCGCCAGCGCGCCCGCATCCGCCCTATCGCCAGCCCTGAAGGCGCGTGCTGTGTAGAACGCCTGATGGAGCCCTACCCTTCGATGCTCGAACGCCAGCTGGCGCGCATGCACGAATCCAACAAGGCCTGACCACCGCCTCTCGTCCACATGCGTAAGCACAAGACGAGAGGCGCCCGACCTTAACTGTGCAGCGTGGCGCAAATCTGTGACGCAGAGCGTCACCCAAGGCATTCCCACGCTGGAGCGTGCGGAACGATAGGTGTCCGCAAGATCACCATCGTGCCCATGCTCCANTGGAGCATTTGGAACGATAGGCGTCCGCAAGATCACCATCGTGCCCATGCTCCGCGTGGGCATGCCGTTCTGGACGCTCCGCGTCCGATCCTGACCTCACTGAAGCATTTGGAACGATAGGCGTCCGCAAGATCACCATCGTGCCCATGCTCCGCGTGGGCATGCCGTTCTGGACGCTC